>JAJCXQ010000921.1 GCA_029263355.1 Acidobacteriota bacterium | reverse complement strand
GTATGGGGGCTCGGCGGCTGAAGATCCAGGCGCACATCAAGTCCGTGGAGTTGTGGTCTACAACGTCGAGGTGGGCTCCGCGTTCGCGAAAGCGGGTGTAGAGAGCGGAGATATCCTCTTGGAATGGCGTCGGCTGCCGTCGCCACCAGCCAATCCCGACGAAGCTCGAGGTTCGATCGACACAGCCTTCGACTACATGTGGCTGGCCCTCGAGCAGGCTCCTCGCGGAGTCGTCGAGTTGACCGTCCGCCGTGGCGACCTGATCACCTTTCTAAAGGTAGCGCCAGGGAAATGGAATCAGTCCCTTGTACAACGGGTTCCGGATGCTCGCCTGGAGGCTTTCCTGAGAGGTGAGGGCGCTCTTTCACCGTCGGAGGCGGAGGCGTTGTGCATGGATCTGGCGACAACCGCCGAAGACTGGCGCTTGAGAAGCTGGATGCACTTCGTTGTTGGCACGATGCATGAAGGTCTGGCGCAGCAGTTGGCCGCGTTTCGATCGGCTTTAGAAGAGGCTCAGGAACCTTTCCCGCAGTCCGTCATCTGGCGGACGATCGCCTCGAGTTACGAAAAGCAAGGAGACCTCGTCGCGGCTCGCCAAGCCTATGATGCTGCGCGGGAGCTCCGCCAGGCGGCCTTTGGGGAGAGTCTTGCCTTGGCTCAGAGCCTGGGGGATCTCGCCGCATTGGCGTTTTCGCGTCGTGATGCGAACGAGGCGCAGGTTCTTTTCCAGCAAGCGCAGGCGATCTACCGGACACATGCACCTCGAGACCCGGCGATTGGCATCATCCTGCACAACCAAGGAGCTCTTGCCAGGATGGAGGGAGATCTAGAACTTGCTGAGCGCCTATTGAAGGAAGGGCAGGTGGCCGATCGAGCGAGCCAGCCAGAAGCCTCCGAGAACGTCGAAACCCTGTCGGTGTTGGCAAGTCTCGAAGCGGATGCCGGAAACCTCGAGGTGGCCGAGCAACTCCATCAGCAGATTCTCGCACTGAAGAGGCGCGATGCCTTGGGTCGTGTCGGCCAGGCGCAGACTCTGAACAGCCTAGGGATGATTGCGGCTCAACGTGGCGACTCGAGAGGCGCGATGTCACGGCTGCGGCAGGCGCTGATCATTTTTGAAGAAGCTGCTCCGCGAGGTCTCGAGATGGCTGGCTGTCTCAATAACATGGGAGCGGTCGCGAGTGATCTGGGGGATCTTGCTGGGGCCAGGGTCTTTTATCAACGAGCTCTAGAGATCAAGAACGCCATCTCTCCCGGTAGTCTCCAAGTCGCCAATACGCTGAATAGCCTGGGAACCCTCGCGGTTGAGCGCGGTGAGCTGTCACGGGCTTCGGATCTGCTGCAGGAAGGCCTGAAGATCCGGCAGCAGCACGCACCTGGCAGCTTGATCGTCGCGGGGACGTTGACCAACCTCGGTTCCCTCGGGCTTCTTCGCGGAGATGTTGGAGCAGCGCGTGAAGCGTTGAGCCAAGCCTTGGGTATTTATGAAGAACAGGCTCCCGAGCACCCGAATCTAGGGACGATCAAGGGGCACCTGGGGTCGTTGGCGTTGGTACGGCGAGATCTAGGCAAGGCTCAAGAACTGCACCGGGATGCTCTCGAGATCAAACAACGGATGGCGCCGGGAAGCCCTGCGGTTGCTGAGAGCCAATCTGCGTTGGGATTGATCGCCCATCTCCAGCGTGATGTCGGCACGGCTGAAGCTCACTACCTGGCTGCTCTCGAGATTTGGCGGACTCTTGCTCCCAGCACAGTCCACGCGGCTTCCGCATCGTTCACTCTTGGGTTGCTCTACTACGAAATGGATCCCCCGCGTCTGGCCGCCGCCAGTCAGCGTTTTGAAATGTCTCTGGATGCCTTGGAAGGCCAGATGGCGCGTTTCGGCGGAGCACATGGGGCGCGCGGCAGCTTTCGGGCGGACTTCGCCTTCTATTACGACTACGCTCTGCGAGCCCGTTTGAAACTCGAGCAGCCAGAGGCAGCTTTCCATGTCTCGGAGCGGGCTCGCGCTCAGAGTTTCTTGGAGCAGTGGGCTGAACGCGACGGGCTCTTAGCGGCGGATGTGCCGCCGGAGCTCCGTCAGAAGCACCGCCTGCTGGGAGCGAGAATTGACCAAGCCCTGAGCCAGAGCCTTGATACCGAGAGCTCGATCAAGGGTGTAAGGCGTCAGCAACTCAGGACGACGCTGGGACGACTGCGGGATGAAGCCAGGGATATCGAGGAGGAAATCCGGCTCGCTGCTCCCCAGCTTGCCGCAGCGCGGTATCCGGAGCCTCTGGATCTGGCCACTTTTCGGGTCGGCCTTGATCCCGGCACCCATGTCCTGTCCTACAGTGTTGGCCAGGAGTCGACGGTGGCGTTCTCTTTCTCGAAAGACAGCGCTTTACAGGTAGAAGTCCTCGAGGTCAGTGCCGAGTCCTTGACGAAGAGGGGCACTGCATTCGCTCGCGAAGTACGGCGGGTGCGCCGCCCGGGCTCTCAGATGGACAGACAGTTTACGGTTATGGCTCGGGGGCTATATGGGGCACTGATCGCGCCATTCTCGGACCAGATCGAGACCAGTCAACGTCTGCTGATCATTGCGGATGGTCCGCTCCATATCTTGCCGTGGGGTGCTCTGCGGCGAGATGAGCCTGGCGACGAACGGCAGTATCTGGTGGAGTGGAAGCCACTGCACTTGACGCTTTCGGCGACGGTCTTCGAGCAGTTGAAAGAGCAGCGCAACCCGGCGGCCTATGTCTATCCAATCGAATTGGCGGCGTTCGGCGATCCATTGTTTTCTGTCGGTGAGCGGCCAGACCCTAGTCGGCCCTCCGGTCCACATTCCAGTGGCGGAATACCCTTGTTCGACTGGCAGCCATTGCCCTACACCCGCCATGAAGTCGAGAACATTGCTGCTCTCTATACCCCGGAGCGCGTGCGCACCTATTTGGGGCCAGCGGCCACTGAGGCGAACGCGAAGGCGTTGGGCGGTGGTGTGCGCATCGTTCATTTTGCGACGCACGGGACCGTCGACGATCTGTTCCCGTCCAACTCGGCGTTAGCCTTTGCGACTCCGGCAGACAGCACTCAAGTTTCCGAGAACGGCTTGCTGCAAATACGCGAGATCCTCGATGAGCTGCATCTCGACGCCGAGCTCGTTGTGCTTTCAGCCTGCGAGACCGCCCTCGGGGAAGATCGCGGTGGAGAAGGCCTTGTCAGCTTGACCCGAGCGTTCCAACTCGCCGGAGCTCGGTCGGTAGCCGCGTCGCTTTGGAAGGTGGAGGATCAAGCGACTGCAGAGTTGATGACTACTTTCCATCGGCAACTCAAGAGTGGCGCGACCAAAGATCAGGCGCTGAGAGCTGCACAGCTGACTTTGATACATAACAGCGATCAGCGGCTCCAGGTGCCGTTCTTCTGGGCCGGCTTTCAGCTTTACGGCGATTGGCGATAGATCTTCCCAGAAAGCTCCTGCAACAGCAGGCTCCCTGCGCAGGCAATGATGAGCCCACTTTGTCGATTCTGACGCGTTTGAGGTTGAGTCGTTGCTCTGGCCGTGAGGCATGCTAGAGGAGCGAGATAGCAACCTGAAGAAGTGGGAGGTCTTGTGGAAGTCAATCGAACTGGCTGGCTATTGGCGGCCGTGATACTCCTGGGTTTGTCGGGAGTGAGCCCGGGCTACAGTGAAGAACGTGCTAGCGAAGCACTACACAATCAAGATGTCGTGAAGATGGTTGCGGCTGGGCTTAGTGAGGCTGTCGTTGTTGCAAAAATTAGAGAGGCGAAGTCGGTAGACTTTGCGCTAGAAGTGGATGACTTGATTGAGCTCAAAGCGTCTGGCGTCAGCGCAGTCGTGATCGAGGCAATGCTTGGCGGAGGAGATGATTCTGTCTTTAGTACTGGGTCTTCGGTTGCAGGCTCCGCACTAGCGGCAAACCCGCTGGGTTTTATGAGTGATGATCTCGGTCACGAGACCATTCGAGTAGCGCTCGAAACCGATGAGGGTAAGAAGCTCATCCGTGCTCAACGAGGTGAGTTCTCAACGACCGCCATGGGCATGCTGGCTTTCTTTGATTACCCCGGCCTGAAAGCGATGCTCCGCACCACAGACCGAAGGCCAAGTCTCCTAGTGAAGTCGAAATCTCAGCTCTCGGGTGGGCGGTACTTCTGGGCAAAGCTCGATTCCGACAAAAGAAATGGCGTACGCTCGCTGAAGATCTCGTCGGCGAAAGGGCGGTTGAAAGCAACATTTGGTAATTCGCGACGAGCGTCGGAGCCTGACCACGATTGGGTCCTGCCTTATTCGGTAGAGGAGCTTGGAGACGATCTCTGGCGAGTCACCCCAGAGGCGGATCTCGAGCCCGGAGAGTATGGTTGGTACGTTGATCTCGGCACCGGATCGCAGCAGAGCTGTATCTTTGATTTTGGGGTTGATTGAAGGTGTTGATTCGTGTTGATTGTTGTCAGCGATACAGAGACTGAGAATCGATAGGAACGATATGGAGGCAAGGTATGGGGTTCGAATACAAAGTAGTTGCATTCATGGGAAGCACCAGAGGCAGCGAGGGGGCAGATGCGGTGGCTAGGCAATTGACATTGCTGATAAACAGCGAGGCTGAATCAGGGTGGGATTTATTCCAAATGGGTGATGTGAATATTGAGATCAGTCCAGGGTGCCTCGGAACTCTCTTGGGTCGAGTAGTTACGTACATGAGATTCGACCAGATCGTGTTTCGTAAGGCGCTTACATGACACTGATTTGGTCTCCATTTTCACATAAAAGAGTCAGGCATCCTGTAGTCTTTGAATGTAGCGGCTGAACAGAATGAATCACAAAAATGGAGTGAACGATGGGTCTCTTTGAGAAACTAGTAGGTAGGCAGGAGATCGCCCTGACACCTCAGGCTGGTTTGTTGTTGGCTGCGATCACCATGGTCGCGATAGACGGCGAGGTTGATGACGATGAATTAGCAATAATTCGTCGCCTTGACGGTAGTCGGACTACAGATGACTGGGAGTCGGCCCTGAAGGTGTGGAAGTTGAAGTCAATAAGAGAGTGTGTGTCTCTCGCTTCGGCTTCCATGAATAGCGAGCAGCATCTTGTGGCTATAGCCAACCTCATTGATATAGCTATGGCAGATGGTGTTCTAGTTGGTTCGGAAAAAGAACTCCTTGAAGAGTATCTTGACAGTTTTGATGTAGACGAGGATGATGTCGCGAACATTGTTGACGTGATAGGGGTCAAGAACAACAGAGGGGTATTTTAATTCGAGGACGATTGGAGAGGTTGGTTGTGTCGAAACAATGGCCCGCATCAGGGTCGGTAGTTGTTCCGTTTTAAAGGGAATTGTATCTTTGATGGCAGGGATAGTTTTCCTCGTATCAAGAGATGGTACAGATGTTTCAATCGGAAGGAGAAGATTGCAATGTCAGATATGGAAGTAGTCGCTACACGCTACGGCAAGCACTCGACGTTCGAGGTCGTGAAATCGTCCGGTTTCTTTGATAACAAGTACTACGTTCGAAAGGACGGAAGACCACACAAGGGATCCTATAGCTCTTTGAGCGCGGCAGTCGAGGCGGCTG
>JAJCXQ010000920.1 GCA_029263355.1 Acidobacteriota bacterium | reverse complement strand
CGGTGGCCTGGCAAGGTGAGCGTATCGTCGCGGTGGGCCAGGAGGCGGAGCTCACGTCGACGTTTCCAGGCGCGCAGTTTCTCGATGCCGGTGGCGGCGTGATCCATCCTGGGCTGGTCAATCTCCATCACCATTTTTATTCCGCTCTTGCTCGCGGGCTTGACCCCGGCGCCAACATGACCAACTTCAGCGAGGTACTGGACCGGCTGTGGTGGCGACTCGATCGCGCCCTCGATCTCGAGACGGTGCGCGTTTCCGCCGAGCTTTGTGCGGCCGATTGTGTGCGCTGGGGTAATACCACGGTCTTCGATCACCACGCCTCACCCTCGGCGATCGACGGTAGTCTCGATGTGATCGCCGACGCGATGCGGGGAGCCGGACTCTCGGCGGTGCTGTGTTACGAGGTCACAGATCGCAACGGACCACAGCAGGCCGCGGCCGGCATCCACGAGAACCTCCGTTTCCTAGCCGCAACGCGACAGGACCCGCGGATCCGCGGCGTCTTCGGCCTGCACGCCAGCTTCACGTTGCGCGACGAAACTTTAGAAGCAGTCGCCGAGCAACGCGGCACACACGACGGCTGCCACATCCACGTCGCCGAAGACCCGGTTGACGTAGCGGCAACCGTCGAGGCCTTCGGCATCGGACCGGTGGAACGTCTCGAGCGCTTCGGTTTGCTCGACGACCGTGCACTCTTGGCGCACGGAATTCACCTGCAACCGGAAGACTACGAAACGATCGCCCGTCTCGGCGCCACGGTGATCCACAACCCCGAGTCCAACAACAACAACGGGGTCGGCCGCCTCGACACGGTGGTCGCCAGCAACCATGGCTGCCGTGTTGGCCTTGGCACCGACGGCATGTCGTCCGCCGTCCAACGTGCCTTGCGCTCGGCCTTCCTGACCCACCGCGGCGCGACACGAGATCCGATGAGTGGTTTCGAGACCTTGCCTGAGCTCCTCGGCAACAACGTAAGGATCGCCCGCAGATTTTTCGACGAGCCCTTGCTTGGGACACTCACCGTAGGCGCCCCCGCCGACGTGATCGTTATCGACGCGCCGCCTCCGACCCCATTCGGAGCCGACAACACCTTCGGCCACCTAGTCTACGGACTCAGCGAAGCACCGGTGCGCCATACCGTGGCCCGCGGCAAGGTGCTGCTCGAGGACTTCCAACATACCGTGCTCAATCCCTCTGCGCTGGCAGCACGCGCACGTGAGGCGGCGCCCGCCTTGTGGAGCCGTTTTCGCGCCCTCGGCTGGGGAACACCGTTTCTCGGACCGCACGACTAGTGGTTCAACCGTTGGATCTGCTTTGGGCCGCGCAGCCAAAGCACGGTTACCGTGCTAGCTCGAGGCCCCAATCTCTGGTAGAACTCAAGCGCAATAATGCGCGTTTCACCGGAGGTTGACACCATGAGCCACGCCACCCGCGATGAGATTCGAGCCCGTGCCCTCGACCGGTGCCGCGAGCGAGGGGTCTTGATTCCTACCTTCGCCCAGATGCGTAAGCCCTGGACGATCGATCCCGCAGTCGTCGAGGCATTGTCGAACGTCGACATGCAGGTAGCAGATCCGTTGAATCTGTTCCGCATCTCGTGGCACAACGAGCCCGAGACCGGTGGCTTCGGCGATGTCAACGTCCTCGAGTTTCCTCCCGAGCTGACCGGTGTCGAGGCTCGAATCATCGGCCTGGTAGGTAAACACTTCCCGACCGGCGCCCACAAGGTCGGCGCGGCGTTCGGCTGTCTGGCCCCTCGACTGGTCAACGGCGAGTTCGATCCAACAACCCAGAGCGCAGTATGGCCGTCGACCGGTAACTACTGCCGTGGTGGTGTTTTCGACAGCACACTGCTGGGCTGTCGATCCGTGGCGATTTTGCCCGAAGGCATGAGTCGCGAACGCTTTCGATGGCTGAAGAAGATGAATGCGGAAGTTATCGCTACCCCAGGCACCGAATCGAACGTCAAGGAAATCTTCGACGCCTGCTGGGAGATCCGCCAGAACCGACCGGAAGCGGTGATCTTCAACCAGTTCGAAGAGGTCGGCAATTATCTGTGGCACTATGGCGTCACCGGCCCGGCGGCAGAAGCTGCGTTCCGCGCCTTGCCGCTCCTCGAGGCGCGGCAAGGCCAGAGGATCCAACCGCGCTTCGCCGGCCCGCCCCATGCCCGTCTGTGGCCCGCCGCTCCCCAACCCCCCGAGACTGGCCCCGGGGCGTTGCGCGTTGCAGCCTGGGTTGGCGCCACCGGTTCCAGCGGCACCCTGGCAGCAGGGGACTATCTCAAGGCCCGTTTCCCGGGCTGCAAGATCATCGCTGCTGAGGCGTTGGAGTGCCCGACGCTGCTGCACTGCGGTTTCGGCGGACACCGTATCGAGGGCATCGGCGACAAACATGTCCCGTGGATTCACAACGTGCGCAACACCGATCTGGTCACCGCCATCGACGACGAGGCCACCATGCGCCTGTTGCGGCTGTTTGACGAGCCCGCAGGGCGTTCGGTGCTGGAATCCTATGGAGTGGCGGACGAAGTTATTCGACGATTGCCGCTGGTCGGCATCTCGGGGATCTGCAACCTGCTGGCGGCAATCAAGACCGCCCGCTATTACGAGCTCGAAGCCAATGACGTGGTGCTGATTCCGTTGACCGATTCGATGGACATGTACCGCACCCGCCTGACAGAGTTACGCAAGGAGCGCGGAGTCGCCACCAAAATGGGACTGGTGGTCAACTTCGAACGCTATTTGCTGGCGACCAGTGTCGACCATCTCAAAGAGCTGCGCTTCAACGACCGCAAAGCGATCCACAATCTCAAATACTTCACCTGGGTCGAGCAGCAGGGTAGAACCGTCGAGGAGCTCGACACGCTGTGGAGCCCGTCGTACTGGCGGGATCTGCAGGACCGACTACCCGAATGGGACAACCAAATCGATGCCTTCAACACTGAGACTGGAGTTCTCGACCAGATCCGATCTCGGCAAGAAGCTCTGCCTCAACCCACATGACACACGACGGCATATCAACGCCTGGAGGACCCCGCAGTATGGACGCAGCCAAAGCAGCGCTCGACGCCGCCGAAAGTCACCGCGACGAGATCGTCAAGTTCCTACGCGAGATGATCGCGATCCCATCTGAGAGTCTCGAGGAAGGTGAGCGCGCCGAACGCATTCGCCAGGAATACGAAAAGCTGGGTTTCGACGAGGTTTTTTTCGACCGCCTAGGCAACGTGGTGGCGCGCATCGGCACCGGGCCGTTCAAGATCCTGCTCGACGGTCACTTCGACTGTGTCGGGGTGGGTGATCCCGCGTCGTGGGACTTCGATCCATTCGAAGGCAAACACGAGGACGGCAAGATCTGGGGCCGCGGTGCGGTAGATGAGCTGCCGGCGATCGCCTGCATGGCTTATGGCGCCAAGATGCTCGTCGAGCGTGGCCTGCCGGAAGGGGTTTCGCTTTACCTTTCATCTACCGTCATGGAAGAGGACTGCGACGGCTACTG
>JAJCXQ010000919.1 GCA_029263355.1 Acidobacteriota bacterium | reverse complement strand
CCGGATTTGGCCCTTGGCAGTTGGGAATGGAACGTGCCGAGGTGACGGCGGTAGAGGCGCATGGCCCATACACTGACGTGCAGTCGACCGGCGGCGTCGAAACCGCCAACGGTGCCTTTGAAGAGCTGCCAGCCAACGTCTCTTTCGTCTTCGGACCCGAGGGGTTGAGCCTGATTCAGGTCTGGGTGTATTCCGGCCAAGACCGGGACGCGGCCTTTGCCGCGCTTCACCGCGTCTATCGATACATGACGAGGGAGTTCGAATCCGCCCACATCCACGAGGGAGCCCTCGGCAAAGATCTCACACAAGCCGAGTTGGTTGCGGTTTTGCCGGTGGGGTTCAAGACCGAAGTGAAGGCCGACGGCATCGAGCGAATGATGAAAGAAGGGCAGATCCAGCCGCGCGCCGTCAAGGCTCACCTTCATCCTGGGGTCCAAATCTCGGGGGCCGATGTCTACAGCTCCCTGATCCGGGTTCCCGAGATGGGCATCTTCTATGTGTTCGTGTATTTCCGCGCGCGGTCAGACGAATAATCGGCTCAACTGACTTTGAGTAAGGGGCTGGGTAACTCAGCGATCCGCTTGGCGGCATGGTAGAGGTCGACAGCCTTCTGGGCATTGAGCCAGAACTCCGGCGTGGTCCGAAAGGTAGCGCCTAACTTCAAAGCCATTTCGGCGCTCACCGAAGTACGCTCGTTGACGAGGCGGTTGATCACCTTGACGTCGTAGCCTAGGTGATCGGCCAGTCGCTTCTGAGTCATCGCGAGAGGAACCAAGAATTCTTCCCTGAGGATCTCGCCAGGACTGGTAGGTTCTCGCTGTCGGATGATTTCGTTCATCGGTGATACCTCAGTGGTAGTCGCGGATATCCACATCAACGGGTCCAGAGTGGGTCCAACGGAAGATCATTCGCCACTGAGCATTGATCCGGACACTGTAGAACCCTGCGAGATTTCCTTTCAAGGCTTCCAATCGGTTGCCGGGTGGCGATGCCAGATCGTTCAAGGCTCCGGCATAGTCGAGCAGATCGAGCTTTCGGATGGCGATTTTTGCCAGCCCGCCCCAGCCCACCCCTTTGGGTATCCGACCCTCTTGAAAGAATCGTTCGACCTTGGGGTTTGTGAAGCTTTGTATCGCCATACAGCGGGTAGTATACCTTGCGCGGGTATACCTGGGCAAGGTGTGGCGCAGCGGGTGTCGCCGAGTTCGTTCTCAACGTACCCGTTCTGGGTGCCGTTCTGGGTGCCACCCGAATCGTTCTGTTTTAAAATCAGCAGCTTAGCCTGGGTGGCCTGGCCTGGGTGGCCTGGGTGCGTTCTGGGTGCCACCCGAATCGTTCTCTTTTTGAATCAGCAGTTTAGCGACAGCGACGAACTCGCCCGCTTCAGCAGACCAACAACTTTTCCGAATTTTTTCTCTCCGTCCGACAGATTGGAAGCCTGCTTTCCGTCTTATGTAGGGTATGGGAAGACCACACCGACATGTTTATCCCGGCGGCACCCGGTTCGAGGTTACAACCCGTTGCTTACACGGGCGGTATCTGCTGCCGGTCGGCAACCACTTTCGAAGTATCGCGATCGGCATCATGGCTAGAGCCAAAGAGCTCTATCCGGTCGAGCTGTATGCCTTCGGCGGGCTCCGCAATCACATGCACTGGCTATTGGGTGCCTCTGACGTTGACGAGCTCGCCAACTTTGTCGGCTACGTCAAGAGCAACCTCGCCCGTGAGGCGGGTCGCATCGTGGATTGGCGCGAGAAGTTTTGGGGGCGGCGATTTCGAGCTATCGAGATCAGCGATGAAGAGGAAGCTTGGATTGCCCGACTGAAGTATGTTCTCAGTCATGGCCCCAAGGAGAACCTCGTCCTGCGCTGCCGAGACTGGCCAGGGTTACAGTGTGTCGAGGCCTTGACTGAGGGCAAGCCTCTCGAAGGATTCTGGAGGGATCGCTCGCTGGAATACGAGGCTAATCGTCGTGGTAAAGCGACTGCCCCGGAGGCTTTCGTTGAAAACTACACGCTCGAGCTCGATCCATTGCCCTGCTGGCGACACTTGTCGCGCGAGGAGAGGCAGGAACGTATTTCGCTAATCGTCGAAGAGGTTGATTCAGAATCGGCCCGGCGTGTCGTGCTCGGTGGCATGACACCGCTCGGCGTCGCTGCAATCCGTCAGCAGCATCCGCATGACCGCCCTGAACGCTCCAAGAGATCGCCCGCCCCAGCGGTTCATGCCGCGTCGAAGGCTGTGCGGCAGCAAATGAAGGAAGCATATCGACTGTTTGTCGAGGCCTACCGCGAAGCCGCGGCGCGGTTGCGAGCAGGAGAGTACGATGTCGAGTTTCCTCCTGGCTGTTTTCCTCCTCCGCGGCCGTTTGTGCCATGTGACGCGGGATGGCCTTGTAGCCGGGCGGGACCAACCAAGGCGCCTGGATAGCTGGTTGCAGCTCTGAGGCTGCGATCAGCCGGGAAAGAACGCTTTCAACTCGATCTTCGACAGCCTTCTAAGCAAAGGTATGGACTCGGCTTGCCGGCGAAGCGCCCAGGCAAGGATCGCTTTATTCGTTTGCGTATCCTGAGTCTCGATTCGCCGGTCTTCTATCCTGGAAGCGCGTCTCGAGACCCTCAGCAGACCGAGGCAGGTCACAAGGATTTCGTCTCGCTGCAGTGGTTCGGCGATGGACTCTCTGGAATCCCTGTCTGAATCCCCGGCTCAGGTGGAATCCCCGACTCGAATCCCGACTCGGGTGGCACGCTCGATGGGCACTCAAATCGGTGCCACTCAAATCGGGGGTGAATCTAGAGGGCTGTTGGAGGGGGAGTGAGAGCGCCGGGGCGGTGAAGAGCCGATCTCAGCTGACTTTGAGAAGGGCCCTTGGTAGCTCCGTGATCCGGCTGGCCGCATGGAAGAGATCGACCGCCTTCTGGGCATTGAGCCAGAACTCCGGCGTGGTCCGAAAGGTAGCCCCCAACTTCAAGGCCATTTCGGCGCTCACCGAAGTACGTTCGTTGACGAGGCGGTTGATCACCTTGACGTCGTAGCCAAGGTGATCGGCCAGCCGCCTCTGAGTCACTGCAAGAGGAACCAAGAATTCTTCCCTGAGAATCTCGCCAGGGCTGGTAGGTTTTCTCCGTCGGATTAACTCATTCATTGATGGTTCCTCAGTGGTAGTCGCGGATATCCACATCGACGGGTCCGGAAGCTGTCCAGCGGAAGATCACTCGCCACTGAGCATTGATCCGGAGGCTGTAGAATCCTGCGAGATTTCCTTTCAAGGCTTCCAACCGATTACCGGGGGGGATGCCATATCGTTTAGGTTTTCGGCATGGTCCAGCGAATCCCCTCAGCGAATACGTACGCCGGTGACACGTAATCCTGAATAAGGAGGTCGCTCCATGAACAGCTGGCTTGAATTCTCTCGACTACTCCCGCTCCTGATGTTTGGTGCGCTGGTCTGCTTCGTCCTGGCGCTCTTTTTGTTTGACGGGCTGCGCTCCCTCGGCTGTGGCATCCGATCGTGGTTCGCGGAGAAGACACCCGAAGACGAGGCTGTCGACGCAATCAGCCGCTACCAAGGAGCCTTTCACCTCAACGAGCCGGGAGTGGTTCGACAACGATTCGCACACCGATATGAGCTCACGATCAGAACTCACTGGGCCTGTGAGGGTAAGTGGAAAGCCGATCTATAACCCAATGGATCCATTGATTCCCGCTTCCGACACATCGCAGGTCTCCTGGTTCGGTGTCTCGTCCGTTCAGCTCCAGCCAGCCGCTATTCCAACGGATAGGTTTCAGGAAACCCGAGGATCTCAACCTCGGAGTCCACTTCAAAAATTTCCCGCAAGTCGGTGTTGAGTTGACCAACTCGGGCGCTGGTGTCGATGAATCCGAACCGCCTCCAACTCCACCGCCGTCCAGGTTCCATACTGACCGTCACGCACAGCTCTTCCGTTTCAGCTAATTCGAAGGAGCAATAAACGCAGATTCCTAGTACGAAGGGCTGCCCTTTAATCTCGACCCACCAGCCCCAATCTTCACAGCAGACGAAGGGTACGTCATACGATCGCTTCGCCAGTTCAGCCTGGAGGTAATGGGCCAGCGCTTTGCCGTAGGTTCCTTCATTGACGAGCTCCTCGTCCTCGCCAGGAAGTGTCGGAAACTTGGCGGACTTGATGTGGATGAAGGTGTTTGCTGGCATTCCAGACCTCTTGGCTGGGGTCGACTCGACAAGACTCGACTAGGGTGAGACGGTGCGACAGCGAGTATAAATATAATCATTCGAGGCCATTTATACTCGAGTTATACTGCTCGTCGATTTTTTTATCGGCACTAAAAGAGCACCTCGCTTCTGAATACGGATCACTCTGTCGAGGCTCGCGGGAGCGTGATCTCTCGCTGAGAATTCTATCTCTATAGAAGCATTATAGATCCGCTCGGAGCAGCCGCGCCCCCGCCGCTCCGAGTTGCTGTTTTATCAATTTGATTCTGTTGGTTGAGGCCGGGGCTCCCCTTACGATTTTTTTGTGAGTGGCAAGCCCCTAGGCTGCTGTCACGAACAAGCTTCCGCGCTGTGCGAAGGCTGAGTTAGGGCGCCACGGGCCATCTGGGATGGCTCGTTTCTACATCGCCGTGGACGGGACGCCGGACCGCGGCCAACGAAACCGTTCGAAACCAACTTGAGGATAAAGCCGATGAAAACTTGGCAATTGTTTCGAGAGTACTTGTCGCGCTGGCGTGGCCCGCGCATGAAACCAGAACGCACTCAAAACGACCTTCTGCCGTCGTTTGACGTGCCGATGACCAAGGAGCGCATCGCCGATCGTAGCAAGGAGCTGGCCAGTGGCTGGAGCATTGTGACGGTGCCGGTGGCGATCCGCTTCCAACATCGTTTTGCGAGCTTCCAGCTGGCGGCGGACTTTGTCAGCCGCGAGGTGGGTGCGATCGCTGAACGCTTCGGCGCCACGCCGATCGTGAAGATCGACGGCAGCGAGGTTGAGCTGACTCTCGGTGTTGATGCACCGCAGATTCTCACCGAGGGCGACTTCGATGTCGCGCAGACGGTGGATGCGGCGCTGGCGAAAGCGCTGGAGCCGGCATCGGAGGAGGTGGTCGACAGGGCCGCCACGACAACCACAGCCGCCACGACAACCACGGCCGCAGTCGACGACGCCGCTCAGGCGCCGGAGAGCCGCGACCTCTAACTGATCTGGCTGAGGGGCCGATCCCCCCGGGTAGCGACCCGGGGCTCGAGCCCCCCAGCCTTTCCATAGGAACGAACGTTATGCCTTACAAAATGATTACCGATGTTGGAAAGCTCTGTGGGCGGCTCGCGGGAGCAGCCTTCGAGCACCGCGACCTGATCGTCAATTCGTTGCTCGATCGGTGGCGTGACCGTCTGCCGGAGGGGGAGGATTTTATGGGCTTCCACCGCATCCTGACCTATGTTGGTGACGACTTGACCACCAAACATGATGGTCTGGTCATGATCGAAGACGCACTGCGATCAGAGCTGCGGGAAGATCGACAGGATCGATCTTTGCGCGACGGCGCTTTACAAGAGGTTCGTCAACTGCTGATCGATTCCAAGCAGCTGCTCGATGTGATCTACGGCCCTGGGGCTAGTGAGACCTTCTGGGAGGAATATGACGTCGAGGTGCCACTGGATGCTAGCGAGTTGCAACGCCTGGGCAATCGCCTGCGCCGCAACCTGCTGAATCCGGAGTTCCGGCGGCCGCCGCTGCGGCTCGACATCAGTGCTAATTTGGAGCTGTTTGCACATCGATTCGACGGCCCTCTCGAGATCCTCGGACAGTCGGTGCGCAGTCTGCACCAAGGGACCCAAGCGTCGAGTGCGTCGCTGGCCGCCAAGGAGCAGCTGCTGGAAGCAGAGGAGCAGGAGGTGGTCCTCGCCGGTCGCTTGCTGGAAGCGGTCACCGCTTACGCCGGGCACCCGGGGGTGGCGAAGCGTATTCGGTTGTCGCGGCATCGCGCACGCAAGCCGAAAGAGGACGCGACGACGGAGGGGGCGACCGAGGGTTCGAGCTCCGATGCGGCGGACGGCAGGACAGCGTCCGAGCCGACAGGTGGCGCTTCGCAGCAGGGTGGTGTGCCGTCGGATCAGGGTGATGATGCGTCGAGTCAGGCTTCGAGCGGTGCGACAGACGTGGCAGGGACGTCGGACAGCGGGCTGGAGACCGGGTCGACGGGGCGGAGCCCAGCGGCGCTAGCCAAGCCGTTCACGGCGCCAGCCAAAGCGATAACGGCGCCAGCCAAACCGGCCAACGACACATCGTCGTCGGCAACGTCGGCCAAATCGTCGACCGCCTAGCGGTCAGCGATTGCGGTTGAAGCGACGCTGACACCACGAGGGCTCGGGCCGGGGAGGCGAGGGAAAACCCATGTCGACTCCTTGCGACCCGTGCCCTGCGGCCTCTTCGTCCCGAGCCTCGTGGTGTTCTTTTCCAGCCAATTCTCGGAGGCCCTATGCCACAGGTCACCCCGTTGCAATTCCTTCAGACCCTCTTCCCCGAGCCGATTTCGCCCGCCCGGTTGGTGTTATGGACCAAGTCTCGCCGCGGTGGCACAAAAAACAGTGACTGGCTGCACAATCTCGACCAAGCAGCGCGGTTGGCGCACCAATATCGCAAGTCTCGTGACGTCTATTTCAGTGTTGTGCTGCAGGACAAAGTCAGCGCAGTGAAGATCGCCCGCCGCCGCCTACCGCGGATCACCCTCGTTCGGTTCGGGGTTGCGAGGTTTCGGCGGCGATGATGACCGCGATTTGGGCGGATCTTGATGTGGCCGGTCCGGGACATGCAAGCGATCGTTTGCCGCCCGATCGCGACGCTGCCCTCGGGCTGCTCGATGCGGTGCCGAAGCCACCGTCGATCATTGTCGACTCAGGGGGTGGCTTTCACGTCTACTGGCTGCTGCGTCAGCCCTTGCAGCTCGATTCCCGAGCGGCTCGGGTCGACGCCAAGGGGTTGGTGAGACGGGTGCAGGGCGCCCTCTTCAGCGCCGCTGAGGAGCGCGGCTGGCGGGTCGACAATACGGCAAATCTGGCGCAGCTGCTGCGGCTGCCGGGAACGATCAACCACAAGACGGCGAAACATCAGAGAAGCCGTGTGTCCGACCGTCGTTATGTAACGGTGGATCAGTTCCCGCGAGTGCCCCATGTCGATGAGGCGCGCTACGACCCGGCCGACTTCGATGCCCTGGCCGAGGCGCCGACGGTGAGCAGCGCCGTGTCCCTGTTTGATGGTCGCTCGCCGATCGGAGTGGTGCGGCCTGCTGGCGGGGTTCTCATCGGAGGGACGCCGGCCAACCTACGGCCAATCTATCGGGGCTGCAGCTTTTTGCGTCACTGTTACGAAGATCGTAGTGCCCTGCCCGAGCCGGAGTGGCTCGCCACTCTCACCATCGTGGGCTTGTGCGCTGTCGAGGGCGCCGACGGTCGACGATTGGCGCATCGTTTCAGTCGTGATCATCCGGGCTACAGTCCGTCGAAAACTGACGACAAGCTCGATCACGTCCTGGCGAGCCAGGGGCCACGGACTTGTCGTTACATTGCCGAGGAGCTCGGGATGGCGCGTGAGCACTGCTTGCGCTGCTCAAACTTCGGCCAGATCAAGAGCCCGATTGTCCTCGGCCGCAAGCTGTCCGAGTCGCTGCGGCTGACGGGTGAATCCCTCGGTGGTGAGACTCAAAGTGGCGAGTCAGCCCCCTTGAGGACGCCTGGTCCCAGAGCCCCGTCCAACGACGAAGTTCTGTCCGACGACGCAGCCCTGTCCGACCCTGTGACTTCTTCCATTGAGCATCCCGAGATTGTCATCACCACCCGCGAGGGGGAGGTCAACGACCAGGCCCTTGTCGCCTTGGCCAGCGGCGAGAGCAATCTCTTCCAGCGCGGCGGGGTTTTGGTGCAGATCGTGCGGCAATGCGAGTCCTTGGTTGGCGACAGTGGAGAAGTGACGAAGTTGGCTGACGATCAGGCGCCGGCAGCGGTTGTCAAACCGATTCAGCCGCCGATTCTGCGCGAGCTGCTGACGCGTCATTGCAGCTTCAAGAAGGTCTTGAACAGCAAATCGGAGGCCGGCCTGCGCCCCGCCCATCCGCCGCGGTGGACCGTCCAAGCTTTGCTTGGTCGCGGCGTCTGGCCCGGCGTTCCAACTCTCCGTGGTTTAGTGGAAGGTCCGGTGTTACGGCCCGACGGTACGGTGCTGCAAGAATCCGGCTTCGATCGCGATACCGGTCTGGTCTACGTGCCGGGAGGCGATTTGGTGGCCGTCCCCGAGCAGCCCGGTCGTCCGCAAATCGACGCCGCCGTCCAGCTACTGCGCCAGGCGGTTTGCAACTTTCCGTTTTGCACCGAGGCTCATTTTGCCGCCTGGCTGTCCTCGGTGTTGACGCCGTTGGCGCGCCCCGCCTTTGTCGGCCCGTCGCCGCTCAACCTGATCGACGCCAACTTGCGCGGCACCGGCAAGAGTCTGTTGGTCGATGTTTGCAGCACCCTGCTCGCCGGCCGTCCAGCGGCTCGCATGTCCCATTCCACCGACGAGGACGAGATCCGTAAACAGATCACCGGCCTCGCCATGGAGGCTACTCAGTAGGTGCTGATCGACAACGTCACCGGCGTCTTCGGCTCGCCGACCCTCGATCGTGCCCTCACTGCCACCAGCTGGCGGGATCGTCTGCTCGGGTCGAACCTCCAGGTTTCACTGCCCCTTGCCGTCACCTGGTACGCCACCGGCAACAACATCATCCTCAAGGGTGACACTACCCGCCGTTGCCTGCACATCCGTCTCGAGTCACGGCGTGAGGCCCCGGAGCGACGCACCGACTTCCGTCATCCGCGTCTCTTACATTGGGTGCAGCGCCAACGTCATCGTCTTCTGCCCGCCGCCCTCACCTTGCTGCGCGGCTACACTCACGCGGGGCGTCCGCATCAAGACTTACCCGGTTGGGGCTCCTACGACGGTTGGTCCGATCTCGTCCGCTCCACCATCGTCTGGGCCGGTCTGCCCGATCCCGCCGACACCCGTCACGAGCTCGAAGCCACCTCCGCCACCGAAGACGTTGCCCTGCGGGACCTCGTCCACGGGCTGGCCGAGCTCTTGGAATCGCGAGGCGGCTCCGCTACCTCGAGCGAGATCCTCGCTGAGCTCGGCGTCGAACCGGCCGTCGCCCATCAGCTGCGTGCCGCGTTACAAGAATTTTTCCCCAGCGGCCGTCCGCCGACCGCCACCCAGCTCTCCAATCAGCTCGGCCGATACCGCGGCCGTCTGGTAGACGGCGCCTGCATCGAACAAGGGCCACGCAGCTACAAAGGCATCCGCTGGTCCGTCCGCTGGCCGTCGAGTGAAGTGGCTTGATGGGAGTGGGGCTAGAGCAGGTCTAGTTGTAGCTGGCTTGCTGTTGACTTGACGTCAGCCACTTCAGGGGTACTCACCAAATGATCTGGATATCAAAGCTCTTCAACGCCCGATCTCGACTTATGAGCGGGACGCCTTCGAGTTGGCTCTGGGCCGCGAGCATGCGATCGAACGGGTCACGATGGGGTTGCGGCCAATTGCCTGCCAGTTGGGCATGCGCAATAGAAACCGGAAGTTCAGCAAATCCTGCCCGTCGAACCCAGGTGACAAATTCTTGAGCAAGTTGGGCAGCAGCCGGTAGCTTACCGATTCGGTGCTTGGTGCAAACTTCCCAAGCACTCGCACTTGAGACCAGAATTTCGTTCGATCGATCGCTGATCAATCGGCGTGGCGTTGCGGGGAGTTGGGAATCATCGAAAAGCCACCAAAGGAGGGCGTGGGTATCAAGGAGGAATTTCAAGACTCCCAGGCCTCGAGCTCCTCTGCTGGCAGCGGGTCGAAGAACTCAGCACCGATCTTTCCCTTGAGCAGGCCAGGGCGTCGGGGCTCAGGCGTCGATAGCGGGCAGAGGCGTGCGTAGGGTTTACCGTTCTTGGCAATGATGACTTCTTCGCCGGCATGCGCTCGTTCGAGAAGGCGGGAGAGGTGAGTCTTGGCTTTGTGAACGTTGACCATCCATCTATTGTTAGTCAAGGGAGTGGACTAAGTCAACGAGACAATGTCTTCGGTGCTTTCGACGCTACAAGGTGAGAATCCTGCCAGACCGTAGGCTCAGCTCTCGCCCCGCACTTTTTGGCCCACATAGTCCAAGATGTCCTGGTCAGCGAACTTCTTTGGTGCCCCGGACTTTGCTTTCTCGAGCAGGGGAAGAGCTTCAGCGTAGCGCTCTTGTCGCGCCATGATCAGACCGAGGGTGCGGTTGGCGGAAGCGTTTTCGGGATCGACTTCGAGGGCTTTTTCAGCCCATTCCTGGGCGAGGGAAAAGCGTTCTCTGTTGAAGAGCAAGTTGGCAAAGCCGCTTTGAAGAGACGCATTGGCCGGCTCGAGGCGGACGGAGTGTTCCACAGAGTCAAAGGCTTCGTCCCACCGTTCCAGACGCCAGAAGGCGCGGCCCAACTCGTAATGCGAAAGGGCATCGTCGGGTACGATCTCGTGATGCTGGCGAAAGGCCTCGACGGCTGCGGCGTAGTTGCCTTGGTCGGCGAAGGCTCGCCCGAGATTGTCGTGCGCCCGGTTGTTCCGCGGATTGACCTCGACCTGCCGCTGATAAGCCGCGATAGCTTCATCCAGCTTTCCTGCCCAGTGCAGCGCTGCGCCTAGCATGTTGAACGCATCGTCGTGATCCGGATCCAGTTCGGTCAGCCGCTTCAGCAGTGGAATCGCCGCCGCGTGTTCTCCATGCTCGATCGCCTGGTAACCTGCGATGTACAAGATCCAGGGATCTGTGGTCCGCTCGGCGAGAGGAACGAGAAGATCTACCCCCTCGGTGCTGCGGCCGAGATCCATATAACACACGCCCAACAGCATACGAGAGTAGTGGTCATCCGATTGGATCGACAGAGCGCTTTCCAGAAAGGGCAGCGCTTCGGCATGACGATCTTGTCGTTGCAACAGTTCACCGAGATGAGCGTTGGCGTAATGATGGAGCGGATAGAACTCGAGCTGTGCCCGGAAGGCGGCTTCCGTGCCAGCGGCGTCTTCCAACTTGTCCAACGCCCAGCCGAGGTTGCTGTGGGCGTGTTCGTGAAAAGGATCAATCTCGATCTGCCGGCGAAGAGCCACGACACCCTTCGCCGCATCTCCCCCTAGGACCAGTGCGCGGCCGAGCTCGAACCAGGCGGTCTTGTGCTCCGGCTCGAGATCGACGACACGCGAGAACAGCGCCACCGCGGTCTCGTAGTTCTCGCCCTTGTACGCATCGACGGCCGCCTTGAAGAGGACGGTGGTGTCGGTCATCTCCGCGATGGCTGCCACCGGATCCCCGGAGCGGTGCAGGGTGAACGATTGTTCCCTGTCGTTCTCCAGCGTTTTGCAAAACGCGGTGAATTCTCGGAAGCGCTCCGGGGCGACGGCCTCGCTCTTGACCACGAGCTTCCGTTGAGCCATCAACTTCCCGTCGGTAACCTGATAGCTCGCTTCGAACGACGCAAAGTCGTGATCGATCGCCACGGCGACCGGAGCTCGGGCTGCGAATGACGCGGGCAGCTCGAGCTCGAATTGCCCGGTCACCTCGAGATGAGGCCCGAGCTCCAAGGGTACCGCAACGTCGCCGTCGGTCACCTCCGGTACGGAAGGGAAAATGTTCGGGGGCATCAAGGCATCGAGTTTCTGTTCCTTGCTGTATGGGTTCAGATAGTCCGTTTGCGTCAAGGTGTAGCTCAGTCGCAACGGTTCGGTGGCGTCGCTGAGATCGCTGGTCTCGAAGTCAGCGACTTGCCCCTTGAACCCGAAAGCGAGGACGAACCCAGTGGCGAACACAGACCAACCCTCTCGGGGCATGTTGAGCAGTGCTGAACGTATGAAAAACTCATCGTCCCCCCGGAAGTGATGCTCGACCTGGGCACTCAAACCGCCGGTGGTGTCGACAGCGCCAGCGACGACGAATGAACGGGTGGACTGAAAGGGTAGCCCCTTGGGTATCTCCACCAGGTGTGCCGGTCCGTCGCTTGGCACCAACAGAGCCTGCTTGCCGCGCAACTGGGCCGCCAGATAGCCGAACGACGCAACCAGGGTACTGTCCACGAAAAGCAGATCGTCGCCGCGTTGGACCGCCGTGATCATGTGATCGAACGACTCTGGCGACGGCACCTCGGGCACGAGCTCGATAACGTTGCCGATCAGAACCGGTGACGCGCGGTAGCCGACGGCTTGCAACATCGCGGCGAGCAGGGTGTGCTTGTCTTTGCAATCGCCGTAACCATTAGCGAGCACCTCCGCGGCAGAGTGGGGTTGATAGCGCCCCTCGCCAAAGTTCAACGCCAGATATCGAAATTCTTTCGAGACATAGTTGTAGATTGCGGCGATTTTGGCTTCGTCGTTGTCCAAGCCCGCCACCAGCTCTTTCGCTTGGCGTCGGACGGCGCTGTTGGGAGAAGCCCGTTGCCCTTGCAACTTGCTATACCAGGAGCCGACGTCGTGCCAATCTCGGAAATTGCTGAGCTCGATATCGGGGCGAATCGTCGCCACCATCATGTCTTGCCAGGAGACGTCCCGTCGCGTCGTATTGGAGTGTTTCCAGGTGTAGGTGCGCCGCCCTTTCGCTTCGCTGATCTCGGGATCCAGCCCTTCGCCGACGTGCAGTCGAATTGTCGTAGCAGCCGGCATGTTCGCTTCGAGGGTCTCTTCCAGCACGATGGCGGCAGCTTGGAAGGTGTGGCTCATCCAGAAACGTCCCGGCGCTTCGGGCTTCTCGAGGGTATTGGTGATCTGGTACTCCAAAACTTCCCCGGGCCTGAACGATGGCACCGTAGCGTGCAGGATCCTCAGATCGGAATAAACAGGAAACGACGACGTCACCGGTGCCGGTAGATCCTGCAAGTGGTCGGGGGAGCCGTCGGTGACTGAGCCGTCCAATTTGTGGACGCGCAGGAAGTCGACTTGTAGGCGATTTCTGCCCTCAACGTATGGGAACAGCTGTTGGCCGAGTTGTTGAACCCCGGACTCATTCTGAGCTCTTACGCGGACACGAACCACATTTCGCCAGGTTCCGTCGGTTTCGAATCGGTAGGACGAATCAATGTGTTCATAGACGAAAGGTTCGTCGTGATGGTCAGCCGGTGTCCCGGAAGCGACCGCGGGCAGGATTGTGACTAGAAAGAGAAAAGTGAGGGCTGTTCGAGACCCATCAGGAATGTTCAACGCGACTCCTCGTTGCCTGGTGGATGGTCGATCCACCGTCATTTTGCCACCGTCATTTCACCACCGTCGTGACATGTCACTTCATTATGTGGGCACGCGCCTCGTTGCTGACCGCAGCGAAGCAAAGATTTTTTGAGCCCAACATCGACCTGTACAGGGCTCTCCCGGTTCGAAGTCATCTATTAGTAAAGAGCGTAGCCCAAGCGCGAAACTGATCATTCCGTCCGAATGTTCCCGTCTTTTGGAAGCGGAGGGGTAGAAGGCTCGCCCTGCCGTTCTGGGTGCCGTTCTAGGTGCCACCCGAATCGTTCTTTTTTTGAATCAGCAGTTTAGCGACAGTGACGAACTCGCCCGTTTCAGCAGACCAACAACTTTCCCGAACTTTTTCTCCCCGCCCGACAGATTGGAAGCCTGCTTTCCGTCTTATGTAGGGTATGGGAAGACCACACCGACACGTTTATCCCGGTGGCACCCGATTCGAGGTGACGACTCGCTGTTTACACGGGCGATATCTGCTGCCGGCCAGTAACCACTTTCGAAGCATCGCGATCGGCATCATGGCTAGAGCCAAAGAGCTCTATCCGGTTGAGCTGTATGCCTTCGGCGGGCTCCGGAATCATATGCACTGGCTATTGGGTGCCTCTGACGTTGACGAGCTCGCCAACTTTGTCGGCTACGTCAAGAGCAATCTCGCGCGAGAGGCAGGTCGCATCGTGGATTGGCGCGAGAAGTTCTGGGGGCGGCGATTTCGAGCAATCGAGATCAGCGATGAGGAGGAGGCCTGGATTGGCCGACTGAAATATGTTCTCAGTCACGGCCCCAAAGAGAACCTCGTCCTGCGCTGCCGAGACTGGCCAGGATTGCAGTGTGTCGAGGCCTTGACCGAAGGCAAGCCTCTCGAAGGATTCTGGCGGGATC
Source organism: Acidobacteriota bacterium (assembly GCA_029263355.1). Classification (GTDB taxonomy): domain Bacteria; phylum Acidobacteriota; class Thermoanaerobaculia; order Multivoradales; family J023; genus JAAELT01. Next base: position 3,857 of record JAJCXQ010000919.1, on the reverse strand, counting down.
GCTCGCTGGAATATGAGGCGAATCGTCGTGGCAAAGCGACAGCCCCGGAGGCTTTCGTCGAAGACTACACGCTCGAGCTCGATCCATTGCCCTGCTGGCGACACTTGTCGCGCGAGGAGAGCCAGGAACGGATTTCGCTGATTGTCGAAGAGGTCGATGCAGAGTCGGCCCGGAGTGTCGTGCTCGGTGGCATGACACCGCTCGGCGTTGCCGCAATCCGTCGGCAGCATCCGCATGACCGCCCTGCGAACTCCAAGAGATCGCCCGCGCCAGCGGTTCATGCCGCGTCGGAGGCGGTACGCCAGCAAATGAAAGCAGCATATCGAGTGTTTTTCGAGGCCTACCGCGAAGCCGCGGCGCGGTTGCGAGCAGGAGAGTATGATATCGAGTTTCCTCCTGGCTGTTTTCCTCCTCCGCGGCCGTTCGTGCCATGTAACGCGGGATGGCCTTGTAGCCGAGCAGGACCTACGAAGGTGCCGGAATAGCTGGTTGCAGCGTAGAGGCTCGCGATCAGCCGAGAAAGAACGCTCACAATTAGATCTTCGACAGCCTTCTAAGCAGAGGGTATGGGCTCGGCTTGCCAGCGAAGCGCCCAGGCAGCGATCGCTCTTGTTCGTTTGCGGATCCTGACCCTCGATTCGTCGGTCTTCTACCCTAGAGGCGCATCTTGAGACCCCCAGCAGGCCGAGGCCGGTCATAAGGACTGCGTCTCGCTGTCGTGGTTCGGCCCAGCATTCTCGGGAATCTCTGGCGGGATCCCCGGCGGGATCCCCGACTCGGGTGGCACTCTCCGAGTCACGCTCCAACTCGGGCCTGACCTCGTCCGCCCCACCATCGACTGGGCCGGCCTGCCCGATTCTGCCGATACCCGCCACGAGCTGTCTGGCACCTCGGTCGGTAATGGACTAAGTCAACGTGGGTTCTTACGGTGCTCGAGTACGTGGTGAATTGCTGCGAGCATTTCGGCCGGTGGTGAAGGTTTCGCTAGGAACCCGTCCATCCCGGCGTCCAGACATCTTCTACGTTCGCTTTCGAGCACGCTAGCGGTGAGCGCCAGGATTGGCAGGCGCTGCCGCCTTTCTGCAGCGGGCCGAGGTCGACTCAGTTGTTGAGCATGATCGAGAGCCTCCCGGGCTCGAATTCGACGGGCGGCCTCCGTACCGTCGATCCCTGGCAGCTGGCAGTCCATGAGGACAATGTCCCAGGCGGTACCTGAGGTGGCTTCGATCGCTGCCTCTCCGTCGCCGACGGCATCGACGGTGGCCCCAAGAGTCTGGAGTTGCGCTGCAACGACGAGCTGATTGACCGGGTTGTCCTCGACCAGGAGAACTCGGAGTCCCGAAAGGTCCGACTCGGTCGACGTGGGAAGATGCTGAGGATCGCGGTGAGACAGGTGGGCAGCGAAGGTAAGGGTGAAGGTGGATCCGGTTCCGACCTCACTTTGAACCGAGATATCGCCACCGAGAGCACGTGCCAGGCGCCGACTGATCGCCAATCCCAGCCCTGACCCTTCATTGCGTCGCTGGGTCACTGTTTTTTCCTGGAAGAAGAGGCCGAAGATCTCCTCCAGGTGCTCCGCCGTTATGCCCTTGCCCGTGTCTCGGACCTCGACTCGTAGTCGGGGCGGCTCGTCCGGCCCGCGACGTATCGCGTCGTCCCTCATGAGACGGACCTCGACGCCTCCCACCTCGGTGTACCTGAGGGCGTTGGACAACAGATTGAGCAACACTTGTCGAACCCTCGCCGGGTCTCCCAAGACTTGATCTGGAATCGTGGGGTCGATCGTCAACTCGAGGCTCAAGCCGCGATCGACGGCCTCGGACTTCACTAGCGCGATCTGGCGACGCACCAGATCCGCGGGGTCGAAAGGTTCCTCCACCAGCCGGAGTCGGCCGACATCCAGCTTCGTCAAGTCCAAAAGATCGTCGAGCAGAGTCAGCAGGCCTTTGGCAGACGAAGTGAGGATTTCAACCCACTCTTTCTCCTGAGCGCCGATCGGGGATCGCTGGAGCATATCGGCGATCCCCAAGATGCCAGTCATTGGAGTACGGAGGTCATGGCTCACATTAGCCAGGAGCTCGTCCTTCGCCCTCGCCAGCCGCTCCGCGGTTTGCTGCTCTTGGCGGAGCTCGTGTTTGGTCTCCTCCAAGGCCTCGATAATACGGCGATGGAAGGCGTCGCTATGATCCTTGTGGATCTCCAGACGGGCCCGATTGAACTCGGACCGTTCGAGCTTCCGGCGCAGGATACGAATCTCCTTGTGGAGGCGTTGGTTCTCGTTCAAGCGTCTTCGTCCTGTCCGAGTAGCACGGTGACGAAGGTCTCGTTGTGTAGGGTCGCGAAAGACCGATCACCCATCGGGGCGATCTCACCATAAGTGTAGAATCCGGCCATCGGAAGACCCTCTCCGAGGTTTCGCAAGAGCGCAGCTTCTTCGGCGGTCCGGGTGCCCAGGAGCTGCTTGCGAGCGGCGCAAGAGAACACCAGAACGCCGGCTGGATCCGTGCCGTTGAAGCTAGCGTTTGCCATCTTGATCGAGGTCTCGCAGGCAGTGAGGATCTCGTTTCGAGACGCGTCGGTGATCTGCACTTCGCTGCCGACTGGGATATCACCGGCGAAGTCGACACTGCCGCTGTCGCGGTCGTAGGATAGAGGAGCCCGGAGGTAGTGCTCTCCTCGGTTGGCATCGAACACGCCGAGCGGATACTCGGGATTCGGCTCGACGTGAGGACCGTGGAATTGCTGGAAGAAGTCCAAAGCAGGTAGGCCGTCGATCTCGCGAACACGGTGCCCTTCGGCTCGAGTCACCAAGCTTCGCGGGCCAACTGGCTGCCAGCCCGAAGCGACCCCGACACCAACCTGGACGGCGCCACAGAGCAGCAAGATGGGTACTGAGTCCGAGGTCACCTCTCGACCGATGAACTGACGCGTTTTCTCGAAGCGCCACTGATCGCCAGCAGTGCCGCCGACAAGCGGAACGTCCGGGCTGAGACGCTCTACCAAAGTATTGACGATGGACACGGCGCTCACCGTGAGGCTCTCTGGGATCGCGATGCACAGCTGGGGTCTGGGTTCGGCGGCCGCTTGTGCTTGATCGAGGGCATCTTGGACGGCGTTCTCTACAGAATCCGAAAGGCTACGACCAAGGCCTACCCTGACTTCGAGTCCGTCACCTGAGAACACAATCAAAAGGGTCGAGTCTTCCTGGAAGTCGAGTACCGAGGATAGCTCGCCATCGGTTGTACAGCCGATGAGCGGCATGGCGGGAAATGCCGAGGTCACAGCCTCCAGGATTTGTTCGTGATCGGCGTCCTGGCAGGCAAACAGCAGACCGCCTTTGGCGGGAGCACCATCGAGGCGCAACCGAACCTGTTCGACGACTTCTTCGACGGCGGCAGACACCAGTGGATCAATACTGTGTCCGATTGCGATCTTCATATTTTCTCCCGTTGGAATTCCGCTGTTGTCGTCAAGAGCTGGAGAAGAAAATACCGAACTCTATTTACCGACCTTTATTTGCAGATCTCTATTTGCCTGTTTAGGCTGACGACATCGAGGAACCCGCAATAGATCCATCTCACATTATAGGTCAAGTTGAAGTGGGTCTCCGCAACTAGCGCCAGGGACCAACTGGATACTCGGAGTTTCCGTTGGGCGACATTGATCCAATCTCGACCGATCATTCCGGGCCGCGGCGCCGGTAACGATCTCAGTTGGAAGGACGAGTGGGGCCTACCGGGCGTGCCGGATGACTCCCAGGTGCTCGAGAAGATCGCTTGGAACGCTGTTTTGGGGTATCTCGTCATCCACGAAGCAGAGTTCGACCTCGAGCTATCTCAGATCGACACGCCTGCCGG
>JAJCXQ010000918.1 GCA_029263355.1 Acidobacteriota bacterium | reverse complement strand
CGACGTCTATGCTCAGCTCGTCCCTGCGCCTCTCGTCCTCGACCCGGCGCACGATCAGTTCCGCCATGCGGTCGTGAGAGAGCATGTAATGAGGCCCGGCAGGCGTATCCCGAAGCACGATCAGCCGGGTCAGAGGCGTGGCGAGCTGTTCGAGAATCGACGCTCCGTCCGGGCCGATCCCTCGCGCCAGAGCGGCCGCCGGTAATCCCGGATCACGGCGACCGGTCTCGGAGGCCAGTTCGCGCAGGGCCAGCAGGGCTTTGGCACGCCGGGTGGCGATCTCAACCGGATCGCCTGAGCCGGTAGGAAACGCGGCGGCCAGGGCCCGGCGGAGATGGTCTTCCAGGGCTTCCTTCACCACCGCGTCAGCGTCGTCGGGCACGCGGATGCAGCCGTCGCTGCCGGCCCGCGCCACCAGATGGGCGAGCACCACCTGGAGCTCGGGCATCAGCGAGGCTTCGGGCCTGGCGATCCGCGCCTCGGTAAAGGCTCTGGCCAGACGATCCGCGTGCCCATCGGCGAAGCGCAATCCGTAGTAGGCAGCAGCCCCCCCGACGCCACCGGAAGGGATGCGCAGTGGCTTCTCGATGATCGCTCTGAAGACCGCCGCGGCCTGGTCGAACCCGTCCGTCCCGGGTGACGGCGTGGCGATGGGGTGGAGCGTCGAGGCCAGAAAACGATCCGGGCCGGAGAGATCGTGGGGCAGAAACGGCAGGATGTCGGCTTGCCCGACCTGACCGGTCTCCGCCAGCACGTCGCCCAGCCAGGCGAGCAACTCACCGAACGCATCCTGTCGATAGACCAGCAACCAACGGCAGAGAGGCCTTTCAATGCCGGGTCGCCGTTGGACGGTAGCCGCCATCAAGAGACCCAGACGAGCCCGCGCGGCGCCCGAAGGTTCCCGCAACACGGCCTCGAATTGGTCAAGCACAAGAAGGGGTGGCTCGTCCGCGAGTTGCTCGACGACGCCCAGGCAGCGCAAGAAGGTGCGCCAATCATGATCGGCCAAAGGCTCTTCATCGTCCGCGTTCGCCAACGCCGGCCCGTCGAGCAGCTCATCGAGCAGACGGGCGACGATCCCCGGCTCCTGAGGATGGCGCACCACCGCGGCAGGATGTCCGTCCTGCCACAGCGCAGGCAGGAGGCCACCGAGCACGAATGAGCTCTTGCCAGTTCCCGATGGGGCCCCCAGGCCGAAAATCGGCACCGGCAGCCGCAGGCTGAGCCGGGTCAGCGCCAGCTCCTCCTCCCGCCCCGCCATCAGAGCCGGATGGGTGTAGGGCAAGAGTACGGGATAGGGCTGGGGCGGCAAAGCGGGACGGGGCGGTTTGCGCAGGGTCCAGGGAGACACCTCCAGCGTCGGTCCATCGAGGGCCGGGGGCCTGAGAGTTGCAACGTCCGCCGTGGCGCACCGTACCGGGCTCGACTCTTTGAGCTCCCCCGCTACCCGCTCTAGGCTTCGGACCACCTCGTCGGCATTTCGCGGCCGCAGCTCCCGCTCCTTGGCGAGCAGATCATCCACCAGATCCGAGAGCATCGGCGGCACATCGGGCCGAAGCTCGCTGACGGGTTTTTGCCGCAGATTGCAAATTCGGCTCAAAGTGTCCTCGAGGCTTCGCCCCAAGAAGGGCGAACAGCCGGTCAGGCTCTCGTAGAGCAGCACGCCGAAAGCAAAAAGATCGGAGCGGGCGTCCGCCTCCGAGCCCAGGACTTGCTCGGGCGAGAGGGCGCGGATCGTGCCCTGCAGGGCCGGCCGCTCCCCGACAGGGGCCCCGGCGGTAAACTCAGCAGGTGTACCGGCGAGGCCAAGATCGAGAATCTTCACCCTCTCGGTCGAGTTGCGGCGCGGGTGGGTGACCATCACGTTTTCAACTTTCAGATCCCGATGCACGAGACCGTAGGCATGCATCGCTTCCAACCCTTCGGCGATCTGCCGGCCGAGCTCGACCCCACGGCTGACATCCAGCCCATCGTGCCCCCCCAGCTCTGCCAACGTCTGCCCGTAAACCCGCTCCATGACGATCCAATCGTCCTCCCCTGCCTTGACGAGGTCGTAGATCCCAACGATGGCCGGATGGTTGAGCTGGGCCAGGGCGCGGGCCTCGAGCCGCAGCCGCCGCCGGGCCTCCGCCCCGCCGGCTGCACGACGGGCTCGCTTCAAGGCCACCTTGCGGCCGAGGCGCTCATCGTACCCCTCGTAGACCACCCCCATGCCGCCCTGTCCGAGGACGCCATCGACCCGGTACGGACCGAGATGGCTGTCCCTTCCCACCTGGGTTCGAGGGGCCATCTTGCTGGATGGGGCTGGTGAACGGGGCATGAGAGCAATCACTCCGGCCTAGAGTCCCCCTCACAATATCATTTACCCTCTCGCCCTGGCCGACTCCCTGTTCGTCTCTCCGGCAAAAGCGGCTCCACGGGCTCCCCACAGGCCGCATCGAGTTTCTCGGCAGTGGAGGTGACGAAGACACGCATATCTGCCAATTCTCATCTGACACACCTTGGACACGCTCCCTATTTCGTTTGACATGACCTGACACGGTCAAACCCACGAGAACGTTGCCATAGACACGATTCAAGCGTGCCAACAGGCCGCAGTCGAGTCATGAGGCGGCCCGCGGTGCGTCGACGGCAACCAACCTCGAAGCCTCACCCTATTGAGATCGAGCGCTGTAGATCGCGGTGAAGCGCTTTTTTACTGAACCAGCGATTGTCGTCGGCAGGCCGAGGAATGCTCTCGTACGCCTGGCATCTTCTTTGCTAAAGATAATTTCCAGCTCGCGTAATTCTGCCTGACGGTGAGGTTATTACCACTCTGCACCTGGGTGGTCTATTGGCCCTACTTTCTCAACGAACTGGGGAACGTTTCCCCGAAGGAGAAATCATGTCCGACTGGTCTAAACCCATTGAGTTGAGTGATCTTTTTCCCCAAGGAATAGGGAAGCTATGCACATTCACCGCGCTGCATCAAGCGCAACTGGTACAGCATGTAAGAATCACCGATTCGGCGAGCAATCCCATCAATTTTACAAACATGAATGGGAATCCATGCGCTTTCCCGGTCTCAGGATCAGGCACGAGAGTTGGTTTCTTTGATGATGGAGCCGGCTACTTCACCTTGCAAAAGGGATACAAACTCCAATTCAAGAACGATGGACCTCAAACCTCCGATCGCCAAGTCGCGGGCCCCACAAGCTTCTTTATAGACGACAAAATTTACGGTGGCGGCGCTTTGATCGTCAGCGAAGATCACAGTGGCAGCGAAGATTACAACGACATCTCATTTACCATTCAATGGTACGAGTATGAGGGATAAGAATCCTGATGGATTTGTGTTGTCAAGACTAGCGATAATTTGAACGTACGAGCTGAAACGAATCGAGATAGTCGAAGTGGTCACGCGAGATCCATCGAAATAGTCCTGAAAGTTGATCGCCGGGCCATCTGATGCAATCAAAAGGAGAAACGGTCATGGACAGATCAGCCACCAACGCCGAATCGGAAGACTCCGCAGCCCAAGCCCCCGGAACAAAGATCGCCGTGACGTACACTGGCGGCACCATCGGCTGTGTCGGTGATCCGCTGGCACCGCTAACCGCGGAGGATTTTGAGCAGGCTTTCGACGAGATCATAGTGCCGGTTCTCAAGGCGCAGTACCCCGATCTGGTCATCAGTTATATCCCGTTCCAGCCTCCCCTCGACAGCACAAACCTGCAACCGAGCGATTGGTGCAGGATGGCGAAAAACATTTTGCAAGAGTATGGCGATCGCGACGCCTTCGTCGTGCTCCACGGCACGGATACCATGGCTTACAGCGCTTCAGCGTTGTCATTTCTTTTCACCGGCCTCGAGAAAGACGGTTCCCAGAACGCCGTGCTCAGTAAGCCGATCGTCTTCACTGGCTCGCAGCTGCCGCTCTTTGACCAGAAGACGAAGGAAGCCCCCTTGACTCTTCGGTTCGACACCGATGCCTATCAGAACATCTGCGGCGCTGTCTCGGCGTGCTACAGCGGTCTGCCCGAGGTCTGCCTCTTCTTCGACGACACCCTCTTTCGCGGCAACCGCACGGAGAAGGTAAGCGCCAGCTCGTTCGCGGCCTTCGCGACGCCCAATTACCCAGCTCTTGGCACAGCTGGCGTCGAGTTCTATCTCGACAACGAGAACGTCCTTCCCCTGCCGACCACGTCGGCGATCTCGCTCGAGTCCGAAAATGCCAGAAACATCCTCGCCGAGCAGCTGGAGCACATCACCCGTAAGATCGACCAAGTCAGCGTCATGCCGTTTCTCGCTTTTCCAGCGCCCTACAACTGCGCAGTGACCCCGACGACGAGTGTGCTGGCCGACTTGCTCACCGCCTGCGTGGAGCAGGGTCTCGAGGGTCTGGTGCTCGAGGCCTATGGTGAAGGAAACTTTCCGTCCGGCGACCCCGAAAATCCCTCCCACGGTGCAATCTTCCAGGCGCTCAACTCGGCTCATGAAAAGGGCATCGCGCTGATCGACAACACACAGGTGATGTCGGGGATCGTCGACGCCACGGCCTACGCCGCCGGATCCTGGCTGGCCCAGGTCGGTGCGATCGGCGCCTACGACATGACGTCCATCGCCTCGGTGGCCAAGCTCATCTATCTGCTCACCCTGCGCGACTACCACGACAACGACTGGGAACTCAGCACCGTCGAGCAGCTTATGCAGACCAACTTGACCGGTGAGATCATGGACGTCAATCGACTAGACACCCGAGGCAAGCTATATCTGTCGGCGGGGGAATTCATAACGGCCTTCGACGGTAGCGCCGAGTTGATCAACGACCCGGACCGCGGGCCGGTGCTCAAGAACATCGGCGACGGCAGTGAACTCTGGAGCGCCCTCGAAACTTCTCCTTCCGACAACATGCCCGGTCGGCTCTACATGCAGAGCGACGGCAATCTGGTCTTCTACGACAGCTCCAACACGGCGCTGTGGGATTCGGGGACCACTACCGCTTCGGAGTCGACATCGATGGTCATCCTCGACAGCTGCTCGGGCCAGCCAGGAAGCATCAGACTCTACATTGACAACTACGCCCGAGGCTACGTGAGCAAGACCTTGTATCCGCCCAAATGGTCCGATCCACTTGTGCTGAGTGATCTTTTCCCTCAGGCGATTGGGAAGCTCGTCTCATTCACCGCGCTGCATCAAGCGAAATCGACACAGTATGTTCAAATCACAGATTCAAAGGGTGGTTTCGTCAACTTCACCAACATGGACGGAGAGACCTGCCAGTTCCTAATTTGGGGTTCTGGTAGGGAAGTCGGCTTCACTCTCAATGGCGCCGGCTTCTTTACGTTGCAAGAGGGATATAGCATCCAGTTCGGAACCAATGGGCCTCAACCCTCGGATTTCCTTGTCTCCAACCCCGCCAATTTTTTTATAGACAACGAAACCTATGGCGGTCAAGCCATGATCGCCAGCAAAAACGTAAGCGGTGGCGAGGATTCCAACAATCTATCTTTCGTCATCCAATGGTATGAGTATGAGGGGTAGGAGTTTTTCGTAGTCCTCCCGCAATAGCGAGTCGCATCGAGGCCGCCTGGGCCGCGAGCCCCTTGAGTATCAATCATCGCTCGTCGGACAGACCGATGCGTCAGCCGAATGGGTTGGTGCCCGGGCGGACGACGT
>JAJCXQ010000917.1 GCA_029263355.1 Acidobacteriota bacterium | reverse complement strand
GCAAGCGCTCGAGCAGCGCGCGGAACGCATTTACACCTATTTGCCGCACGATACGTTCCTGGTGCGGATGGCGGTGGAGAAGCAGTATCGCGCTGAGGAGCCGGAGTTGGGGGCGAGTTGGGTTGGGACGTACCATCCCGCTTACAAACTGGCGCCGGCAATCGATCAAGTGATCTCGACGCCGGGACTCGACAAGGCCTATGGCAAACCTTGGATTGTGATGATGCGGGTTTATCCGGACGCCGATCTCGACACGACGCTGGCCAAGATTGAGCAGCTGATTCCGGGTAAGGTGGTTGGAGCCGAGGAAGGCAAACGTTTCTCGCGTGTGCGGTTGCTGTTGGACTCTGCGGATCTCGATGCGGCTCGTGGCGAGTTGGCGCGGCTTTCCGAAGTCTTCTGGATTGGTCTCGAGCCACGCCGGGTGCTACTCAACGACACCTCGGTGTGGGTGGGGCAGTCCGGCCTCAGTGGCGGCCAGACGACCCCGGTATTCGACGAAGGGATCTATGGTGAAGGCCAGATTGTCGGCGTGCTCGACACTGGCATCGATCCCGACATGTGCTACTTCCGCGACGGCACCCTCGGCTTGCCGCCGCAGAATCCTTGCAACGGTGGCACCGTTGTCGACTTGAATCAACGTAAAGTCATTGCCGTCGATTTTCTGTGGGGCAACGAGTGTGCCGGTGGCATCGGCAGCAACGAGTGGGATACCCAAGATCACGGTAGCCATGTGGCCGGCACCGTTGCTGGTGACAACCTGGCCAACCCCCTGACTCACGATGCCGGCGACGGTATGGCGCCGGGGGCCAAGCTGGTGGTGCAGGACTGTGGCTTCCAAACCGACAATTGTGCGGACTGCCCGGGCATCGGAAATTGTCCGATTGTCGATCTGAATCCGGTCTTCCAGCAGGCCTACAACCAAGGCGCTCGTATCCACACCAACTCCTGGGGTGACGACGAGAACAATCCAGTGCAAGGCTTGTACTCGGCGGGCAGCGAGGACGCGGACGAGTTCATGTGGAACAACCCCGACTTCCTGCTGGTTTTTGCCGCCGGTAACTCGGGTCCCGGCTCGACTACCGTCGGCAGCCCGTCGACCGGTAAGAATGTGGTGTCGGTTGGCGCGACCCTGCGCAGCACCAGCGCCAACTCGATGGCGTCGTTCTCGAGCTGTGGTCCCACCGACGATGGCCGCATCCAGCCGGACATCACCATGACGGGCTCGGGGATTATCTCGGCCAACTCGGACAACAACACCAACAGCAACAACTGCAACACCAAAAGCTCGAGTGGCACCAGTATGGCTGCTCCGGGCGCCGCCGGTAACTTGGCGCTGATTCGCCAGTATTATGTTGACGGCTGGTATCCCACCGGGGCGGCCAATCCTAGTGATTCGTTGGTCCCGTCGGGCGCCTTGCTCAAGGCGACACTGGTCAACTCCGGCCGCAACATGACCGGCACCGGGGCGATTCCGGGCGGCTGTCAGGGTTGGGGTCGAGTGTTGCTTGACGACACTCTGCATTTCAACGGCCAAGGGCGCGGCCTATTCCTCGAAGACGATGCGACGGGTTTTCCCGGTGGTTCGTCGAACGAGGATCGGACCTTCAATCTCGAGGTTGGCAGCAGCTCCGAGCCCCTCAAAGTGACATTGGCCTGGACCGACTTTCCGTCAACTCCAGCGGCCAGCCCCCACATCAATAACGATATCGACCTGATCGTCAGCGGTCCGAGTGGCACGTTCCTGGGTAACGTCTTCTCGGGGGGTGTCTCGACCACTGGCGGCAGCGCCGACCGCCTCAACTCATTGGAACAAGTATTGATCGCCAGCCCAACCCCGGGCACTTACACGGTGACGGTGCGTTCGTTCACCGTGCCCAACGGTCCACAGCCCTTCGCTGTGGTGGCGACCAGCGACTTATCGACGCCTTGTAGTCCAGCCTGCGACGATGGCTTGTTCTGCAACGGTGTCGAGACCTGTGTGGCAGGCTCCTGTCAGGCGGGGACGTCACCGTGTACTGGTGCTCAGACCTGTGACGAAGCCAATGATCTTTGCGTTGGCGCCAACGGTTGCTTGCACGACGTCGACTTCGAGTCGGGATCCGGCGGCTGGACAAACGGCGCGAGCAGCTGCTCGACGGGAACCTTCGTTTCGGGCAACCCCGACGCCACCGCCTGGCAGGTTGCGGGCGGTGCTAGCGGCTCATCCGGCGCCTGGTTCACCCAGCCCAACCCGGGCGGCATCGGCACCGACGATGTCGACGGTGGCACCTGCGAGACATTGTCGCCGACGGTCAACGCCAGCGGCGAGAGTGAGGTGACGGTGTCCTTGGACTACTTCCACGGACAGCGTGATGCTGGCGACGATGCGGGGGACGGCTTCTCGATCGAGGTGCTGAACAACGGCAGCGTCGTCGACACCCTGGTGGCGATTGGTGACGTGACCAACAACGCGGCGTGGACCCCGCTGTCGACTACGGTGTCCAATCCGGGCACGTTGCAGCTGCGGGTGCGGGCGACCGACGCGGTAGCTGGTGGTGACATCGTCGAAGGTGGCATCGACAACGTTCAGATCTGTCCCAATGATCCGCCTCCTGGTTGTACGACCAATGCGGACTGTGACAATGGTCTGTTCTGTGATGGCAGCGAGACTTGCAACGTCGGCACGGGTGTTTGTGAGTCCGGTACGGCGGTGAGTTGTGGCGATGGCGTCAGTTGCACCGTCGACAGCTGTAACGAGGGCACCGACTCCTGCGACAACACGCCGCAGAATAGTCTGTGCGATAACGGTCTGTACTGTGACGGTAGTGAAACCTGTAACGCCACCCTTGGCTGTCAAGCCGGCGCGCCGGTGGCGTGCGGCGATGGTGTCGGTTGCACGATCGACAGCTGTAACGAGGGCACCGACTCCTGCGACAACACGCCGGACAACAGCGTTTGCGACAACGGCCTGTTCTGCGACGGTAGCGAGATCTGTAACGTTACCCTCGACTGTCAGGCTGGAAGCGATCCGTGCTCCGGCTCGCAGACCTGCAACGAGACCGCCGACATCTGTGAAGGTACTGGCGGCTGTCTGCATGATGTCGACTTCGAGTCGGGTAGTGGTGGCTGGAGCCAGGGAGCGGACAGCTGCACCACCGGCTCGTTCATCGTCGGCACTCCGGACGCTACGGCGTGGCAGGTTGGGGCCGGCAATCCCGGTCAGGCGTTTTTCACCGCCAACAACCCGGGCGGCATCGGTGGTGATGATGTTGATGGCGGCGTCTGCGAGGCACTTTCGCCGAGCGTCAATGCCAGTGCCGAGGCTGCGGTCTCGGTGTCCCTCGACTACTACCATGGTCAGCGCGATGCTGGCGACGACGCCGGCGACGGATTCACCATCGAGGTGCTCAACAATGGCTCGGTGGTCGACACCCTGGTGTCGATTGGCGACGTCACCAACACCGCAGCTTGGACTAACGTCTCGACCACGGTCAGCAACCCCGGCAACATCCAACTGCGGGTGCGGGCCAACGACGCAGCTGGCGGTGGCGACATCGTCGAAGGTGGAGTCGACAACGTGTTGATCTGCCCGACAACCCCGCCGCCGGCGTGTTCGGTAGAGGAGGACTTCACGGCGGGCATCGGCAGCTGGGCCACCAGCGGCAGTTGTTCCACCGGCACTTTCGTGGCGGCGGTTCCAACCCAGCAGACCTCGACGGTGGTGACCCAGGTGGGTGGTGACCACACCAACGGTAGTGGCAACGCTCTGTTCACCGCCACCAACACCAGCGCCGGCACCAACGACGTCGACGGCGGCACCTGCATCGTCGAGTCGCCGACCTTCAGCGTCAGCGAGGCGTCGGATCTGTCGGTGTGGTACTTCCACGGCCAGCGCGACGCCGGCACCGACGCCGGCGACTTCTTCCTACTGGAAGTGTCGACCGATGGCGGCAGCAGCTACGCGCCGTTGGTGTCCTTCGGTGACGTCCAGAACGTCGCTGCCTGGACCGAGGCGGCCACGTCTATTCCTGCCGGCGCCAACGTCCGGCTGCGGGTGCAGGTCGCCGACGGCCCTGCTGGCGGCGACATCGTCGAAGGTGGCATCGACGATTTGTCGATCTGCCCGTCGAACTAGATGCGTTCGAGTCGTCCACGGTCGCCCCCGTCCGCTTCAGCAGCGCGGGGGCTTTGTCTTGCGGGGCGGATCGACTCAGCTGAGCCGATCTTGCCCGCGCCAGCGGTTACGCAAGGCCGGTATCGCCCACAGCAAACCGGCGACTGCCAGATAGAGCAACCACACGGCGGCCACAATAGCTTCAGGGCCCTGGCCGGTTTCGCCGGGGCCGACGATCAATGAGCCGAACAAGACCCCCAGGGCGGAGACACCTGCGACGCGAAATGGGGTGTCACGCAGGCGGACCATGGCGAAGATCGGGATGATGAAGACGTATAGGGCTGCGATCCAAGGCTGCGGTGGGAGCTGCTTTCCAATAGCGCTCAACAATCCTCCCACCAGTAGATAGCCGACGGCCAGCTGCGGAAGCGTATAACCACCTCCATCTTCCCGTTTCGCCAGCAATAGTGAATACTTCCGTTCAGCAGGTCGAGTTGGTCTGTTGCCCGGGGCGGCGCCTGATTTCAGGCTGGCTGGCGCCGCGGTAGCCTTCGACTGAGTTTCAGTCAGTGCCAAGCCCGAGCTCGGCTTCAAGAGCTCGCGGATAGCGGTGATTGCCTGGTGGAGCTCGCTATCATCCGACTCACCTCTCCAGTGTGAAAGATCGGCGGTCTGCAGGCGTCTAAACTCGAGCGGAAGTTTGACCGAATCGATCAGGATAGGAATCAGCACACCACGGCTGGCGGCCTCCGCCGCCTCAGTTTTCACCCAACTCGACTTGATAGAGTTCTCTGACCACACGACCACGGCACTGCCGGCCGCTGCCAGTGCATGCTCGATCACTTCATCGAAGTTCTTACCTGGGGGAATGGATCGATCCCACCACACCGAGAAACCTTGGCTCTCGAGCTCTTGTGCAAGCACTTGGACTCGCTCCCGATCGAGGCGCGAATAGCTGATAAAAACATCGCTCATAGTGCTCCTCCCAATAGTCTAGAGCCCGCCTAGCTTAGCTGAAGTTGTGCTGGATAGTTCGTAGGGCCTTGCTCGGTTTCGAGGGCCACCGGAGTCGGTCTTCGATGTTATTCTCGTCGCAGGATAGCTCGACAGCTGCACTTGAGCCGAATCACTTCCTTCCTTTCGCCCCCGAACGCGGTGTCTCTGAAAGAGACGGCGTGCTAAAAGCAAGTGTCTACCTTCCCCGCGGGTTGCGCGCGTTGCGCCTGAAGCTCACTCGATGAATGCCAAGCACCGCCTCAAGACCCTGTTGACGAATCTCGGCCTGTTGGTTGGCTCGTTGGTGATTTCGTTCCTGCTGTTGGAACAGGGCTATCGGAGTTTCCTGTTCGGGTGGAGCAGTTTCTCGATCACGCGGATGAACAGCCTACATGGCATCGGCCGGGCCGGCATGCTCCGTGCCTCGGAGCACAAGGAGATCGTGTACGAGCTAAAACCGAACCTGCAGACGTACTTCAAACTGACGCCGTTTTCCACCAACAGTCAGGGGCTTCGAGATCAGGAATACAGCCTGACCAAGCCACCCAACACCTTTAGGATTGCTGTGGTTGGCGATTCGTTCACGTTGCCTTCCGGTGTGAAGATCGAGGATGCGTTTCACAGCCTGTTAGAAGATCGGCTGAATCGGGAGAGTCGTGGTACCCGTTACGAAGTCTTGAATTTTGGCGTGGGTGGTTACAGTCTGCGGCAGTATGTCGGCGTGATCAAGGAAAAGTGCTCGGCTTACGATCCTGATCTGATTTTGATCGCGTATTGTGCTCGCAACGATCATGAACATCCGAAATGGAAATTCGAGCGCGAGTATGTGCCGAAGGAAATCAGGAACGAATTTTTCAGCTCTTTCGCGTTCAAAGGTCTGGCGCATGTCAGAGCCAAGAGCGGCCCACGGCGCACGCGAGAAAGAGCGTTTGTCCACGCGCTGAAGAAACATCACAAGAGATACCTGACAAAGTATCTCGACGCGTTGAGCGCTTACCACATGGAAACGTCGGTTCCGATCGCGGTCACTCTGTTGGATACTCGGTGGGCCAGGGTGCCCTTCGTGGAAAAGAAGCTGCAGAAGATCGGCTTCGCCTTTCTCAACGCTACCTTGCCGTTTCGTGGGCAGGATCCGCGCTCCTACTTCTTGAATCCCTTGGACTCGCATCCCAACAGCGCAGCCAACGTGATTTTTGCGGACCAGATCTACGATTTTTTGGTGACTGACGGTCTGGTGGCTGACAGTCTGGTCACCGACGCGATGTAGCTGGAAACGCCGCGTCGTCTTCGATCATCAGAATATGCATGAGAAATGGGCTCCAGCCGGTGAGGCCGTCGCCCTGGAATAATCACGGTCCCATGCCTGCGGGATTACGGCTCTGTAATCGTCGCTCTCCGCGAAGGCGTCCCGGGTTCATCCTCATCAGCAAGGTTGGGACAGCCCCGGTGACCAGGCGTACCGCTTGGCGCGCCCGTGGCACCAGCGAACCGATCAGCCACCGTCCACGGGTTTGATCACGATGCAGGGGGGCGGCGAGATGCAATCGATGGGAGGAGGGGAAGGCGCCTTCCCACCAATAGGCCAGGCGTTCGCCGAGATCCGGGATCGACAACCCAGCGATGACGTTTCCCAGGCGTATCCTGCCGGAACCGATGCTACCGTGGCCCGGGGTCGCTGAACCGATCGGGGGCAGACACCCGGTGACAAGGCCGAGCCAAGTCGATTCGAGGACACCTAGCTTGGGTAGCCCTCGCCAAGCGGGATCGGGTAGCCCGATCTGTTGCAAGAGCGTTGCACAATAGGCCAGGGCGCGTTCTGCACGCACCGCCCCGGCCTCTATCTCGAGACCCTCGACCGGCACTGTCGGCAGGACGAGGCAGAGGTCGAGCCACCAAATCCCGCGACTAAACGAGTGTTTGACCGCATGGGTTGCAAGATGTATCGCTTGGGTTGCGGGCGCCAATAACTGAATCGCCGGGCCACCGGTCGGAGACGGTGCGGCATCCCGCCACAGTCTGTCGCTGGCAAAACGAAAGGCGGCATGGCGTTGACCGAGGAGCTCACACCGGCCCAAATCGGTATGTAGGTCGATCTCGAGTCCGTCTCCACGCCAGCGTGTACCGTGAGGTCGCCAGCCGATCCTGGCCAGGGTGGCCCGCAAATCGGAGAGCTGACGCCGACGCACCAGCAGATCGATGTCACTCAGCGGTCGACAGCCCATACGATGGCGATACGGGCCCATCAGCAGCGCGGCGCCCTTCAGTGCGATGACTTGCAGGT
>JAJCXQ010000916.1 GCA_029263355.1 Acidobacteriota bacterium | reverse complement strand
GCCCTGCCGAGTGATCTGCCGCGCCTGCGCGACGCCACCAGTCAACTGACGGTCGGCCTGGCCGCATTACACGATGCTGGCAAGCTACATTGCGATATCAAGCCGTCCAATGTCCGCGTCAATCGCGAGGGACGGGTGGTGCTGCTTGATTTTGGGCTGGTCCAGGAGCTCTTCCCATCCCAAGGCGACCTGACGTTCGACGGCGAGCTCGCAGGTACCCCTGCCTACATGTCGCCGGAGCAAGCGGCGGGATCGCGGCTGACCGCGGCCAGTGACTGGTATTCGGTGGGCGTGGTGCTGTTCGAGGCCCTCACCGGACGGCGCCCCTTCGACGGCAGTTTCATCGAGGTGCTGCAAAAGAAGCAAAACAAAGAACCGCTCTTTCCCAGCAAGTTTATCCCCGAACTACCCAAAGATCTCGATCGCCTGACCGAACGGTTGCTGAGCCACGATCCGGAACGGAGACCACCCACCGACGCCGTGCTCCGAATGCTGGGAGCGAGCTCCGAACAGACCCTCGCCAGTCAAAGGTCAACTTCTAGCGGTGGCGCCCCCTTCATCGGTCGTGAGCAACACATCGCGACCCTCGATGAAGGTTTCGAGCTCAGCCGTCAAGGGCGGTCGGTGCTGATTTTTGTCCACGGTAGCTCGGGCATGGGCAAGAGCGCCTTGATCCACCAATTCCTGGGCAAGATACGGCATGAGAACGATGACGCGGTGGTGCTCTCGGGACGTTGTTACGAGCGTGAGTACGTGCCCTACAAAGCCCTCGATGCGTTGATCGACGCTCTCAGCCACTACCTGCTGCGTCTTCCCAGAGGTGAAGCCGAGGCCTTGCTGCCCCGGGACATTTTGGCTCTGGCGCGACTCTTTCCGGCGTTACGGCGGCTGCAATCGGTGATCCGCGCTCGGCGAGAAGTGCTGGAAGTGCCCGACGAACGGGAGATCAAACGCCGCGCGCGCACCGCCTTGCGTGAGCTGATCGGCAGGCTGGCCGCGCGCCAGCCTCTGGTGCTCTACATCGACGACCTGCAATGGGGAGACCGCGATAGCGCCGACTTGCTTTCAGAGCTTCTCAGGCCACCGGATCCACCACCGATTCTGCTGATCGGCTGTTATCGCAGCGAGGAAAAGGAGACCAGCCCGCTCCTCCGCCGGCTGCTGCACTCGGAACAGATCCGCGAGAGCGCGATGGTCCAGGACTTGGCGGTCGAGGAGCTCTCTGCAGAGCGCGCTGTCGATCTGGCTCTCCACTTGCTCGGCGGCTCGGCCGGACCGGCACGGGCCCTCGCCAAGACCATCGCTCGTGAGTCCCATGGCAGCCCGTATTTCATCGCTGAGCTGGTGCGTTATGCCCGCATCCACTCCGACGCCACGGATGCCGTCAGCGGTGTGCTACTCGACGTCGACAACGGCACCACCCTCGAACGCCTGATCCTCACCCGGCTCGAGCAGCTGACTCCGGAATCGACCCGTCTGCTCGAGACGGTGGCGGTCGCCGGCCAGCCGATCGACCTCGAAGTTGCGCTGCAAGCCGGTGAGCTTGGCCCTGCGTCGCAGTCGGCGGTGACGCTGCTGCGGGCAGCTTCGTTGATCCGGATTCGCCGCTCACGGGCTTTCGACGAAATCGAGTGTTACCACGATCGCATTCGCGAAGCGGTGGCTGGGGTGATCGACCGCAGCTCTCGAGTGCGGTATCACAGCAATCTGGCGCTGGCGCTGGAGGCGTCGAATCGGGCCGATCCCGAGACCCTCGCGTTCCACTTCCACGAGGCCGGTGACTTCGAGCGCGAAGCCCACTTTGTGATCTCGGCAGCTGGCCAAGCCAGCGAGGCACTGGCCTTCGAGCGCGCCGCTCGACTCTATCGGGTGGCCCTCGACCTGGCCGACAACGCGACGCCGTCGCGTCGCGAGTTGCTGGTCAAACTGGGCGATGCCCTGACCAACGCCGGCCGTGGTGCGGAGGCGGCTCGCGCCTACCTTCACGCCGCGCCGGGAGCCCAGACCGCCGAGTCCCTCGAGTTGCGCCGACGAGCTGCGGAGCAACAGTTGATGAGCGGCCACATCGACGAAGGCCTGGAAACCATTCGCCAGGTACTGGCGTCGATCGGCATGAAGATGCCGCGCTCCCGAAGCCACATTCTGCTGTCCTTGCTGTGGCGACGATTTCTACTCTACATCCGAGGGTTGGATTACAAGGAGCGGGATTCGAGTCAGCTGTCGCCGGATCAGCTGATCCGCATCGACACCTGTCGCTCGGTTGCGATCGGTTTGTCCAACGTCTATCCGATCCGCGGGATGGATTTCGCCACCCGTCACTTGCTGCTGGCTCTGGCTGCCGGCGAGCCCTACCGGGTGGCGCGAGCGCTGGCCTTGGAAGCCGGCTTCTCGAGTGTCGACGGCACCAAGACCCGAAACCGCACCGCCGGCTTGATCCAGGCTGCTCTGACCCTCGCCGAGCACGTCGAAGAACCCAGCGCCATCGCCCTCTCTCATTTATCGTCGGCCACCGCTGCGTATCTCGAAGGGGACGGGGGTCGGGCAGCTGAGATCTTCGATCGGGCCGAGGAGATGCTGCGCAGCAAATGCACCGGCGTCACCTGGGAGCTCGACACCCTGCAACTCTACAAATTCCGCTTGATGGTCTTCCTGGGCCAGCTCGGGAATCTCTTCGAGCAAGTTCCTGCAGCTTTGAAGGACGTCATCGAACGCGGTGACATCTACGCCGAGTCGGGGCTACGGAGCAATGTGATGTGGCTGTTGCGACTCGCCGCGGCGAGACCCGACGAGGCGGTTGAAGAGATTCGCTTGGCCGGCGACCGATGGTCTCAGGAGGGATTCCACCTCAATCACTATCTGCATCTGCTCGGCCGCGTCGAGATCGCGCTTTATCGGGGCAAAAGTGACGCTTGGTCGGAGATCTCGACCCACTGGCCTGCCTTGGTGAGATCACAGTTGCTGCGGGTTCAGGTGACACGCACCGAAGCACTGCACTTGCGCTGTCGCGCCGCTCTCGCCGTCAGCCAGATGGAGCCCAACGGATCCACGACCCGCGACCAGCTGTTGCGAGACGCCCGCAAATCACTGCGCCGCCTCGAAAAGCAATCCCACCCCTGGTCGAAGCCCTTTGCACGGCTGATCCGGGCCGGCCTCGCCAGCACCGAGAACGATAACAAGAAGGTGATCGAACACTTGGCGGCGGCGGTGGCAGGATTCGATCGCCACCGTATGGAACTTTACGCCACGGC
>JAJCXQ010000915.1 GCA_029263355.1 Acidobacteriota bacterium | reverse complement strand
ACGAGGCCATGCTGGCGCCGAAAAGCCTCTCCCAACCGCAAAGAATTGAGGCAGAGGTCGACGCCGATGATTCTGCGGCACGAGATGCCGAGATAGTTGCTGAGTTGGCCGGTTCCGCAGCCGACCTCGAGGACGTCGGCATTGTAGGGCAGGCTCTCGTCGAGTCGCCGGGCATAGAGGCCACGACGGGACTTGTCGATCAAAGAACGCACCGAATCGTGATCGTCATAGTTGGGGAAAGGGGTTTCCTCGTAAAACTCACGGACACCATGAGTAACGTCGGTTGGGTCGTCGATCGAGTCGTGGGGCCAGAACAATTGCGGAATGCCGTCGTCGATCTCAAAGTGGTGGCTGCATTCAGTGCATTGCAAGCTTGTTTCGTGACGGACCAGGGTTGCCGCGCAACAGGGACTGGCGAGTAGGCCGTCGAAGACCTCGTCGGAGGTGTTGTCGACGACTTGATGCACGGTTGCTGGCTGGTTTGATTTCTCTAACACGCAGTGGCCGATGCAGAGCAGGTCGAGCTCGCAAGACATGAAGGTGCGGTAGGCTTCTTCCGGCGAGCGGACGATCGGTTCCCAGCCTAAGTTGAAGCTAGTGTTGACCATCACTGGGCATCCGGTTCTTTGATGGAACCGGGTTATGAGTGAGTGGAGACGGCCGTGACGCCCCGGGTCGACGGTCTGGATGCGTGCCGAATCGTCGACGTGAGTGACCGCAGGGATTTCGGAGCGGACTTGGCGCAGGCGATCCAAGCCTGTCGCGCCGACGAGGTCAGCTGGCACCTCAACCCGTTTGGAAGGATGAACCGGCGTCACGATCAGCATGTACGGACTTTCCTGGTCTGGCGCCAGCGAAAAGTACTTGTGGGCATGTTCGGCCAGCACGATCGGAGCGAAGGGGCGGAATCCCTCTCTGAATTTGACCTTCTGGTTGATCAGAGCCTGCATGTCAGGGTTGCGCGCGTCGCCCAGAATGCTGCGGGATCCGAGGGCTCGTGGTCCGTATTCCATGCGGTCTTGGAACCAACCGACGGCTTGGCCTTCGGCGATCGCGGTGGACACGTGATCGAGCAGGTCCTCGGTGATTTCGATCCGCTGGTACACAGCGCCGGTCGACTCCAGGAAGGCTTCGATCTCCTCGTCGCTGTAGCCCTGTCCAAGGCGGGATCCCTGTTGCCCGTCGCCGGGCCTGGGGAGGCGCTCATTGCCTAAGAGTTGATGCCAGATGAACTGTGCCGTTCCCAGGGCGCCTCCGGCGTCGCCAGCAGCGGGTTGGATCCACAGGTTCTCGAACGGGCCCTCGCGCTGGAGTCGTCCGTTGCCAACACAGTTGAGGGCTACGCCGCCGGCTAGACAGAGGTTGTCGAGACCGGTTTGTGCATGGACGTGGCGCGCCATGCGCAACATGATCTCTTCGGTGACTTTTTGGACCGATGCAGCGAGATCCATGTCTCGCTGTGTGAGCTCGGCCCCTGGCTGGCGAGGCGGATCGCCGAAGAGTTGGTCGAATCGTTTCGACGTCATGGTCAGTCCCTGGCAAAAATTGAAGAAGGACATGTCCATGCGGAACGAGCCGTCGTCCCGAAGATCAATAAGTTGGTCGAGGATGTGGTCGACGTAGTGCGGCTCTCCGTAGGGGGCCAGTCCCATCAGCTTGTACTCGCCGCTGTTGACCTCGAAGCCGCAGTAGTAGGTGAAGGCGGAGTAGAGCAGCCCCGGAGAGTGCGGGAAGCGCAGCTCTTGAGTGAGCTCAATGCGGTTTCCGCGACCGGCGCCGCAGGTGGCTGTAGCCCATTCGCCGACTCCGTCGAGAGTCAGGATGGCAGCTTCTTCGTAGGGTGACGGAAAGAAGGCGCTGGCGGCGTGGGATTCATGATGATCGGTGAAGACGAAACGTCTCCGATAGCCGTTGAGCGCCTGGCGCATCTCCCGAGGTAAGTAGAGCTTCTTTTTCAGCCATACCGGCATTGCTTTGGCGAAGGAGCGGTAGCCAGCGGGAGCATACGCAAGATACGTCTCGAGCAAACGATCGAACTTCAGTAGTGGCTTGTCGTAGAAGCCGACATAGTCGAGCTGATCTGGCGCCAGGCCGGCTTCGGCAAGGCAATATTCGACTGCCTGACTCGGAAACTCGTCGTCGTGCTTGATGCGACTGAAGCGTTCTTCTTGAGCTGCCGCGATGATCTGACCGTCCACCAGCAGGGCGGCGGCGGAATCGTGGTAGAACGCAGAGATTCCGAGGATAGCGGTCATGAGAGAGGACGTGATGCGAGCGGTTTTGAAGGCCGCGCCATCCTATCCTCGGGCGGTGATCGAATCTAGCGAGTTGTCGTCCAGAAGCAACTCGCGAACGCGTTCGTTTCTGTGGGATCCGCGCGGTGCCTAACTCGCACCATCTCTTGCGTGCCGTCGTCAAATCTTTTGATGCCTATGACATAGGCCGATTCAGCTACTATTTACAGCTCAAACAATCAGCTCCGTGCTCGCTCCACAGATCCGAACGCTGACACCAAAACAGCAAAACTGGATCGAATCTAGCGAGAGGCTCCAGACGGGACGATGGACTAAGGCCAAACGGCTTGGCCGCAGACCGACACGTTGGCGCTCGGATCGTACGTCAGAGCCGGGTGACTGATATCGGTGACGCAAAACTCCAGTTGGTCGCCGGAGCTCGGCTCACCCATGTTGATCTTGGCCCGTCCTTTGTCATTGGTGACCCCCGAGAAACTGCCGATCAGCGTGCTGTTGATCGACCAGTCTCCGGTGACTGTCGCTCCGTCCACCGGCGCGCTCTCATCATCGAGTACGAAGATCTTCGCGATGGCTCGCAGGTTGTTGGGGTTGCTGAGCTTGAGCAGAATCAAGACCTCGGCGACGTGTGAGGTGGGTTCGATGACACTGATGGTAAAGGCGTCGACCCCGGGATTTCCCAAGTCGTCTTTGACTGTGAGGATGATCTGGTAGTCGCCGCCAGCAGCAAAGCTGTGAGATGCCGAGGCATCGGAATCTGTGGAGCCGTCGCCAAAATCCCACTCATAAGTGGCGACGGCGCCGTCGGGGTCGGTGGAGCCTGCGGCGTCAAAGTTGCAATCGAGATGGTCGCAGTTGACGGCGCCGACGGCATTTGGCCAACTGAGCCGCGTGGCGTCGCGGCAGCTGGCGCCAGCGCAGGTGCTCAAGCTGGTGAGTGGACCTTGGAGCACTGGCAGCAAGGATGCCGGGTCGGTCGCGTGCTCACTGTTCAATTGAAAGGGGTCGCGTGCGAGGTCGTAAAGCTCAGTATCGCCGGAGTCGTACTCGTTGTAGCACTGCCAGTTGGTTCGGATACCGAAGTAGGGTGGTACCGTGAACGGCTGGTTGGAGGAGATCGGAGTCATCAGCTCGACTTGGATAGCGTCACGCCAATCTTCCGTCGACGTGGCCCCAGTCATGATCTCGATGAGGGATTCGCCATCGATCGAGGCTGGGGGGACGGCGCCCGCAAGCTCCAGAATAGTTGGCGCAACGTCGATGTTCGCGACGAGATCGGAGCGGTAGACTCCGGCAGGTATCCCCGGTCCTCGCACAATCAAGGGGATTCGTACCGACTCCTCGTAGGGAACGCTCTTGCCGCCCAGGCGATGCTCGCCGCGCATCAGACCGTTGTCCGACGTGAAGAAGATGTAAGTGTTGTCTAGCGTCGAGTTGGACTCGAGGGCGTCAACGACCGCTTGAATCAACTCGTCCAGCGCCAAAGTCATGTCCAGCTTGCGTTTCGAGCCGACGCCAAAGTAGTTGATTTGTTCGACGGCGCCGTCCTGGACGTACTGTGGCTTGTCGGACAGGTCGGACTCGTTAAACGATGGGGGCGGCTGTACATCCAAGCTGCTATGCATGCCATCGTGGCGGGCTGGGGGTTCGGTCGGGCCATGAGGCGCAAAAGGTGTCAAGAACATGAAAAAGGGCTGGCCGGCCGGGGCGATTCGATCGATGTAGTCGACGGCGAGTGCGCGTTCGAGATCCGTCAGGTAGGTGCCGTCGTCGTAGCTCACCACTGTGCCGTTCTGGTTGATCCTAAAATCGATGTACGAGAATCCCGTATCGTTGTTGAATTCTCCGTACCACTCGTCCCATCCAGCCGGCACATACATCTCGGGCAGGAAGGATCCGGGCTTGTCGGGATAACCGTTCATGAATTTGCCGAGCAACACGGTTTGGTAGCCCGCATCCTGCATCCAGCTCCCCAGGCTGTCGAATTCGAAGCCCTGCTCCCAGAACCGACGCCAGCCGCCGTTACCACTGGTTATGTTGTAGTTGTTTCCCCAGATGCCGTGGTTGTGGCTGTACTGTCCGGTGAGAAACGAAGCTCGTGAGGGGCAGCAGAGCGGTGTCGTGTTGAAGAAATTCTCAAAGACTGTACCCTGCTGAAACAGCTCGGCAGTCAGTGCTGATGACCACGCGGGCAGACTGCGTCCGAACCCCAGTTCGAGCTCGTCAAAGTTCAGATCATCAACCAAAATGAGAACAATATTGGGTTTTGGCCGGTCGATCAATCGGACACGCGAGATGACGGCTCCCGAATTGCCTTTGATGCGTAGTTTCAGAGGTCCGGTGCTCGCGTCCATGGTCGAGAGATTGACAGCTACGGTCTGAACGCCTGCAGCGCCGTCGACGATCTTGATTTCGCTGGTCTGAAATCCGCCGGCCTCCCACCAATTCAAATATACCTGGGTGCTGGCGACCGGCGAGATCTCGACCTCGACATAACGCAGGTTGTTGGGGAGGGGAGCGGGCAAAGCAGGCAGGAGCACCTTGGCTTTGGTGCCGGTGGTCACAATCGTGTCGGAATCGAAATCATAGATTGCTTGAGATGCCCCATCAGCTAGATCGGCGAGGCTGTAAGTTGTCCCAGGCAGCCCGATAGGATTACCCAGTACAAACGGTGCGCCGGTAAGCAGGCCTAATAGAAAGGTATTCCGAGACCAGATAGCTATAGATCTATAATTGCGCATATATTCACACGTCGATTTGTCTTGGGTGGACCAATCAGCACAGAGACGAAAGATAGAGCGAGACTACCGATCCTATCGTTCAGCATCACCAGCGGCAAATTCTCCAGGTAGGATGTTCGGAAGCGCAGATGGAAACGGATGAAGCGGTTCGTCGTGTTACCATTTGGCTCTCGATAGAGTCCTATCTAGTGTCCTCGTCTCCCCCCACCTCCGTCGCCAATTTCAATTCGATTCAAGTCTTGCGAGGCTTCGCGGATGCGTCTCTCGAACAACGTCGCACTCACTTGGTGCTTCCTGCTAGTTGGAATAGCTGTGGGATGTGGCGAGCCACAGGAGCATCCCCCGACTGGCGACCTCGGAGCCGAGGACGCCGTCAAGCCGCGGCCGTTGGTGGTGCTCGGCATCGATGGACTCACCTGGGACCTGGCTCAGCCCATGATGGAGCGAGGTGAGTTGCCAAATCTGGCCGGGCTGGTGCGGCGCGGTCTGTGGGGTGACATGGTGGCGATTCCGCCGCTTTCGTCACCAACATTGTGGACAACTTTTGCTACCGGTCGTTTCGCACGTCATCACAATGTGATGGATCACACCTATCCCTACGTTGCCGGACCCAAGCGGCGGGTGAGGTCGACTTTGCGTCGAGTCCCGGCGATTTGGAACGTCGCCTCGCAATACGATCGTTCGGTGGGTGTCGTCGGCTATTTTGCCTCGCATCCTGCCGAAGTTGTCAACGGCGTCATGGTCTCCGATCGTGCCTGGAGCTCTGCTGGTGGCGCGTATCCACCAGAGCTCTTGGATGAGCTAAGGCCCGATATCGAGCAGCTTCAACAACCGGAAGCGATTCGTCAGCTACAGCAGCGTTATCTGCACTGGCCTTACGATATCCACGCCATCCATCGGCCAGACGATCCTTACCATCGTGTCACTCGGGTGGTCAAAGGAAGGATCGGCAAACACGTGGTCTCGGAAGAGCTCGTCCGGCGTGCGTCGCTTCGTCTTGCGCCCCGGGAATTTGATCTGTTCATGGTGTATCTCCGGATGCCGGATCATGCCAGCCACGCTACCTGGATGTACTTCGACGACTCCCAATTCGATGACAAACCCAGCGCGTCGGAAAAGGAGCTGTTGGCGGAGATCATCCCGACGTCCTATCGCGACACCGACGACTTTCTAGGTCAGTTGTTGGCGGTGGTCGGGGATGACGTTAATTTGGTGGTGATCTCGGATCATGGTTTTGGGCCGGCAGCTGGAAGTTGGCGGCCCGGCAACAAAGATGATGAGCTTTTTCTGTTGAGCGGTAGTCATCGCCCGAACGGGATCTTCCTGGCGGTGGGGCCAGATATTGTTCCGGGTGAGCTGCCGTCAGGCATCAATGCCCTGGATGTCGCCCCTACGCTTCTTAGCTTGCTCGGTTTGCCGGTTTCGGAGGAGCTACCAGGTAGGGTTGAAGAGAACTTGTTCAGCCCAGCGTTTCGCAAGTTTTTTGCGCCCCGCACGACGCCGTCTTATCGCATGCGTTGGCAGCCTGTGCACACCGAGGACGAGCTGCGCGAAGAAGTCGAATCCGAAGACCTCGAGATGCTCGCATCGTTGGGGTACCTGAGCGGGGATACATCGGTGGCGGATCTTGGTGCCACCGAGGATCTGGACTTTTGGGAAATCGAGGAGCGCCTGCGCCGGAATCTAGTCGTCGGGGAGGGGCTATTCCACTTACTTCGGGACGACCGCGAAGCGATCGCCGAGCTCATAGGATTGCTACGGGTCCACGATCCGGTATTGGCCGAGCACCTGCCGCGGGTACTGCGCAAGCGTTTGCACTTGTGGCAAGAGAGCTTCCCGTTCCCGCTGGTCTCGGAGCCGGTCAGCCGGTGGGTCGAGGCCGCCATGCCGATGGAAAGGGTCGATGATTAGCCTCCGGCACTCGCCACGGTGGGTGATGTTCGTCGCCTTGATGGCGGGCATGACACTCAGTTGTGGTCAACGCCAGCGTCCGAACATCGTCCTGATCGTCATTGACACTCTGCGGGCCGATCATCTCGGATCCTACGGCTACGCTCGGCCGACGTCACCCCATATCGACCAGCTTGCCGCCCGCGGCACGATATTCGATGATGCAAATGCGGTCGCTTCCTACACGCGGCCTTCTTCGGCGTCGATTCTGACCGGGCTTTATCCGTCGGTGCATGGGGCGGTGACCCATGCCGACTCGATCTCACAAGATGTTCCGACGCTCGCCGAAGCCCTCGCTGCGGTCGGCTACTCGACTCACGGCATTTACCGCAACGGCAACGTCAGTGAGACTTTCGGCTTCGGTCGTGGCTTCGAGTCGTACGTATCACCCGACAAGAACTTTTGGCGCGGTCTCAAGAAAGCTGGGGTTGCCAAGAGTGAGCGGCGTTTTGTCAGTCAAACCGATGACAGTCTGCTGACCCGCGAGGCGGTGCCCTTGATTAAGGAGGTCGAAGACAAGCCCTTCTTTCTCTACCTCCACCTTGGTGGTCCCCATGATCCCTACAGCCCACCACGAGAGGCGGTGGCGCCTTTTCTCGACGCGCCGTTGACTCCGATCGCCGAGATGTTCTACACCCAACCGGTCAAACGGCAGCGAGAACAGCCGGCAGTGCTCCAGCAGATGCGTCAGGGGTTGGTTGAGCTCGACGAGCTGACTCGCCAACAAGTGGTGGCGCTATATGACGGTGAGATCGTGTTCAGTGATCAGCAAATAGGTGCTGTGGTCAAGGCTCTCGAGGAAACCGGGCGACTCGATGACACCGTGATTCTCTTGACTTCCGATCATGGCGAAGAGCTGTGGGATCATCACGATCTCGGACACGGCCAGAGCCACTATCGAGAACTCCTTCGCGTGCCACTGATCGTCGCCGGTCCGGGAGTTCAGAATCGTCGGATAGCGACTCCGGTGAGCTTGATCGACCTGGCTCCAACGATCCTCGAACTGGCGGGGATCACGCCGTCAGCTGGGCTTGCTGGCGAAAGCTTGGCTCAGGTCCTGAGGAGCCGCCGGGTTATGCCGGCTAGGGCGCCGGTTTATGCCGAAGGGCTTCTTCGTCTCTTGGGCAACGGTGATCCGATGCTGTTTCGGTCGGTACAGGCCGGCCACCAAAAACTCATTCTAGACTTCCAACGCCACCGCAAGATGCTTTTTGATGTCCAACTCGATGCCGGTGAGCACAACAGTTTAATGACAGCCAATCCGCGCCAAAGTCGGCTGTTACTCGACACGTTGGTCAACGTTCACCGGTCGAATCTTGATTCGGCTTACCTCGCCCCGGTGGAAGTGGTCGAAATCCCGGCTGAGGTAGAGGAGCAGATCCGCGCCCTAGGCTATCTGGGGCAAGCCAGCGACAGCGCATCAGCTTCATTGTTTCGTGCCCCCCTGCGAGTCATGGATGTCGAGTCCCATGGTTTCATGGGCAATGAGACAGAGGGCAAGCTCTATGGTTCAGAAATCGACTTTTCGACGCTGCCCCCATCCTCGGAGCAATTGCTTTACGGTTGGGGCAAGCTAATTCCTGGACGGCTGAGCCGCGGCATGGCACGCATCGCGGGAGCTCGTCTTGAGCGCCAGGAGACCCACACCCGATGGCTGTTTCGAGGCCAGGTCCGGGTAGCCGAGCGGCAGGTCGTTCTGGCGGTGCGGATCGATGGCGGAGAGCCGACGCGTTGGCCACTGGCGGTTGGAGAGCAGTTCGAGATCTCTGGGCGACTGCCCCTGGGACGCTCGTTTTCGCGCTTCGACTTCGAGTGCGAGATCGCAGGTCTCGAGGCCGCTGGCGAGAACAACGTGCTCTTCAGGCTCTGTCTGACGGCCGACTACTTGGGCCTCGATGCCGCTACGGATTGAGTGAAGAGGGATGAAACAGAATGAGAGGCCAGCTCCAAGACCGAGCGACGACGCCTTGTGACATCGACCGTCAGGGCTGTGTGAATTGTGGCGGCGAGAGCTTTGCGGAGCAAACAGTGATTGGCGATGCGTTGGCAGCAGCCTGGATGCTTTCGGATCGCGAGCGTGGATGGTTCGATCAGCGGGAGGGGCGTCATTGTGTCGGCTGTGGCATGTCGGATCGCGTCCGCATGTTGTTGTGGGCTCTAGGTCGAGTGGCATCACAGTTCGACCGCCCCTGCATTCTGCATGTTAACCAGATCAACTATCTGGGACCCGCACTGGCAAAACTATCGTCTGCCAACCTCGTCGAGGCGACCTACAGACCAGATCAGCCGTTCGGTGCTGAAATCGGTGGGTTGATCAACCAGGATTTGATGCAGCTGACGTTCCCGGATGCGAGTTTCGACTTGGTAGTCCACTCCGAAACCCTTGAGCACTTGGAAGATCCTGAACGAGCTCTGAGCGAGGTTCACCGCGTTCTGCGGCCTGGTGGCCGGCAGATCTACACTGTGCCCGTGCTGCATGATCGGGCAACTCGACAGCGGGCGAGTCGATCGTCCACGGGTGAAGTAACGCACTTCCTACCGCCGAGCGATCATGGCAACGAGGCCGAGTACCTCGTTCTTTGGGAGTTCGGCGGTGACTTCCTAAGCTCTCGGATCGGATTTCTCGACTCGATTTTCTACAAGGACTTCGAGGACAATCCCACCATCTTTGCGATGGTCGAGAGTAAGCCTCTGATCTCTGTTGGCGACGTAACCCAATTCGAGACTGCAATTCGAGATTGTGAAAGATGACTTCCGACGAGCGGAAATTTAGACGAGGCGCCTTTTGGGGCGTCTCGAGTTTGGCGATGATCTGCATGGCGCTGACGCTGACCACCGCCTATCTGCTGGTCACTCGGGCCGACGCACCGGGCGCAGCTGAGTTGATGAAGCGTGATCCAGAGTTGCGAGACCAGATCGCGTCGCGTCTTTCTGCACTCAGTCCGGGCATTTACGACTCCCATATCGACCCTGACGTCGGGCGCATTCTACAAGCAGATCTCGAGGACAGAATCTGGAACGACACTCGGGTATCGTCTAATCGAGTGGGGCTGCGCGAACGCTCTTTTGCCTTGCCGAAGCCGTACGGCTTGGTACGGGTTGTCCTGCTTGGCGATTCGTTTGTTTATGGCTACGGCATTGCTGCGGAGGATCGCCTCGGAGTGTTTCTAGAGCAATGGCTGCAAGAGCGTTCGCAGCACACAGATGTCCATGTAGAGGTTCTACACATCGGCATCCCGAGTTGGAACTTCAGAGCTGAGGTCGCCTATCTGACCCGTCAGCTAACGATCCTCGATCCTGATCTGGTGATCCACATTTCGGTGCCGAATGATATCGAGGATTCCCCCAGCATTCGGGGCTTTGGCAGCTCGTCAAGATTCTCGTCTCAGTTTCGTCATCGTGCCGATAGCCTTGTCGATTCGGCGTTTCCGAGCCGGGCCTTGGGATTTCGGGAGACCGCGGGGCGGCTGCGTTGGGCGATCGACTATGAAGGTGTCAACCGATATCGAGAAGCCGCAGAGCGCTTGAAGACGATGGCCAATCTCATCGAACAGCTTGGGTCGCGCTACCGTTTGCTACTGAACTATCGGCTCCTGCTCCCCGTTGGTCGGGAGTTTCTCGGGCGCCATCTAGATGCCGAACACGTGATCTACCTGGCCAGTAGTTTCGGTGATAATCCACAATTCTGGGTCTCCGAGAACGACTCGCACTGGAATCGCCAAGGGCATCAGCAAGTTGCGCAGCTGATCTATGGGTTGATCGTGCGAGATGGGCTCCTGCCGCAAGTGAATCCCCAGCCTTGGGAGGTTGCTACGGCGGCAGTAGAGGAGCTGGCGGTCGCCGGCCGGCGCGAAGCCGAGGGGCCGGTCGTCATTCCGAACTTCAAGATCTTGTCGCGGCTAGACATCAGCAACCTCGACGAGAGGCAGGCGGCGCAGATCCACGGTGGTGTGGATCACAAGGGGCGTCTCTCGCCTTACGCTTCGCTGATGCTGAAGAACGATGGCGGCCACCTGAGAATCGAAGGGCAACATCTGTATCGGCGTGAGCTCGATGGGGCTGAGATTCGGGTTTCCGTTGACGGTCAAAGAGTTGGAACGCTTCAGTTCGCTTTCGGCAAGAAAGTTGACCGTCGATTCGCTTTGCCAGCGGAGGTCGCAGATCGCCCCAACGTTACGGTCCGCTTCGAATCCTCGAACTATGTCTACGTTGGCAAGGCGCTACAGCATTGCGTGGTCTTCGACCTCGACCGTATTGGCATCGAGCCCTTATAGCCTCAAGAGATCTTCGTCGGTGCGAGCGAACTCCTTTGTCGCTTCATTGAACTTGGCCGCTTCGTCCTCGGTCCAGATGCCCATCAGCGAATCCAGCGAGTTGCCGACGACCCCGTCTTGTCCTTCACCGGTCACCAGCCCCGCTCCAGGGCGCCAGGTGACGTAGACAAGCCGGCGGACCCAGGCGTAAGGCTCAGAATCGATATATTCCAGGAAATGAATACACAAAGAGAAATGTCTTAATTGCAGTGGTGAATTGCGGAAGGATTAGGACTCTTCTCTCATATTGTACGCAGAGCTCGTGAAGGGTTAGAGTCTTGACTTCAAGCCGCGTACATCAACACTTGCGCTTCGCAGGTCTGCGAACGTCACCGTAAATACCAGCGCGAAGAGTTGTTTATCTGCCTGTTCAATTTTACAGGCCGGTAGAGGCGTGGCGTCTTTTCTTGGAGTATCGAATCATTCGAAGTGGAGACCTGATGACCAGGGAGATGGTCATAGATCAGGCCTCAGGAGAGTCGGGACATGGCCGTGGTCGAGTCTTGCGAACGCGATATTGCCGTGGTGGGCATGGCGTGCCGTTTTCC
>JAJCXQ010000914.1 GCA_029263355.1 Acidobacteriota bacterium | reverse complement strand
TCCGCGGCATGCCCACGGCGACCGTCGACACCGGGACCAGCGGTGGCGCCGCGGGCGCACCGTCGAGACGCGCCCTCTCCAGCTCCAACGCCTGCTTCGCCACCGTCGACGCTTCGAATAGACGACGCAACGGCAGCTCGACTCCGAACACACCGCGGATCCGAGACGCCAGCTGCGTCGCCAACAGCGAGTGACCGCCGATCTCGAAGAAGCTCTCCTCCACCCCGACACCCTCGACGCCGAGCACCTCGCACCACAAGCCCGCTACAAGCTCCTCAGTCGGTGTGCGCGGCGACATGGAAGCCGCCGCATCCTGACCTCCAGACGACGGTGTCACTTCGCGGCGCGCCAGCGCTCTGCGATCGACCTTGTCGTTGGGGGTCAGCGGCAGCCGGTCGAGAAGCTCGAACGCCGACGGCACCATGGCCGACGGCAACCGTTCCTCCAACCACCGGCGCAATTCCACTACCGTCGGACCGCCCTCATCACGCAGGACCGCAAACGCCACCAGAATCGGCCGGGACGAAACATCGTGGCCCACAACCACCGCTGCCTCCAGCACACCCGGATGGGAGGCCAGCCGGGACTCGATCTCTCCTGGCTCTACCCGGAAGCCGCGTACTTTCACCTGCTGGTCGAAACGCCCCTGAAAATCGATCACGCCGTCCGCCCGGTAACACACCAGATCACCACTCCGGTAACAGCGACCACCCGCCACCGCCGACAACGGATCCGGCACGAAGACCTTCGCAGTCCAACCTGGGCGTCCCCAATAACCCCGGGCCAGACCGTCGCCGGCGATCCACAGTTCCCCCGAGACGCCGAGCAACACCGGATGCCCGGAGGCGTCGACCACGTAACTGCGCGTGTTCGCGATCGGGCGCCCGATGCCCACCGATGCGCCCACGTCGTCCGATGAGGCCAGTCCGTGACAGCACGTGAACGTCGTATTCTCGGTCGGACCATAACCGTTGATCAGACGAGTCCCGGGCAGCTCCTCTAACACCCGCCGCACGTGTGGCGCCAAAAGCACATCACCTCCCGCCAGCAACTGGCGCACCGAGCGCAGGGAGCCCAACTCCTCTTCCACAAGCTGATGGAACAGGCCCGCCGTAAGCCACAGCGTCGTGATCCTCTCCGCCAGAACAAGCTCCGCCAACTCATGCAACGAGCGAGGACCCGAAGGGGCGATCACCAAACGCCCGCCATTGAGCAACGCGCCCCAGATCTCCAGAGTCGCAGCGTCGAAGGAGATCGGTGCGTATTGCAGGAACGTTTCGTCCCCCCCGCCAAAGGTGGCGAAGTTTGTCTCCTTCACCAGACGAACCACGCTCCGGTGACTCACCGCCACTCCCTTCGGAACCCCCGTCGAGCCCGATGTGTACATCGCGTAGGCCAACTGCTCCGCCAACACCGGCGCAGGACACCCGCTCGTGAAGGCGCCCCCGCTCTCTCCGGCGTCCACCGAAATCAAAAACACGTCAGGCGGAAGCTCTGGCAACATCTCGAGCCGGTGATCCTCGGCCACCAACACCGACATTCCAGTGTCGCTCAGCATGAAGGCCAAACGTTCCTTCGGATAGTCCGGGTCGAGAGGCACATAGGCGCCGCCGGCCTTGAGAATCCCCAACGTCACTTCGACCATCTCGAGACAGCGGTCGACGCACATCCCAACCAGGGTGTCGCCTGCGACCCCAAGATCACGAAGCTTCTCCGCCAACGTACTCGACCGACGCTCCAGCACGTCGTAGCTCAGGTGCTGACTGCCGAAGACCGCCGCCACCGCATCGGGGACTCGAACGGCCTGCTCAGTGAAAAGCTGGTGGATCGTCCGCTCACGCGGATAAGCCGTAGCGGCATCATTCCATTCCACCAGCAACTGATGACGCTCCGATGGACAAAGCAGATCCAGCGACGCCAGCGGGCGATCCGGCAACTCGACCACCGACGACGCCAACGCCTCGAACCGCGACCACAATCGCCACATCGTCGTCGCGTCGAAAAGATCCGACGCGTACTCCAGCTCACCTTCGAAGCGTCCACCCGACTC
The DNA here is from genome assembly GCA_029263355.1 of Acidobacteriota bacterium. GTDB lineage: Bacteria > Acidobacteriota > Thermoanaerobaculia > Multivoradales > J023 > JAAELT01. The sequence goes on along the minus strand of JAJCXQ010000914.1, from coordinate 1,156 downwards.
CTGCAACGACAGCGTCAGCTCCAGCTTCGCCAAGGCGCCCTGACTCGCCTGCGACACCACCTCCAGACCCGGAAGCTCCGGCGCCGAACGAGGAACGTTCTGCAGCGCGAACATCACCTGGAAAAACGGCGTCTGACCCAACGCTCGCTCAGGCTCGAGCTCCGCGACCAGCTTCTCGAAAGGAACGTCTTGGTGCGCATACGCGCCCAGCAGCGCCTCACGCAAACGACTCAGCAACAACACATAACTTGGTACCCCCGAAAGGTCCGCACGCATCACCAGCGTGTTGACGAAGAAGCCGATCAGACCCTCCACCTCTTGCCGTGTCCGGTGGGCAATCGGTGTCCCGACAGTCGCCTCGTCCCGCCCCGCCAGGCGACACAGTAGCGCCGAAAACACCGCCGACAGGGCCATGAACGGTGTCCCACCCTCCCGACGACCCAGAGCCACCAAAGAACCCGACAAACCCAGCGTCAAGCTCACCGGCAGGCGACCCGCAAGCCCCAACGAAGTGCCCCGACGTGGACGGTCCGAGGGTAGCTCCAGCGCCTCCACACCCGACAAACGGTTCCGCCAATAGGCCACTTGCCGAGCCAGCACTTCCCCAGCCAGCCACTGACGCTGCCACACCGCGTAGTCGGCGTATTGCACCGACAGCGGCGGGAAACGAGGAAGCTCACCTGCGGCCAGAGCGCCGCAAGCCGTCGACAGCTCGCGGATCAGGACCCCTAGGGACCAACCGTCCGAGATCACATGGTGCATCGTCAGCAGCAACACATGCTCGTCGGAGCCCAGCCGCAAAGCACTCGCCCGCAGCAGCGGACCCGACGCCAAGTCGAAGGGCCGCGACGCCTCCCCCTGCGCCAGCTGACGCGCCAGCGACTCACGGCGACCAGCATCGGCGATCGCCGTGAGATCCACCAATGGCAAGGCCACACCCTGCGGCTCACAGATCACCTGTACCGGACGACCTTCGGCGCTACTGAAGCTCGTCCGCAGGGTCTCGTGGCGACGCTCTAGCTCCGAAAGGCCCAAAGCCAGCAGGCCATCGCGCCACACCCCTCGCAGCCGGACCGTCACCGGGATGTTGTAGGCCGAGCTCCCGGAATCCAGACGGTCGAGGAACCACAATCGCTCCTGGGCAAAGGACGCCGGT
>JAJCXQ010000913.1 GCA_029263355.1 Acidobacteriota bacterium | reverse complement strand
GTCGACTTGGCCTGCCTCGCGAGCGAGCCCGTCGGATGCCGTCGTGAGGTCGTCCGTCGGAGCCCCTTCATTGGGCGGCTCGTCAGCTGCCGAACCTTCTACAGGCAAGGCTTGCGCTAAACACAGCGTCACCCAGGTCATCAGCGCCACCCAAGTCATCACCAGGAGACGGGCAGGAGGGCGCCTTCCCGACAGCGACACCTTGTCCGAATTGTCCTGCCCAAGAAGAGAAAAAAGCCAGGTCATTAGCGACGACGCTAAAACACTGGATCCTAGGTTGTCAACCGCCGGGTCCTCTGTGCCAATGTAGGTGAGACACTCAGAACCATTGAAATTAGTGAGGGTGGAGACTAGGAAACGATCGATGAAACCCTTCATGATGAGACTTCTTGAGGCCACCCTCCAGCCCCGAAGTGGTGCTTGGCACCACTCGGTAACGGCACCACTCGGTAACGGACGTGATGCGCAAGTCACCGGGGTTTGGGTGGCGTTGGACCGAAGGTGGAGTTCATTCCGTGGCACGCGCCGCCGAAAACCAGCCCGACGCCGACCGCCGTGCCGAAGGCTACCAGCGGCGCCGACGGGAAGTAGGTCAAGTGGGGTGCCACCAGGTGACCCTCGAAGTAGGCCAGGATGTGCCAGGCCGGAGTCGGGAGCTCGAATCCGCCGTGCGGGCTGGGGATCGGTGGCTTCAGGATCAGGGTCAGCCGGGTGGTGGTGCCGAGGATCAGGACGGCTCCCGCGTTGGCGAAGGTGAGCAGACCCGTGAACGCGGAACGCCGCCAACCAGCGACGCCCGCGAGACCGAACAGCGTATTGCCGACGACTGCGGAGAGCGTGATCCAGGCCGCTGGTACGCAAGTGTTGACAACGGAGTAGAGGAAGATCTCCACCAGGGGGAGCAGATCATGGGGCCCGCCCGCTTCGAAACCTGAAAACGCGCTGCCGAAGCCGCTGAAGGCAACGAAAGCGAGAAAACACCCGCTGGCGAACAACCACAGGGTCCAGAACACCGCCTCGCCCGCGGCTCGCCGCGAGATCAGAAAGGTGGCGGCGAGGAGGGCGCTCCAGCCCGCGAGGGTCGCTCCAAAGACGAACAAGGCACAGATGTGGATCGCTGGCAGAAAGGCGAAAAACGCCTCGGTGGCGACGCGTTCGAAACCGGCGCCCAAGCCGCCGCCGCGGCGCGCGAGACCTGCCATCTGCAGAGCCTCGATCGCCCGCCACTGGCTGGCGGCGTCGAGGGTTTGGCCATCGGCAGGGACGCCCCCCTGGTCGATCGGGAGGGGATAAATCCCCGGCGGCACAGGGACGCCTCCCGCGATCAAAACGGCGGCCAGCGCCCCCGCCAGAGACACCCCCGCGATCGGCCGCCGGTAGATCCGAAAGGTGCGCTCCCGGGATTCTGAGAAGCGGCCCAGCTCGCGGCTGCCGAAGACGAAGATATAGGCGCAGAAGCAGCCGGCAAGAGCTCCTGCCAAGGCGAACGGCAGGAGCAACATCGCTTTCAGATAGCTGCCGCCGCTCAGGCCCATTCCTTCACCCAGCGGGATCACCAGGCCGGTGGGGAGCTCACCCAAAACGAAGAAGCCACCGCCGAGCAGGAGCCCCCCGAGCAGGCCGCCGAAAGCACCGTAAGCGATGGCCCGTCTCATGACGCCTCTCCGCCGTCGAGCGTTTGCTGGTGTCTCTCCTCCAGGTGCCTGGTGATGTTGTGCAGGAGGTTCTTTGTCCGCAGCTCGAGGGAGCTGCTGAGTTGTAGCGCCTCGAGCTCGGCGAGCTGCTCCGTGGTCGGCTTCCTGACCTTGGCGTAGAGCAGCCGGAGCCCGCGGCGCTTGAGGTCGTCGGGAGCCGGGCCGCGGATGAAGGCGAGCAGCTCGGGGACCGCCTCGGCGCTGGCGTCGAGCTGCGAGGTCAGCGTCTGGAGCTGTGAGCGGTAGCCTCCATGAACGCTCCGCTCGAGATAGAAGTAGATGCCGAGGGTGACCAAGGCGGCGAGATTGGCCAGGATCCACCTGGCGCCTGACCGGCTGCCGGCGAAGTCACAGAGGATGAAGGCGCCGATCCAAGTTGTCACGACCCAGGGTCCGAGAACTGGCCACCGCCGCGCCGAGATCCGCTCGATCAACCCCGGCACGGCGGACTCGGCGGCAGGCGGAGCCAGGCTGAGGTGCCGGCGGCCATAAAACGCCAACACCAGGGCCGAGAGCACCAGGCTCACCACCGCGATCATGCCTTCCGGAAACGCAGGCGCGGACGGTATGGGGAGGGTTCTGGGGAGGTCGCCGAACCGATCTGGAGCGGTGAGGGGCACGGTCTCGACGTGGTGCCAGGCGGCCACCGCCAGCGTCCCGAGCAGCGCCAGTCCCGCCGAGGCCAGGACGCTCCAGCGGTCGGCGTCACGGATCAGGGTCCGCAACCGTCGAGGGGCCGCCAGGGTTAGCCGGAAGGGCCGGCGGCCGCGCATGAAGGTCAGGAAGAGGTGTTCGCGCAGCGGGCTGTCGTCGGGCTGGTGCCGGAGCTCTCGCTTCAGCCAGCCGTCGTCTCCCCACCCCACCGCTTGTTGGGCGATCTCCGGCTCGCCTGCCGGCGCCTGAGCCCGCAAGGCTTCGGCCAAGAGATCCCGCAGGCTCCGCCGGACCCGTTGGCGCTCGGCGCGATCCATCGCGTCGATCAGCTCGAGGCGCAACCAGGACGGCATCTTGCCATGCCGAAACCAGGGCAGTCGTGCCAGTCTCAACAGGCGTTCCTCGTTGAGCAGCGGCCGGCCGGCCTCATCCGTCGAGCACTGGCCGAGAAAGCAGGTGACGGGCCACGACAGCGTCGGGAAAACGGCGCAGGCGCGCAACCAGCGTGAGCCTTCCTCCGCCAGGTATTCGGTCAGCGCCGCGAGGAGCTCTCGGGTTGTTGCCGCGGTCGGCGGCGTCTCGCTGAGCCATCGGTTGGGGTTCTGGTTGAGCATCGGCGGGTAGCGGCCACCGCCCCCCGGCACCGTGCTTGCCGCCGCCGGGGGCGGCAACGATTCCGGTTGCTGGACCCGCGTAGCGCAAAAGTCGGCGAGGGCCGCCAGCCCGGGCTCGCTGATTGGAAACGGCGCCAGCCACCCGTCAGCGAGCAGCTGCTCCCGACGCCCCCACTCCGCCGCCAGCAACGGCGTCAGCAGGAACCGTTGCTGCCAGCGCTTCAACGCCTCCAGGCCCGGCCGCGGCAAGCCGCTCGCTGGATCGAGCCAGGACCCAGCGTCGCCGAAGATCAGCAGACGCTCCCCGGCCGCGCGGCCCGCTAGGGTCGCCAGGGACGAACGACTGTGCCCCGCGCCTCCCAGGCCTCCCGCGCCTCCCACGCCGAAGCGCGGATCGTCCGAAAAGAATAAGGTACGGGTGGCCAGGCCCCGTTCCTCCAGCCGGGCGATCAGCTCGACAGCGAAACGTGCCAGATGGTCTTCCGGGCTCCGGCGGTCGATCAGGGCCAGGTACTCCGGTAACGCGGGGCGATGCCCGGACACTGGCGTGAAGTAGCCCCCCTTTTCCACCGTGGCGCGTACGGTGGCTTCGACCTGCAGACCGGAATCGGGTCTGAGATCACGATCGCTGAGGCGCAGCAGCCCCCGCCAAGCCACCCCCACGGAGCGGATCGAGTGGCCGAGGCTCAGACGATCAAACACTGGCAGCGCGGACGTCGAGCGACCGGTCAACCAGGCCGGCAGCCAGCCGCCGTGCAACCAAGCGTAATAAAGCGGAATCAACCACAGCGAGACGGCCAGGGCGACGGGCCAGTAGTGACGGTCCGGGGTCACCAGCCACATCCGCCGGGCCGGCCCGGCTCCTGCGCCGGAGCCGGGAACAAGACGCCCGACGACCGGAGAATCCGGGGTCATCACATCCAGTTGGGTCATCAGCACCCACCAACGAGCCACCAAGGCGAGAGTGACGACCACCAGCAACACGGCGACCAGCCGCCACCAGTTGATCCCTGATCGCCCGGCGGGTTCGGCTGGGCCGGGCTCGGCCTCGGGTTGTTCCTTGCGCCGGCCTCTCCCGGGTCGTCTGCGAGACGCCGGCGTGAGACCCAGCAACCAAGTTTCGAAATGAGCGCCGAAACCCTGCTGCTCGGCCGCGCTGCTGCACAGCACCGGAGCCAGCATGCGGCCGAGCGCTTGCGGCTCCGGCGGCCAGCGTCCGGCGAGCGCGGAGCGGGCGAGCAGACCCTCGACGGCGATCCTCTCACTCGGTCCGATGCTGTAGCCGGCGGCGCGCAAGCGGGCCAGCAGGGTGGGCAGGTTGCGGGCGAGAGCCGCCGCCAAGGGCTGCTCGAGCTGGCTCATGTCCCTGCCCGCGCCACGGCTTTGCTCACGGCTGCAGGTAGCTCTTGAGCAGCTGCCGCCCTCGCTCGCCGTCGGCAGGATTCTTGAGCAGTGTGCTCAGGGTGCTTTCGAGTAGTTTTGGATCGACCTGCCGCAGGCTCCGGTCGGTCGGGATCCGTCGCCTCGTGAGCACCGTCAACCAGTCCAGGAGCTCGGCGGTTCCAGGCGGTTGGCCAGCTGCACTGTCCCGGCGCACGAGAGCAAACAGCTCGAGGGCGCTCGACAGCAGCGGTTCCGCTCCGTCGCCGAGCTCGGCGATCCGTTGGCGGACGATCTCCTCCAAGCGGGGGCCTTGCGGAAACGGGATGTCGTAGAAAACGCAACGGCGCAGGAACGGCGCCGGCAGGTTCTTTTCCGAGTTGCTGGTGATGATCACAATTGGCGGCAAGCTGGGATCAGCGCGCAGCGTCCGGTTGCCCAGCTCCGGGATGCGGAAGTAATAACGCTCGATCTCGTTGAGCAGGTCGTTCGGGAAGTCGCGCGGGGCCTTGTCGATCTCGTCGATCAGCACCACCGACCGGCGCGGGCTCCAGTTGATGTCGAAACCGCGACCCAGGGGCTCGGCGCTGGCCGGGAAGCCGGGGGGCAGCAGCCCCTCGATCTCCGACCGGCGTCGGGTCAGGGCGATCGCCAGCCCCAGGGCGTTGAAGCTGAGGAAGTCGGTTTCCCGAGCCTCGATCTTCCGGGTCTGCGCCGCGTGGAAACGGCCTACCGTGTCGTAGGTGTAGAACAGATCCCGCGCCACCGAGGTCGACTTGGTCTCGAACTTGAGCTGCGGTTCGCAGCCCAGCTCCCAGGCGAGGCTGGCGGCGAGCTGGGTCTTACCGCTGCCGGGCGGGCCGGTCAGCAGCAGAGGGCGCCCGAGATGGAGCGCCACGTTGACCGCCTCGCGCAGCCCGTCGTCGGCAACGTAACCCGCCGGATTGTCCAGCCCCTTGCCGACAGGCGCGGGCAGGGGTTTGCCGGAGGGCCTTTGTGCGGGATCCCCTTGATAGATGCTCCACGACATGCGTTCCCCCTCTTCGAGCCAACCTGCTTGGTCGGCGGTGGGCAACCGTTAGTGACCTGAGAATCAGTAAGGTCTTTTGTCAATTATAGCAGAGACATTGACCATCGTAGTGTGGCGTTGCCGTATGTGTCACCGGACTCGAAACCGTCGGTGAAGAGGACTCCTCGAAGGCACCACTGGAAGGAGATCGAGCGTATGCTTGCCGTGCTGGAGAACACGGTCTCCTGATGCGAATAGCGAAGGATCTGTACTGGATCCATAACGAGGACGACGAACATGCAAGTCAAACAGGTTGACTCGATCGACGAGCTCGGTGAGCTGAAGCACCTCTACATGCAGCAGGCCACCGCCCCCTTGGACGGCATGTGGCTGTGCGGCTTCGTCCCCTTGGCGACCCACTACGGCTTCTACCAGGGGAACAAGCTTGGTGGCTTCTGCTGCGTGAACGACGACGGGTATCTGCTCCAGTTTTTCGTCAGTCCTCGCGATCAGCGCGAGTCGTCCGCTCTGTTCGAGTCCATCGCTCGGCGTGCTGACGCCCCTGCGGGACCCGTCAAGGGCGCCTTCGTGAGCACTGCTGAGCCTCGCTATCTGTCGTTGTGCTTCGACCACTTCTCGACTTTTAAGGTCAACGCGCTCATGTATCAACTCGATGGACTGAGCGAGAGCGGCCCGGCGGGGTCTCGTGAGGTGGTTTTGCCGATGACGGCCCTGCGTGCTACGCACTTGCCTGAGGCCATCGAATTTGCCATGGCTGCCGTCGGCGCACCCGAGGAATGGCTCGGCGGTTATTACGCCGGCCTGATCGAGCGTGGAGAGTTGTTTGGATTGTGGGAGCATGGCCGCCTGATTGCGGCTGGTGAGAGCCGAGGGTACGACCAGTTCCAGACGGACTACGCCGACGTTGGCGTCATTGTCGCCGAGTCCGAGCGAGGCAGAGGCCTGGCCACGCAGATCTTGAAGGATCTCGTGGCCATGAACGAGAACAAGGGGTTGAAGTCGATCTGTTCGACTGAGAGTGGGAACGTTGCTGCTCAAAAGGCCATCAGCCGCGCCGGTTTTTTCGCTCGCGATCGAATTATTCAGTTTGATCCCTGACCCGGATGAGACTCCTGCGCTCGTTTTGGCGCTTCGGGTACAGACATCGCCTTTGGATGCTGAAACCCACAGGAGAATCATGCCATGTTCACGATCGCCTCGGCCCGTCCGTTCATCCACCGTCTCGCAATTGTCTTCTGTTGGGTTCCGTCGATCTGTAATGCCCAGATCCTCGAGATCATCGATGCAACAGGGGACGGACTGGGGAATCTGCTCGACATTGCTGAAGGCGTCGAGGTGGATGGGGCAGACAACGTCTATGTTACGGGGCGCGATAGCCACAATGTGTTCAAGATCACTCCAGGTGGCGTTATCACGGAGATAATTGACGTCACTGGGGATGGAGCGGGAAATCCGCTCTACAGTCCTACTGACATTGCGGTTGATGGATCGGGAACGGTTTACGTAACGGGTTTCGGCTCGCACAACGCCTTCAAGATTACGCTGAGCGGTGAGATCACGGAGCTTATTGACCAAACGGTTTATGGAACAGGGTCGTTCCTTTTCGGTAACAGGATCACCCTAGACGGCGCCGGAAATGTCTATGTAACAGCTCGCGGCTCGCACACCGCGTTCAGGATTTCCCCTAGTGGAGTGATCACGGAGCTCATCAATGCTGCGGGGGATGGAGTCCATACACTCCACAGCCCTAGTGGCATCGTTGTGGATGGCGCAGGAAATGTCTACGTGGCGGGCGGCTTTAGCGATAACGTTTTCAAGATCGCTCCGGGCGGAGTGATCACGGAAATCATGGACGCTACCGGGGATGGGTTGGGTAATCCGCTCGACGGTCCTCAGCCGCTCGCATTGGATGGGTCGGGGAACGTTTATGTTGCCAACGGGCTCAGCCATAACGTATTCAAGATCAGTCCGAGTGGGACCATTACCGAAATCGCTGAGGGGTTCTTGTTGAGCGGGCCTCGGGATATGGTCCTGGACGGGTCTGGAAATGTTTTTGTGGCGGCCGTCGGCAGGAGTGCTGCAGTCAAGATCGCTCCCGCAGGGACGGTCACAACCATCATTGACGCCACGGGGGACGGGGCAGGAAATCCGCTTTCCCTCCCCGCCGGTATCGCCGTGGACGGGTCAGGGGCGGTGTACGTCGGAGGTCGGAATAGCGACAACGTTTTCAAGATTCCAGCGGAGTTGACTCCGGTGGAGTTGATGACGTTTTCGGTAGAGTGAATGTGGAGACGGCCAAACGAGTCGATGGTCTACCCGAACGTTTCGATGTGATCGTGCAACCAGGCTTTAGCGAGGCGGAGCTGGCGATGGGCGGTGGCGCGCGAGATATTCAGGGTCGCGGCGACCTCGTCGTAGGTCAGGCCTCCAAAGTAAACCAGCTCGACGATGCTCGCTTTGCGCGGATCGAGCCTAGCGAGATCGCTCAGAGCACGGTCGAGCTCCAGCAGATCGGTCGAGGCCTCGAGACCAGCCAGCTGACCCTCGTCGAGGGTGACTCGATGGTTGGCGCCGCCGCGCTTGAGGCGGGTCTTGGAACGGCTGCGATCGACCAGAATGCGTCGCATGGCACGGGCGCCAACGGCAAAAAAATGTGTTCGATCGTTCCACGCCACATCCACATCGACCAGGCGCAGGAAGGTCTCGTGGAGCAGATCGGTGGCGCTCAGGGTCTGCTCGGTCTTTTCGCCGCGAAGGTGACAGTGAGCGATCCTCCTGAGCTCCTCGTACACCTTCGGCGCCAGAGACTCGAGAGCTTGGTCGTCTCCGCCGCGCCAATCGATCAGCAGCTCGGTCACCGACCGGTCTTGGGGCTGGCTCTGGGTCATGAGGGGTGCTCCTATGTCGCCCCGTTTGATGTCGCCCAGCTTGAAGACCAGGTTCTGCGCCTGATCGCGGGCTTGCTGCGTTCTGCCCGGTCTCTGCTCGCGCGCACTCTGCTCACGCGCACTCTGCGCACGCGCTTTCTATTCACTTGCTCTCTGACCACTCGGTCTCTGACCCCACGTGCCTGCCTGCAAGTGTGATAGGAGTTGAGTTGGAGGATGCCTGCGACACCCCTAGAGGTTACCGGAAGCTAACGTGAGCCGACAACAGGATACTGAGTCGAGCAGGACCGGTCGAGCTGAGACGGTCGGTATCCAATTTCAGGCCGGAGAGTCATTGAAGATGGCCGATGGTGAAAACTGGCAGCGAGTCGAGGAGTTGTTCTTCGGGTGTGAGGGGCTCTCCGACGAAGCGCGGCATCGGTTTTTAGACCAAGAGTGTGGCGCCAACCAGGCCTTGCGCCAACAAGTCGAGCGCCTCCTCGCTGCGGACCAGTCGGCCGGTGATCGGTTCGAGGACATTGTGCAGCGAGCCGCCCTTGTGGAGGTGGAACCCGAGACGGCCGCTCGACCATCCGCGGCCCCTACCGCTATCGGTCCCTATCGTCTCGTCGAAGTACTCGGCGAAGGGGGTATGGGGACGGTTTATCTCGCAGAGCGGGCGGATGGCGCCTTTGTACAACGGGTCGCGATCAAAGTGGTCAAAGGGGGGTTGGTCGGGCCGAGCATCGAGCGACGATTCCAGCAGGAACGGCAGATTTTGGCCCGCCTCGAACATCCCGCAGTTGCCCGCTTGCTCGATGGTGGAACGACGCCAGAGGGCCTGCCCTATCTGGTGATGGAGTATGTCGATGGCGAGCCGATCGATGTCTACTGTGATCGCCACAGGTTGTCGATTGCGGCCCGCCTCGAGCTCTTCCGCAAGGTTTGTGCAGGGGTGCAGATGGCACACCGAAACTTGGTGGTCCATCGTGACCTCAAGCCTTCGAACATCTTGGTGACCGAAGACGGTCCCAAATTGCTCGATTTTGGTATCTCGAAGTTGCTGGTAGGTGATGAGGCGGTGGCGGGGGCCGAATTCACTCGTCTCGGGCATCGCGTACTGACCCCCGAGTACGCCAGTCCCGAGCAGGTTCGGGAGGAACCCATTACGACGGCGGTGGACGTTTATGCCCTCGGGCTTCTGCTCCATCGTGTGCTGACCGGCGACCGCCCTTACGATCTTCCGAGTGGGCGCGGCGAGGAGCTTCGCAAGGCGGTCTGTGACAGCGTTGCCGAGCGTCCGAGCGCGACGGTGGCGCGTTTGCTGAAGGGAAACACCACCGCAATCGAGGCGAACGCGGTCGCCCGCGCTAGCGATCCCAAGCGGCTGCGTCGTGCGTTGGCGGGCGATCTCGACCACATTGTTTCTAAGGCGTTGCGCAAGGAGCCGAACCAGCGTTACCCATCGGTTGAGCTGTTTGCCGCCGACATCGAGTGTCACCTGAAGGGGCTGCCGGTGCAAGCTCGCCGGGGTGGGTTCCGTTACCGGGCGGGACGGTTTGTGGGCCGGCATCGGGCGATCGTGGTGGCGACGCTGGTCGCAATTCTGGCCCTTGCTGTAGGCCTCGTAGGCCAAGCTAGAGAGGCTCGTCGGGCCAATCGCGAAGCGCTTGCGTCGGCACAGGTGGTGGAGTTCCTCACCGAGCTTTTCAACGCCTCCAATCCCTACGAAACCCTCGACACCATCACGCTGCGAGACGTGCTTCACCGGGCCACGGAGCGCATTCGAGGCGAGCTCGAGGATCAGCCCCTGGTGCAGGCGCGCTTGATGTCTATCCTGGGGCGTACCTATCACAATACCGGGCAATTCGAGGATGCGTTGCCACTGCGGCGGGCAGTGCTCGAACGCCGCATGGCAACCCTGACGCCAGGCGACTCGGAAATCGCCACCGCCACTCTCGACCTGGCTGACAATCTGAGAGTCCTGGGACGTGCCGACGAGGCGATGCCGTATTACGAGCAGGCCCTGGAACTGCGCCAGCAACAATTCGGGGCAGATTCCCTCGAGACCGCAGAGGTGCTCAACAACAAAGCCCTGGCTCTGACTCGTAACGCGGACCCATCACAGGCCGAGGCTTTGTTGTTGAGGGTCCTCGAGATCCGCCGGGCGAAGTTGGGAGGTGATTATTTGGTGGCCCAAACCCTGCACAACCTGGCCCGGGTCGCAAGTCGCCTCGGCGCTTACGATCGGGCTGAGGCCTTGGGGGAGGAGGCGCTGAGCATCAAGGCTGAGGTCTTGCCGCCGAATCATCCGTCGACGGGCCGCAGCCTGTTGATGTTGAGTCAAGTAGTTTGGAAGCGTGATGACTATGCCGGAGCCGAGGAACATTTGCGGCGCGCCATCGATATCTTGCAGGAGGCCTTCGGGAAGCACCACGTGGACGTTTTGGGTGCAGTCGGTGACCTCGCCGAGTTGCGTTATCTCCAGGGCGACCGGGAGACCGCCGAAGCCGAGCAGCGGCGGGTGTTGGCCGCCAAACGTGAGCATCTCGGCGGCGAGCACCCGGAAGTTGCCCTCACTCTCGTAGCGCTGGCGACCCAGTTGCGTAATCGCGGCGAGATTGCGGAGGCTGAAGTGCTACTGCAAGAGGCTCTCGCGATACGTCGTGAAGTTTTGGTAGCGGAGCATCCCGCCATCGCTCGCACCATGCTCGCTTTGGCGGAAACATTGGCACTGAGCGGTTCCGACGAAGCTGTCTCCATGGCCCGAGATGGGTTGCGTCAACTCGAGCATGCGCTGCCGGCGGACCATCCCGACCTAGCGCATGGTCGGGAGGTCCTCGCTACGTGCTTGGCAGCCCAGGAGGCAGCGTAGCAGGACCCCGCCCAATGAGGCATCATCCGGCCCGAACGAGAGGCGCTGTTGAGCGAGCACCCAGCGAGTATGTTTGAGCAAGAGGACAGTTTATAGGTCTACAAAGTTTTGTAAATAAAGGAGCCCCAGATACACGAAGGCGCCAAGGCGAGCTACGCAGCGGGCGCGCAGCCGACAGCGCCGACCGACCTCCACCTCAATCTTGGATGGATTCCCGCTCGGTGACCGGCCTCAGTTGACCGCCACTACCCGCAAGCCCTCCGTTGTCGTATGCCAGCTCAGCACCGTCTGTTCCCCGTGGCTGAGCAGGAAAGGATGGTCGGACGCACCAGTGGTGGCCATCAGCTGGCGAGGAGGTCCCCAGGTGACGCCGTCGTTGGTGGAGGTTCGCAACAGGACCTGTGTGGTGCTGTCGGCGGTGGACTTCCAAGCCAGATGCACCCGCTCACCGACGACGACGAGGCTCGGATGGGCGGCCGGTACCTCGCGCGCGATCGCGAGAGGTCGATACCGGCCCTCTTTGGCTGGGTCGAAGTGCCCGTAGTAGACCGTTGCCTTGTCGTCTGCCGCCGAGAACCAGGTCATGTGGTAGCCGGTGTGGTCCTCAGCGAGCGCCATGGCGGGGCCATGGTGCGGACACCCATCGAGCTGCCAACCTTCGAAAGTGGCTCGACGCATGACTGTCGCGATTCCGGTGGGTCCGAGAACGGCGAAGGCGTGATCTCGAATATTGGGTTCGAAGATGTGACGCCACAGCACCGCGGCGCCACCTCCGGGAACCTCGGCCACCGCGATTCGGCAGCATTCGCAAGCATTGGGTGCGACGCGGCGATTGGCGGCAAAACTCGTTCCGCCGTCGGTTGAGACGGTGTAGTAGACAGCGGCGCCGCGATAAGCCTCGCCGCGCTCGCGAGCTGCTTCCCGATCACGTTTGTCGATCCAAACGAGATAGAGGTGGCCAGCTGCATCGAGGTGCAGACTTTCGAAACGGTGGCCAATTTCTAACCCGTCGTCATTGACGGTGCGCGGCGGCTCAAACGTCGAGTCGCCTTGCACGGATCGGCTGAAGCGGATGTCGCCGGTGAATCGCCCGGGTAGCTTGCGAGTCCACGAAACATAAACCCTCGCGTCGGGCCCGAGCCTGATCTTGGGACGGTTCTCGCCATTGGCTTCGACCGCCTCCGGTGTCGGGTTGACCGGCACCGGGTTGACGAAGCTGGCGCCAAGATCTTCGGAGCGCGTCACATAAACGATACCTTCCTGCTCGAAGGCCGCCCATAGATGCCCGTTTGGCCCGAAGGTGAGGCTTGGAGCACGGCCACGGTGGATCGAGACTTCCTCGCCAGCCGGTGTGGTCGCTACAGCAGGTGCTGAAACCTGCGAAGGGGCTTCGCTGGTCGGGTCGGGAGTTGTGTCGATGGCCTTCGACTCGCCGGCTGGAGAAACCTCAGGGGCTGGCGCCTCACGGGTTGGAGCCTCAGGGGTTAGCGTCTCAGGGGATGGCGTCGAGAGGGTCTTGCCCCGCCCGCAGCCAGTCATCGTCAGCAACACCAGCATCAAGATCAACAAACGATGGAGTTTCAACACTTGGACCTCGCTTCCGGAAAGAGTCCTACAGGTCCAACACAAAGCCGACAAAACCCGTACGCCCCGGCCAGGGATGGTGGACGTAGGCGACTTCGTCGGTCAGGTTGTCGACCCCGAGGTTTAGGCGCAAGCTTTCTCGCACCTGGTACCCAAGTTTGACGTTGACCTGAGTGAATTCGTCGTGGGCGCCAAATACCTCGCGGGCGGTGTCACGGTTGTCGAGATCGCCGAAGCTGTTGCTGGAATACCGAATGCCGCCGCCCAGATCCCAGCGGTCGTTGAAGTGGTAGTTGAGCAGCAGATGTGAACGCCACTTCGGCATGCGTGGGAAGACGTTACCTTCGAGGGCCGGGTTGGCACTGTTGGCGGTGATCTCCGAGTCGAGATAGGCGATATTGAAGCGCAGATTCAATCGGCCGCCACCCAACGCCGAGTGGTTGAAGACCAGCTCAGCGCCATCGGTGACCACTTCGTCGATTGGTAGGAAGGTCGAAACGGTGCGGTTGTCGACCAGGGTGGTCTGATTGAAGATCACATCGTCGATGTTCTCGGTAAACAGATTCAAACGCAGCTGGCCGCCACCCGCTAGGCTGCGCTCCACCATCAGGTTGTGATGCAGGCCGTCCTCAGGTTCGAGGTTGGCGTTGGCGATCGAGGTGCCGTTGGTGCGTCGCTCGTTTTGAAACAGCTCTTCGACGATCGGGAAGCGAAACGCGCGGGCTGATGAAAACCGCACCAGCCAGTTGCTGCTCGGGGCGTATCCGATCGACAGCTTGGGTGAGAATCGAGTTTCCGAGCGATCCGTATGTCGATCGATTTGCCCGCGGTTGTTGAAGAAACCATCTTCGCTGCGCCAGCTCTCGAAACGTCCACCGAATGCCACGTCCCACTTCGCGCCGGCCCGCCAGGCGAGTTGGGCGAACAGGGCGGCAAGCTCACTATCACCGCCGCTGGCGTTGCTCAGAGAGGTTCGCTCGCCGTTGGCATAGTCTCCGGAGCTGTAGTTCGTGACTCCGAGGGAATAACGCTCGTAACGGGTGCCGGTCACCAGGCTCCAATGGTCGCTGCCCGCCAAGCGATCACTCTGTAACTTGACCTCCGCCGACTGCCAGCCGGCTTCGTCATAGTTGCGCACCGTGCCTGCAGGGGTGAACGCCGGGTCGAGGGGATTGAGGCTCGAGGTGCGGGTTTCGTCTTCCAGGATGTCGAAGACGCTGACGCTTGCCTCCAGCTGCCAGTTGCTCGTCAGTGGCCCCTGGAGTCGGCCGCCGAGCAGCAAGCTGCGACGGTCCTGTTGATTGACGTTGAAGTCGCGCCCGCGGACCTGGAACGCGGCTCCGTCTTCCACAAGAGTGCCGTTCCAGAGCGGTGCACCGCCGTCACCCAGCAAATAATTCTGAGCTGCATCCGTCGCGATATCGCGGACTTCGTAGCCGGTGTTGAAGAGCACGAACCAGCCCTGCGGCAGCTCGTATCCCAGCTTGAGCTTGAATTGATCGGTGCGGGAGTCTACCGGTCCGGTGTTGCCAAAATAGCGCACTGGATTACCGTATTCGTTGGCGCCTGCCAAGGAGCCCGACACCTGAGCTTCGCCGCCGTTGGCCGGTGTGCTCGTACCGAAGCGGAAGGTCTGTGGCTGGCCTTCGTTTTCCAGCCGCGTTGCGGCGGCGTAGACGCTGAGTTTGCCAAACTTTTCGCCGTAGGAGAGAAAACCTTTATTGCCGCTGGAGGAGGCATCGTAGCCGAGAGCATCAAAAGCCTGTTGCATTGCCGTGCCGGTCAGGCGGATCTGGCGATCGGTGGGGATGCGGGTTTCGATGTTGACGACGCCGCCCATCGCGTTACCGCCATACTCGGCAGAGAAAGGGCCGTAGACCACTTCGACGTAACCGATCTCGTCAGCGGTCACCAATCCCCAACGTGGCGCACCGTTCCACCGTGTCTGGAGAAAGTAGTGCAAGGGAATTCCGTCGGCGAACACCATGGTGCGAGTGGTCTGGAACATATTGGATCCGCGCAGACCGATGACCCCATTGGCATCGCCGATGAATCGGCGTCGGATGATCAGGCTGGGCTCATACTTGACCAGATCCTCGGTGGTGGCTGCGTTGACGGCAGTTAGATCTTGCGGGGTCAGCAGACTGTTCGGGCTGGCATAGTTGGTCTCTCGGCGGCCTTCGGCCCAGACTGTCACTTCGTCTTTGACTTGTTCTGCGATGGCAACTTGTTCTGCGATGGCGACTTGCTCTGCGCCGGCTCCGTCGGACGTCGCCAGAGGTTCAGCTTGCTCGGACGAGTCGTCAGTTGTTGAAGGTGTGACACGGTCTGACGCGATGGCGGGTTGGACACAAAAAGCAGAGAGGGCCGCGACGAGCGTCGAGCTCGCCGCCCACAGGTGTAGGTGCGTTTTCATTCTGTACCTCGATAACAAACAGTGAGAGCTGCCGGCGCGTCTCCGAACGCGCGCAGCGTTACGCAGGACCGCCGTGGGGGCGTTCCTAGCGAATACGAGTCGCAAATCCCCATCCGTGGGGATCAGGGCGGGCTAAGCGTCGAGGTAAGAAACGCTGGGGGGCCCACGGGCCCGAATGGCGCCGAGGTCTTGGGTCGAGGCTGGCGAGCTCGAAGCAGCTGGCAGATCACCGAGCGTATGCAGGAAGCTTGTCCACTGTGCCTGGTCGAGATCCGCCGCCAAGCTGGCAATGAGACCAAGCGGGCAACGGTTATCCTCGTGGGCGGCACTGGAATCGTCTTCGTGTCCAGCTTGATGCCCAGAGTGATGTCCGGCGTGATGACCGTCTCGGGATGTTTCATCCTGTGACAGCTGAAAGAGCGAGCCTTGAGCCGGGCACGGCTGCACCGGCCATCCGCTGCTCAACGGCGCAATCATGAAGCCGGCGGGCACCAGGACACGACCCAACAGGCCCAATAGGCACATTGGGACCAGGAGTTGTCGGATCGCTGTGCTCAGCTTCGTCATCACTCGGATCGCTTCTAGATCAGTTAGACGTTATCACCGAACAAGGCCCGAAGACATAGGAGTTGTCCTGCTGTGATCGCTGACCGGTTATCAGAGTCCCTGAGTCGTGTAAGGCCGCTGTCGGCTCGCTGTTGCGGGAAAGCCGAAGTTGTTGGGTAGCGAGTAAGATACCGTTCGATACTGCAGGTAGGTCTAAATGTTGACAAGGCCGCCCGGACTCTCACTGAGTTCTTGGATGAAATCGTTTTATGCATGATTTGACCGAAGGCCCGATCCATAAGCACATCCTGCAGTTGGCGGCTCCGATCGCGGCGGGGATGTTCTTCCAGACGCTCTACGTGCTCGTCGATCTCTATTTTGTCGCCACCCTCGGTGATTCGGCGATTGCTGGCGTCGGTGCGGCGGGCAATGTGCAGTTTGTAGTCATGGCGCTGACCCAGATTCTGGGAGCTGGGACGATGGCCTTGATCTCCCACGCGGTGGGACACAAGGACCGTGAGGACGCCAACCTCATCTTCAACCAAAGCCTGTTACTCGCCGCCTTGTGTGCGGTGGTCACGATTGTTGGCGGCTATGCCCTCGTCGGCCTCTACATGGGTACATTGGGGGCCGATCAGGCGTCGACCGAGGCTGGCATCGAGTACCTGCACTGGTTTTTGCCGGGGCTGGCGCTGCAGTTCGCCCTGGTGGCGATGGGATCCGCCCTGCGGGGCACCGGTATCGCCAAGCCGACAATGATCGTGCAGGTTGCGACCGTCGTGCTGAACGTGATCCTGGCGCCGGTGTTGATTGTGGGCTGGCTTACCGGGCGTCCGCTCGGGGTGGCGGGAGCGGGACTGGCGAGCTCGATCTCGATTGCGGTCGGCGTGGTGTTGATGTGGCTCTATTTCGCGCGGCAGGAAAAGTACGTCGGCTTTGATCGGGGTATGTTCCGTCCCCGGATCGCGGCCTGGGGACGAATCTTGCGGATCGGCCTACCGCCCGGCGGCGAGTTTGCTTTGATGTTCGTGTATATCGGAGTGATTTACTGGGTCAGCCGTGACTTTGGTCCCGCGGCACAAGCCGGCTTCGGCATCGGGTCACGGGTCATGCAAGCGATCTTTCTGCCGGCGATGGCGATCGCTTTCGCGGTAGGTCCGGTCGCCGGGCAGAATTTTGGCGCCGGCAACGCCAAGCGGGTCAGAGCCTCCTTCCGCTCCGCAGCGTGGATCGGCAGCGCCATCATGGTGATGCTGACTTTGTTTTGTCAGTGGCGGCCCGAGGTTCCCATTCGCGTCTTTACCGATGATGTGGCAGTGATTGTGGTCGGCGCCCAATTCCTGCGTATGGTGTCGTGGAATTTTGTTGCGTCCAGCCTGATCTTCACCTGCTCCGGCATGTTCCAGGCTCTGGGCAACACCATTCCGGGGGTGTTGAGCAGCGCGACCCGCCTCGTGACGTTTGTCGTGCCTGCTGTTTGGCTCAGCGGTTGGCAGGATTTTGAGCTATTCCATCTGTGGCTGTTGTCTGTGGCAAGCGTCGCTCTGCAGGCCCTGTTTAGTCTCTGGTTGCTCAAGGGTGAATCCCGCCGCCGTCTGGATGCGCTGACCGTCGACCTCCCGGGCTGAGTCAAGAATGACGATTCTAGCCGGCCAGTAGCAGCTGCCCTTAGGCTCCTCCAATACGTAACTTTCAAAAACGTTTGCGGACGATGCTAGCACTAGCCGCTTGCTGCCGCATAAAGTGTCTGTGGAATCGATGCCACCCGCTGCATGACTCCTTGCTGGGTGCGGGATCGAGGCGGTCACCGGAGCCAACCCATCACCGGAGCCAACCCATCAGCGGAGTCAACCCAATCCGGAGTCTTGTGGCTCGATATCCTGTTATCCCGCTCGGGACGAATACTTACTCGTAGCGCAGCGCCACCATCGGGCTGATCCGCGTCGCCCGCATGGCTGGGATGGCGATCGCCAACACGGACGTCGAGAGCAGTATTAACGTGACCGCCACGAAGGTCCGTGGATCGGTGCCGCTCAGGCCGAAGAGTAGGCCGCTCGCCAAGCGTCCGGCCGCGAACGCAGTCAGTAGTCCAGCGACGAGACCGAATACGGTCAGCATCAAGCCCTCGCGCAGAAGTTGCGAGAAAACATTGCCCCGGTCGGCTCCCAAGGACATGCGGATGCCGATCTCGCGGGTTCGACGCACGACGGCGTGACTGAGGAGGCCGAACAGACCGAGGGTCGAGAGGAGGAGCGCCAGACCGCCGAATAGTCCGATCACCTTGGCTCCCATCTGCGACAAGAAGAGTGCTCCCTCGGTGTGTTGCTGGAGAGTCCGCACGTTGGTGAACGGCAGGTTGGGATCGATGTCACGCAGTGCCGCGCGTGCTGAGGCCAGCAGCGTGATGGGATCACCCGCGGTCCGTACGAAGATCTCCTGTGTCGGTTCCCAGGCCTGGCGCAGGGGCAGGTACATGTAGGTAGTCGGGTCTTCGCGCAGGGTTCGGTACTTTCCGGTTGAGGTCACTCCCACTACCTCGCGCCAGGTGTCGCCGGTGCGCACACGTTTGCCCAGAGCGTCGCCGCCCCAGAAGCGATTGGCCATCGCCTGATTGACGATCACCACTGGCAGACCGGCGGCATTGTCGGAGGGCTCGAAGGCGCGACCTTCGAGGATCTGAATTTCGAGGGTGGTGAAGAAGCTGTCGTCGACGATGTTGTAGTCGAGATTCATCTGCTCGTCCGGCGCCGGCTCATAACCTTCGATGTCCACACCCCACTGCTGCGAGTTAGCGAAGGTCAAAGGCGCGATTTGCCCATAGGCGACGGATTGGACGCCGGGCAGCGCCGCGACTCGACGCCGCAATTCGTCGAAGAGCAGCAGGCCGCGGTCTTCGTCGTAGCCAAAAAGTGACGGGTCGAGGTTGGCCACCAACATGTTGCCGATTTTGAAGCCCGGGTCGATCTTGCGCTCCTCTTGCAGACTGCGGATGAACAGCCCCGCACCCACCAGTAGCAGCATCGACGCGGCCACCTGGAAGGCGACCAAAGCGTGACGCAGAGGGAGGCGTCGTCGGCGACCCTGATGGCCCGATTCACCCTTCAGTGTCGTCACCAAATCGGGTTTTGACGCCTGCAGCGCCGGTACCAGGCCGAAGAGACAGCCGGTCACCAGCGTCAGGCCGAGAGTGAACCCCAGCACCGTGGCGTCGGGAGCGGCGTCGAACTCGATCGGAACACCGAACGACGGAATCAGCGTCGGAAAGAGCCGGCTGGTCCAGATTGCGATCAGGATCCCGATGCCACCGCCGAAGGTCGAGAGCACCAGACTCTCGGTCAGCAGCTGGCGAACCAGGCGACCGCGGTGGGCGCCGATCGCCAGCCGAATCGAGATCTCCTTCTGGCGTGCTTCAGCCCTTGCCAGCAGCAGGCTGGCGACGTTGGCGCAGGCGATCAGGAGGACGCAGAAGACGAGGACCATGACCACCGCCGAGGACGCCAGCAGCACTGAGCCGATGTTGGGCGGAATCGGCGAGATTCCCGCATACACGTCGACATTCCAACCCTCGTCGATCTCGGGGTTGGCTTCTCGGAGGTTACCGACGATTTTGTCGAGATGTGTTTTCGCCTGCTCCCGTGTCATGCCGGGCTCGAGACGGGCGAAGGTGGAGAGCCAGCCCTGGCCGCGGTTGTCGAGCCAATCGTCCTCGCTCGGCATGATCACCGGCTGCATCTGCATCGGTACCCACAGGTCGATGACAAATCCCGGGATGTTGCCGGTGAATGTCGGAGGGACAACCCCGGTGACGGTAAACGGCTGGCCGTTGAGGAGTACCTGTTTGCCGATCACATCGGGGTCGCCGCCGAAGCGGCTTTGCCACAGGCGATGGCCGATCACCACCACCGGGTGACCGCCACGCACTTGGTCGTCTGCGGTGGTGAACAAGCGGCCGCGAGCCGCCGCTACCCCCAGAGTGGTGAAGTAGTTGCCCGTCGCCAGCATCGTGTTGATCTGTTCGGCCTCGCCGTCCACCGTGAGGTTCGAGGGCCGGATCGAGTAGGACGCGAGGTCGGAGAAGACCGAATTGTTGTCGCGCAGATCGGTGTAGTTGGGGTACGATTGGCTCGCGAACTCGAAGCCGGGGTAGGTGCTGTAAAGCCGCACCAGCTCGTCGGGTTTCTCGACGGCCGGTGGACGCAGCACAAAGGCATGGACGATGTTGAAGATGGAGCTGTTGAGGCCGATGGCCAGCGCTGCACAGACCACGATGATGAGACTGGTTCGGGGATCGCGGATCAGGTGGCGCAGACTAATTCTGAGGTCTTGCAGCAGAGCGTCCATGGCGATGTCTCCTGGATGGGGCCGGCCGGGCGTCGAAGAGTGACAGCTTCCCTAAGCTCAACGATCCAGAGTGGCCGTTTGTTACTCGACGAGTCGACGAGATGATCCGGTCGGCGACCCCGGAGGAAGACGTCATGCTCGGGAGCAGTCTCAACGACAACTCCCGGGTTTTCCGGATCAGCTCTGCGGAACAATAGTCCGCGTCAACGCTTCGATGCGCTCCGTCCACTCTCCCTTGACACGAGCGATGTCCTCTTTTGAGGCGAGCTTGCGATGCTGGATCTGGACGCTGCTTTTGGTGTCACCCTTGGAGGTGAACCAGAGCTCGACCGGGCAGCCGTCTGGCCAGTCGAGTCGAATCGAGCGATGGGGGGTCGACTTGCGGACCGTCCAGTCGATCTCCGGCAGCCATTGGTTGCGGATGTTGGCGTCACTGAACGCAGAGTAGAGCGTCTCGATGGCGACCGGTAGGGTCTTGCTCTTGTTGGCGTCGTAGGTTCCTTCGCGACGTTGGCCGATCTCCCGCAGGCCGACGATGCGTTCGTAACCGACCACCACCGACTGCGTCCACCAGCGCGAGATGTCGAAGGTTGCTTCTACGAACCGGGTGATCTCCCGATGTTCTTTCTGTCGGAAGCCGGCGTCGTCGAGCTGATCGAGCCACCAGCCCCAGTCGTGCTCGGTGGCGCGCATGAGAGCGGCTGTTGATATCCCAGCGAGCTCCGCTAATTCCGGTTCGGACAGGCGTTCGCCCGCCACGCTTCTCTTCGCCAGCAACTGGGCACGAGCGGTGGTGTACGACTCTCCGGTCTTCGCCATGCGCTCGCGTGCGAGTCGCTTCAGGTCTTTGTCTCTCGGCATCACTTGACTCCTGTTTCCAGGCCAACGCCAACGCTCCTCAGCAGCGAAACCGACGGCCTAGCAAGAGTTCGTGATTCAGCGGGTGGCCGAGCGATCCGGGAGTATGCCCCCCTTTGCCTCGCGAG
>JAJCXQ010000912.1 GCA_029263355.1 Acidobacteriota bacterium | reverse complement strand
GCACAATGATGCCAATGTCTTGGCCCTCGGGGCTCGAGTGGTCGGCGAAGGACTCGCGGAAGAGATTGTTCGGACATTTATCGACTCCAGCTTCGCAGCGGGACGTCATCAACGACGGGTGAACAAGATCCACGCTCTAGAGTGAGCACCGGGAAGACTAAAAATGCCAACGTATGATGCCCTGAGAGCCACCGACCCCGAGGTCCACGCGATCGTGAGTGCAGAGCGAAAACGCCAGGCAGAGGGGCTAGAGCTCATCGCTTCAGAAAATTTTGTGAGTCCCGCGGTCTTGGAAGCGGCGGGCAGCGTCTTGACCAACAAGTACGCCGAAGGTTACCCGGGCCGGCGTTATTATGGCGGTTGCGATGTCGTCGATTCGGTCGAGCGGCTAGCACGCAAACGAGCCAAGGGGCTCTTTGGTGCCGAGCATGCCAATGTGCAGCCGCACTCTGGGACGACGGCCAACATGGCGATCTATTTCGCCATGCTAAAGCCTGGCGACAAGTTGATGGGTTTGGATCTGTCCAGCGGAGGGCACCTGACTCATGGTCACCATTTGTCTTATTCCGGGCGAGATTTCGAAGTGGTCAGCTATGGTGTTGATCGCGATACTGAGCAGATCGACTATGACGAAGTCGAGCGTCTAGCGGTTAGCGAACGACCCAAATTGTTGATCTGTGGCGCCAGCGCGTACAGCCGAGTGATTGACTTCGAGCGTTTTCGCCGCATTGCCGACGCTGCCGGGGCTTTGTTGATGGCCGATATCGCTCACATTGCAGGCCTCGTAGCGACGGGTCTTCATCCTTCCCCGGTGCCACACTGCGACTTTGTGACAACGACCACGCACAAGACGCTCAGGGGACCACGAGGTGGGTTGATTCTGTGCAAGAAGGCGCATGCCAAGGCGATCAATCGAGCGCTCTTTCCCGGTCTTCAGGGTGGTCCCTTGATGCATATCGTCGCGGCCAAAGCTGTTGCCTTCAAAGAAGCTGCGTCTGTCGAGTTTCAGCAGTACCAGCAAGATGTCCTCGCTAATGCACGGCGTCTTGCGGTCAAGCTCGAAAGTCGAGGCTTCCGCATCGTATCTGGGGGAACCGACAACCACCTCTGCTTGCTCGATGTCTCGTCCGTCGGTTTGACCGGCAAGGTTGCCGAAGTGGCGCTCGAGAAAGCCGGTGTCACGGTCAACAAGAATACGATTCCATACGATCCCAACCCACCTATGGTGGCCTCGGGAATACGTTTGGGTACCCCCGCTTTGACCTCCCGAGGGATGGATGCCGAAGCAATGGATCAGGTTGGCGATCTCATTGCCGATGCGTTGTTGGCGCCAGAAGACGTGGCCGCGCTCTCCACAGTCAAGGGACGAGTAGAGGAGCTGTGCCGCCGCTTTCCGCTCTACGAAGGGTTGGATTAGCTGTCGGTGAATTGCTGTGCCAGCAGTCGTTTGACCTCGCCCACCAGATAGGTCGAGCCACAGACGAGTAGCGTTTTTTCGGTCAACTCGAGTGCTCGTTCGAGAGCGAGAGTGGGATCTGTCTCTAGGGTTGTGGGCCGGCTCGCGAAAAGTGGGTGCCAGCGAGTAGGGGGAGCTGAGCGAGGATTCCGCGGGCGAGTGAGCACAACTTGGTCTACTGCGTCGGCGAGCCGTAGCAGCACAGAGTCGATGGTCTTCTCAGCCAAGGCGCCAAACAGTAGATTGGGCCGGTCGGAAAGTTGAGCGAGGTATCTCGTCAGCGCTTCGATGCCGGCGCTATTGTGCGCCACGTCGAGTAGTACTCTGCGACCATCACCTAACTTGATCCATTCGAGACGCCCTGGCCAGCGACAGGTGGCCACTCCGGTTGTGATCGCGCGGGTGTCGACTGCCGGCCAACCAGTGGTGCTCAGCATTTCGGCTGCCAATACTGCGAGGTTTGTGTTGCGAAGTTGATGGTTACCGGGGAGGTGTAGCTCCAAAGTGTAGGTTTGGTGGTGAGTCTGGAGCTGAACGTGTTGGTAGCCTGCGTCACCCGATTCGGTCGTCGAAGAGTCCGAAGGGAATGCCAGTTTCAGAACCGCGCCCTTGTTGATTGCCGTTTGGCGGAGCAGGCCCGTCAATTCCGCTGTTTCGGGCCACGCGATCGTCGGTACGTCGCGCCGCATGATGCCGCATTTTTCGCGGGCGATGGCTTCAACGGTGTTGCCCAGGTGTTCCTCATGGTCGAGACTGATCGAAGTGATGATGGAGAGTATGGGTTCGCTGACATTGGTGGCGTCGAGCCGACCGCCGAGCCCGACCTCCATGATCGCGAGGTCTACTCGCTGGTCGCGAAAGTACAGGAATGCGGCGACGGTCAGTGCTTCAAAGTAGGTCGGGGGCTCACAGCCCAAGTTCTCTGCTGCTTCGAGACTGCGTTCGAGATAGCAAGCTAGTCGTCGATCGGTGATCGACTGTTGGTTGACCGCCACACGTTCAGTGACGGAGGTGAGATGAGGAGAAGTGTAGAGCCCGGTACGGTAGCCCGCGGCCTGGGTGATGTTGGCGAGCAGTGCTGCGGTTGATCCCTTGCCATTAGTGCCCGCAACAAGCACCACCGGCACCGCGAGATGCGGGCTGTCGAGGTCCTCTAGAAGCCGCCGGGTCCGATCGAGCCCGAGCCGCATACCGAAAAGCTCGAGTCGGCTCAGCAGAGCGTCGGAACGCCTTGTTGGCATGTCAGGCCGATGGGCGCGTTCCGACGACGAGGGGCATCAGGCGATCGAACGGGCCGTGAGGTGTCTCAAGCAACGGGCAACCGTGTTCTTGAGCTCTGGGCGCGGCACAACCATGTCGAGAAAGCCTTTCTCGAGCAAGAATTCACTCCGCTGAAACCCCTCCGGCAAGCTTTCGCGTAGGGTCTGTTCGATCACCCGTGGGCCGGCAAAGCCGATCAGCGCACCGGGCTCCGCAAGGTTGATATCTCCCAACATCGCGAACGATGCAGTCACACCTCCGGTCGTGGGATCGGTCAGTATGGAAATGTAGGGTAGG
Source organism: Acidobacteriota bacterium (assembly GCA_029263355.1). Taxonomy (GTDB): domain Bacteria; phylum Acidobacteriota; class Thermoanaerobaculia; order Multivoradales; family J023; genus JAAELT01. The sequence continues at coordinate 1,614 of JAJCXQ010000912.1, read as the reverse complement.
CCAGCTTGCCGTAGACGGGACAATGCGGCGGAGATCTTAGCCATCTGCATCAAAGACAGAATACCTTCTTGCATTCGAGCTCCGCCGGAAGCCGAAACCACAATCAGTGGTACGCCGCGCTCTGCAGCGATCTCAGCTGCCCTGGCGATCTTTTCCCCCACTACCGAGCCCATAGAGCCACCCATAAAGCGGAAGTTCATCGCAGCAAGAATTACCGGAATTCCCTGCATCGTGCCTTCCAGCACAAAAACGGCATCCGGGAGACCGAGCCTCTTCTGATAGGACTTGAGCCGATCTTTGTAAGGCTTGGTGTCTTTGAAAGAAAGCGGGTCTGTTGGTTTCAAGCTAGAGCAAAGCTCGTTGAACCCCTCATCCAAGAGCAACCGGATTCTCTCTTCTACCTCAATACGGAAGTGGTAGCCACACTTGGGGCAAATTTTGAGGCTGCGGGCCAGCTCTTTTGAGTAGATGATCTCCCTGCAACCCTGGCATTTGACCCACAGGCCTTCAGGGACGGTGCTGCGAGCCCGATCATTTCGCAGCGGTTTGGGCTTCTTCGTTTTCTTGAACCAGGGCACAGGTAGATCCCCTCAAGTCTTTGGTCGACTGAGCAGCGACTCGTTCATTCGTCGTCTGCGTCTTCTTCCTCTTCCAGCTCGTTGGGTATACCGAGCCGTTTGCAAGCTGCGTCATACATCGCTCTCGCCGCCTTCTTGTCGGCCTGCAATTCCGCCAGTCGGTCCTTGACCTTGGCAAGCTCTTCTTCGATCTGGCGATCGAAATCGCCGATTTCCTGCTTGGTGACGTTGAGCGTATTTTCGTAAAAGCTTCGTTGTTGTTCGGTAAGGGCCATAAAGTCTCTCCTCAAAACGTGTCGTTCGCGGCAGCGCAACTCCTGAGATCGACAACCGGCATTAGTGAAGATGACAGGTGGTCCGCTAGTCGGGCCAGAGGTGAGAATACTTGGCTTCGATTGGACTGACAAGCGTCGTTACGACTCGCCCCCTCCGCCACCTTCTTCTTTTGTGTCTTTTTGAGCGTCGTCTTCGCTCGGCGGGGCACTCTCGGCAGTCTCGTCGGCGATATCGTCCTGGCTGCGAGTCTCGGAGAGCTCTTTCTCCAGTCGCTTTCGTTCCGCCTCGAAGTCGCGGCGTAGACGTTCGGCCCGGTTCTCCAACTCTTTGTTGACCATTTGCTCGAGATCAAGCCCAGTTGTCGGTATTTGTTCGGTCCCGGCAGATTCTTCCGGAGTTGAAGCAGTCGTTTCCGCGGCACCCGTGGTCTCCGCAGCCCCTGCTGCGGCAGTAGGTGAATCCGGCTCCTCGGACAGTGCCGTGTCTCCGGGCGCGGGCGGTGTCGTGGTCCCGGGTGGAACGGAGTTCTCGACGGGCTGTTCTTTGCCGAGATTTTCCGACCCGCTGACGCCAGGGTTACTAGGACTCGAGATTGCTGGCGAGCCGTCGGTTCCTGTGGTGGAGGTATCTGTCTCTCTAGAACTGAGCATCAGGAATGCTACGGCTGCGAGGACGGCGACGAGGATCGCTGCGACGACCCATTTCAGGCGAGATCCACCCCCCGCTTTGGGTTCAGCTGGTAGTGGATGGACTGCGCTGC
>JAJCXQ010000911.1 GCA_029263355.1 Acidobacteriota bacterium | reverse complement strand
CCGCTAGAATTCTGGCCTACCCAGAGCAAGCTTTTCGTTTCTTGTCAGCCCTGCTGTCCGGCGAGTCGGCTCCGGTCGGTGAATTTGCGGTCTCGACCTACATGTTTTTGCTAGCGGCTTTCATCCTCGGCCGCATGAGTTACGGCTGGATCCGGCAGTTATGGAGCCTGGTCGCGCGCAGACTGAACAAAACATCCGCCGCGACGACCGAACCGCGTGAAATGACGGCATGAAATTGATCACGCGTCAGGATCTGCGATCTGCCTGGCGGTCTCTGTGGCGGAACCGGATCTCGAGTCTACTGATCGTCGCCATGTTGGGGCTCGGCATCGGAGGTAATGCCGTGGCGTTCAGCTGGATCGACGCCCTCTTGCTCAGACCGCTACCTTTCAAGGATGCGGACCGACTGGTCGACCTCGGTGTCGCGATACCGGATTGGCATCTCGAGTCGGCCTCGCTTCACTACACGGATTTCGATGGCTGGCGCCGTCACCAGACCAGTTTCGAAGCCATGGCTGTGTTACGAGGGCAGGATTTCAACCTGTCGGGCATCGACCCGCCGATGCACGTGAAGGGCGCCCTTGCGAGCCATGATCTCTTCGAGGTCCTGAGTCTTCGACCCGTCCTCGGTCGCAGTTTCGATGCCAGTGAAGATCGCCCCGGGGGATCGAATGTCGTGGTTCTCGGTCATGGCCTGTGGCAACGCCATTTCGGTGGGCGGGAAGATGCGCTGCGCCAGATCATTCATCTCGATGGTGTGGCCTATACGATCATCGGCGTCATGCCTCCACAAGCGGGATTTCCCATCGCTGCCGAGCTCTGGGTGCCACTGCGCGCCGACGCCGCCCGTTGGCAGGGTTATAGCCTCGCCGGTCTGGGGCGCTTGCGACCAGGGGTAGAGCCCGCCGTGGCGAAGGTGGATCTGGAGACCATCCAACAGCGTCGCAGGGCGGCCGGGAAATTGCATCACGAGGTCATTCCGATCGTCAAATCGCTGCACGAGCGATATCTCGGGCCAGCCAGACCTTATCTGCTTGCGCTCTGGATCATCGTCGCCTGTGTGCTCTCGATCGCCTGCGTCAACATCACCTGTCTGCTGTTCATCCATGCTCTCGCCAGACGTCGAGAGCTCGGTGTTCGCAGCTCACTGGGAGCCGGGCGGTTTACGATTCTGCACCATGTTCTCGTCGAATGCCTGCTGTTGGCGTTGCTCGGCGGAGCCCTCGGTTGGGGACTGGCGGCCGTTGGGCTGCGAATGCTCATGGCGTCGATCGGCGACGGCATTCCCTTCTGGGCGGCGCCGACGCTCGATATCCGAGTGCTTGGTTTCTGCGCCGCCTTATGTCTGGGGGTTGCCGTGTTGTCGGGTACCGCGCCGTACCTACGGCTGGTGGGGAAACCTGTGCTCGAGCTGCTGGGATCATCAGCAGCATCCCCCAGCCGCCAAACCCATCGCCTGATGCGCGCCTTGGTAGCGGTGGAGATTGCCCTCGCCTCGGCTCTGCTCTTCGGAACCGGTTTGCTTCTGCAGAGCTTCTTCCAACTGCGCAGCGTCGATCCGGGATTTCGTAGTGAGCATCTGCTGACCTTCGATCTCCACCTGCCTTCGCGCTCCGATCAGGAAGCTTCGGGGCGATTTTTCGACCAGCTCTGCCACCAGCTATCGGAGCTACCCGGGGTGCTTTCGGCCAGCGCAGTCTCAGCTCTTCCCCTCACTGGGCCTTCCGAAGCCTTGCTTGTCGCCGAAGGCTCAGATCTCCCTGGTCGTGAGTCCGTCCAGCCCGACACCTCGGGAGCCGGAGAGCCGGTGGCGCTACACCGGGTCGTCGCCGCACAGTATTTTGCGACGATGGGCATCTCCATGGCGCGGGGGCGAGCCTTCATGGAAGCGGATGGTCGAGATTCGGAAGCACCGGTAACAATTGTCAACGAAAGCTTCGCCCGGCGACATTGGCCCAACCGCGAAGCCATTGGCCAACGGGTGAAATACCGTCGACATCAGGGCCCGGGGGCCTGGATGACGGTCATCGGCGTCGCCCACGATATTCTACACGATGGCCTTGACCAGGCTTCGCGGCCCGGCATCTATGTTCCGATGGCCCAGCAGCCCCGCGACCGCATGACCCTTGTCCTGCACAGCCGGGCCGATCCTCGACAGCTGGTGGAGCCGATCCGGGAGCTGGTCGGCAAGATGGAATCCCAGCTGCCGATTTTCCATTTTCAGACCATGCGGTCCCGGCTCGACGAATCCCTGTCGGCGCTGCGCATGGTCGCGAAGTTGGCAGCGGTGTTCATGGCCATCGCTCTGATCCTGGCCCTCGGCGGTATTTACGGATCGATGTCGTACTCGGTGAGTCAACGGACCCGCGAGCTCGCGATCCGCATGGCCGTCGGCGCGCGTCCGAGCCAGGTGCGACAGCTGGTCCTGAGCTCCGGGGCTCGGTTGGTCGCGACAGGCGCCGGTGGCGGGATCGTGATGTCGGTAGGCTTGTTGCAAGTGCTGAATGCTGTGCTCCACGGTATCGAAGCGAGCGGGCTACGGATCCTGGGTCTGAGCGCCACGAGTCTTGTCGTAGTCGGATTGTTGGCAGCCTCTGTGCCCGCCTGGCGTGCGTCGAAGGCCGAGCTGGCGCGGACGCTGCAGCGCGAAGGCGCTTGAATGCTCAGCATGTAGTCAGGCCGCCGGCAGGCGCAACACCAATACGGTCAAGTCGTCGTCGCGGATCTGACGCCGGGTGAAACGCTCGACGTCGGCCAGCACCGCGTCGCGGAGCTGCATCGGACTCTTCGAGGCATGGCGTTTCAGGCTACCTTCCAGGCGATCGAAGCCGAACTGCTCGTCCGCGCTCTCGGCGGTCGCCTCCACCAGACCGTCAGAATACATGAACAACGAGTCGCCAACCGCCAGTTTGGAGGTACGCATGGGGATGTCGATCTCGCCACGCACGCCGAGGGGATACGAGGCCGCTTCCAAGGGCTCGACATCGCCGTTGGGCGAAACCCGATAGGGGAAAACATGCCCCGCCGAAGCATAGTTGAATTCGCGCCGCTCGGGATCGAGGATGGCGTAAACCAGGGTGCTCAGCAGACGGCGACGAGCGCTCTGGTAGACCATCCGATTGAGGGTCGAGAACACCGCTTTGACGGTGGGATCAAAGGTCACCTGCACCGCCAAGGCGGAACGCGCCATCGACATCACCAGGCCACTCGACACACCATGGCCGGCGACATCCCCCACCGCCACCGCCAATCGCCCGTCGTCGAGGGCCAGCACATCGTAAAAATCACCGCCAACTTCTGACGCCGGTAGATAGGAGTGGGCGATCTCGACGCCATTGAGGCTTGGCGGCAGGTCGGGCAGAATTGAGCTCTGGATGTTGCGGGCGGTCTCGATCTCCACCCGCTGGCGCTCACGCTCGGCGATTCGCCGCACGTGGGGCGGGACGTCATCGTAGGTGTAAACGAATTCGTCGTCGGTGGCGAGGGATCTCAGACTGACGATCAGTGGCGCCGCAAACAACAACATCGCCGCCAGACCGTGGGCCTGCATCATCGGCTCAGCGATGTAGAGCGCCGGCACCGCCACCGTCAGCAATACGGCGGTGAGTCCCGCCAACAGGCCGGACAATAAATCTCCGAAGCGGAACAGCAATACCGGCAAGCCAGCAACCACGGCCCACATGGCCCACCCCCACCCCAGGGGCATGACCATCAGGACCGGTGCAATCACGACGGCGGTCAACAGTGACACCACCAAGCCCAACCCGGAGCCGAATCGTTTGATCGACCAACAGGGCACCAACAGGCAGACGAAAAGATAGAGCGGCAGGTGATAACTCAACACACCGGCGACATTCGACACCGCCGGCAGCAGGCTGTCGAAGCCGTTGCCGGCGTAGAGGATGCCGCCCACCGCCCACGCACCCGAGCCCTGAGCCACGGTCGAGAGGGCGAATAACACGCCGGCCATCAACAGCCCACCGGCCAGACCCCGCAGCGACGCACGCGCCACCGTGGCGTTCCTCCATTTGCGCCGAAACAGCGCGTCGAGTGAAGCCAGTTTCTGCGGCCAACGCTCGCGACACAGTGACTCGCCGACCGACCACGACATCAAGCCGAGGACGGCGAGTCCCAGGTATTGGAAGATGAGGGAGAAACCACCAACCATCCAGGTGGTCTGCTGGCGCGACAAGAAGCCGACATTGGTACCGGCAGCGTAAATGTGGCTGTTGAGACTCACCACCACCAGTCCCATCACCAGACTCAAGACGAAAAACTGGGTACCGCGCCGCACTCCCAACTGGCCGTCGTGGTAACGCCGGAGGAACGGTACCGCGACCAGCGGTAGCAAGAAGTAGAACAACGCCGACCGACCGAAGTTGACGAGCTGCATCTGACGGAAGGTAACCTGCAGATCTTCGACGTTGGGATCGTCGAGCCAGAAGCTGAAGCCGGACGGCTCACCGCGGCTGAAATAAACCTCGACGCCATAGGGGTACACTTCGCCCAGCGCTAACTCGCTGCGCTGGTAACGCACGATCATGCCGGTCTGCGCCCCCACCTCGTCGCGCTGCAGATCTGGCTCCTGGTCGTACTGCGCCAGATCGAATCCCTGATCATGCAGAAACTCGGCGGCTTCGAGGCGGGCGTCGGAGGCGTCGTCCCGGGCCTTGGCGCTGCGGTAGGCCGCGGTGGCCTCGCCGAGCTCGGGGGACTGGACCTGGCCGAGGTGCTGCCCCTTGCTCACCGTGTCGCCGGTGCGAACGGCGATGGAGTCGACCTGTCCCGAGATC
>JAJCXQ010000910.1 GCA_029263355.1 Acidobacteriota bacterium | reverse complement strand
TCAGGCCACTAACGACGCCTCACGCCTAGTTTGAGGAGACTCCAGCATGAGTCCTGTAGAGACCTGTTGATAGCCACCCGCGAGCCAATCCCCGACTGGATGGTCCGCCTGGCGGACGGGGACCGGTCTGCCTTTGAGCCTCTATTTCGCAGCACACGAACACTACTCAACAACTTCGCTGGACGCCTGCTGCCGAACCGGGACGAAGCTGAAGACGCCGCCCAACAGGCCCTCCTCACCGTCTTCTCCCGAGCCGCCAGATTTGATCCGCAACGCGACGCCCTGTCATGGATCTTCGGCATTGCAGCCAATGAATGCCGCACTCGCAGGCGTTCACTCGGACGACGCGATCGTGCTCTAGAGCGCTATAGTGGACAGGCGGCAGCGCAACACACTCTGGCCGACGACGGCATCTTCGAGCACGACGTGATCGAGCACGACCTCGCGATAGCCGCCAGCGAAGTGCTCGCCGGACTACCAGCCCGCGATGTCGAGACTCTGGTTGCCTCCTTGAACGACAGGCCCCCTGCCACCGTGGCCCCCGCAACCTTTCGTAAGCGGCTACAACGCGCTCGCAGCCGCCTGCGCGAGGCTTGGAGACTCCGTCATGAATCCTGATGACTCTTTGCACCGCCGAGTCCGGCGAGCTTACGAGCTCGGCCGTCTGGGCGCCGCGATGCCCTACGCCCTGGTGGTTCCGCCGTTGGCTTTGCTCGCCTTGCGCTGGTGTCCAAGTTCCGGCGCGTTTCTGGCTCCCATCAGCCTCATCGCGGCAGGTTTCTTGGTGTATTTGCGCTGGCGAGGCCAGGATTTTGGCCGCGCCGTCTTCCCTGGTATTCTGATTGGCCTCACCGGTTATGCCATACCCATGATCGCCGTCTCTTGCAATCTCTGCCCGGTCTCCCCTTCACCGCTGCTCTTCGGGCTCTGCAGCGCCGGGGGGGCGATCAGCGGCCTGGCGCTAACAGCCCATTGCCTGTTGCGCGACTGCTGCAGTCGCGAGCACGTTCTTGCAGCAGGATCTACGGCGGGGCTGATCGCTGCGATCGGGTGTGCTCCCGCTGGATTGGGTGGGCTTCTGGGTTTGACGTTGGCGCTGACCTTCTCAGGCGCCACCGCCTTGATTCTGACGCGACCTACGTAGACTTCTGGTACGACAGGCTGCTAACCGACGACCCGAAGCAGAGGTCGCTTCTCGACCCACTCCTCGCTGGAATAGATCCGCGGCGCGACTTCGACGACCCGCGGAAGCAGATTGAACAACGCGACTTGATTCCATTCCACGCCGCTGCGTTGGCGGAATCCGCGACGAGTCAGCTCAGCAGCGACCTCCGACAACGGACGGTCCAGCACCACCTGTTCGAGCAGACAGCGCATCGCCTCAACCTCGGTAGGATTCTCGACCAGATAGTGGTGATCGGCGTCGACCGCCAATCCGTAGGGGACCTCCTCCCGCGCAAACGCTTCGCTATCGCCCCCCTCGGCTTCGCGCTGCCATTCGACTGCCACCAGTCGCCAGCCATTCTCGGCCCGTTCACTTAGCTCCTCCGCGCTCGGCGGAGTGTCCACAACCTCGCGCACACGTTCGACGTTTGCCATGGTGCCTCCTGGTGGATCGCGGGCTCAGGGACCCGCACTCGATTTGTCGTATGTTCTCATACGATAGCTACGGGATTTTGGGTCCCAACGTTTCATCATCAGGCTCCGCGGCTGGGTGTCAGAGACAGTGTCAACGATCAGCGGGAATCGGGGAGATCTCGAGCGTCTCCAGCTGACTTGCCTGGTCGATGTAAAAGCACAACAAGAACCTCCCCCCTTGTTCGAGAGTGATACGGAAGGCCTCACCTTCTGCCCGTTCGGCATAGGTGACTTCCTGGTTGTCGAGATCGATAACACCGAGGTAGCCATAACCGGCGATGGCGCCGTTGAGCTGTAGACGGTTGCTACCGGCCCGTAACGTAGCTCGCAGGGTCCGCCAGTGATGGGTCTGCACCCACCGGACACGAGCCGTCCACTCCTCACGCGGTTCCAACTTCTTGCGAATCGGTTTGCGTGCGTCGATCACCTGCCGCTCCGGCACATCTCGCGGTGGAACCTTGAAGGCCAGAATCCTCGGACCCATTCGCAGGTTACTTGGACGAATCTCGGTCACCTGTTCGAGCTCGAAGATTTGCCGATAATTGCCCTCGGCAATCTTGTGGAAGTCCTTGAAGTGGAGCTCTGGGCGCAGGAAACGTTGAAAGGCGTCGCTCGCTAACATCACGAAGTCGAAATCCGCTTCGACCAGTTCAGCGACCGTGTAGGCGCCGATCCAACGCGTCTTTTCGACTTGGAAGGCGGACAGATCCAGATTGGGGGTGTAACGCTCTTTGAGGATCTTCGCCCCTCGCGGCAGGGTCTCCCGCGCCCACGCGGCAGCCACTTGGCGGGTGCTGTCGCTGGTGTAAGCGATATCTTGCATCACCACCCGAAGGAACGGCAGGTTCAAGCAGACCACCGCGAGCCCAAGTGCCAACAGCCCTCCCTTGCTCGGTAGGCGCTCGCGGCAACGGCGTGCCCAGGCGGCGATGCCCGCGCCCAGCAGCACTGCGAGGGCAGGCAATGCGGGATAGAGGTTGCGCTCGACAACCATGTTCATCGAGCTGATGAGGGCTAGATAGAGGGCGGGGAAAGGTAACAGCCAGAGGGCGGATCGGAGTGGCTGACGACGCAGCAAGAACAAGCCGGTTACTCCCAAGAGGATGGCCGGCCAAGCGAAGCTTTGTGCAATCAGGTTGAGGTAGTAGAGCCAGTTCGAGTCCACCACAACGCCGATCCACCCCCCTTGGGAGTACTGCCTGGCGCCGAAGAGCGCTCCCTTGGAACCAAAAATGTTGGAGCGTGGATCGAGGGCCAATCCCGGGGTGGTGAGCAAGAAGACCGCCAAAGAGGGCAAGCCTGCCCAGACCAGTCCCCAAGAAAAGCGACGATCGGCGAGTCGCCACTTCAAATACACCGCCACAATCGCCAACGCGACCAGCCCGGCCGGATATTTAGTGCCGGCAGCGAGACCCGCATAAATGCCAGCCCAAACATAGTCTCTCCGACTCTCAGCCTGCACGAGCCGCGCCACAACTTGAAACGACAGGGCGGCGAAGAAAGCTGACGGCACGTCCGCAGTGTTGAGATGGCCGCCTTGGTTGTAGACCGGTGCACAGGCGATCAACAATCCCGCGAGCGCACCGGCGTAAAGCCCCCATAGGCGCTCAGCCGCTCGAAACACCGGCACCGCGGTCAGCCCAGCCATCACTGCGGTCACCAGCCGCGCCAACAGGCGGCAGAACACCTGCCAATCCGAAACCCCGAACACCCAGGTCGACGCCGCGAGCACCGGCTGGGGGGCGAGGGCTGCCAGCCAGGTGACGAAGGCGTCGATGTAGTACAACAAATGGGGATAGAAGAAGCTGTCACGCAGGTAGTTGCCTTGATTGATCTGGTAGGCGTGGTGACGGTAGGTGCCCTCGTCATGGTAATAACCGTCCCCGACCTCGTGCTCGATCCCGATCACGTGGAGCGCCAGCGACAACACGACAATGGCGAACAAGATCAAAATCCGACGACGTTCGCCGCGACGCCAGGCGGCGAGTCCACGGGCGACGATCAAAACGCCGGTGAGCGAGATGGCGACGACGGCCATCACCTGGCTCACCCAAGTCGGCGCCGGCTGCTGCAAGACGTGCAGCCACCACAGGGCAGCGACCGTGAGCCACGACGCCGCGGTCGCCCAAGTGAGGATGGACCATCGGTTCACAGGCACACCGCGAGAAGGCACCTCAAGAGATGGTATGGCCATGGCAGAGTAGAAGCCCTATGACTACCCGAAGTAGTCCTGAATCCGCTTCAGTTGATCGGCGCTCGCTGCGGTACTCCCGTCTCCCTGCCAGTCGTCTTCTTCGGGAGCCGGAGCGTAGGTTTCGTCGTCCACCAACTGGTTGAGTCGATCAATTTCAGAAATCAACGGACTGAGCTCGGCGACTTCAAAATAGCCGCCGCGGCCCTTCTGCTCTTCCGGTTTGATCAGATAGAGGCGCCGCTTCGCTCGGGTGACCGCAACGTAGAGTAGACGGCGCTCTTCTTCATAATCGTCGGCGTCCTGCAAGCTGTTGTAGCCTGGGAAGCGCCCCATGTTCATCTGCACCAGAAACACCGTATTCCACTCCAGCCCTTTCGCCGAGTGGACGGTGGACAGGGTCATCCACTCGTCTTCGTTATCGGCGCCTGACACCGCTGCCGGGCGACTAAAGTCCGGAGGATCGATGGCGAGATCGGTGAGAAACTCTTCGAGCTCGCTGTAGCGCTCGGCGATCACCGCCAAGGCTTCGAGGTCGCGAACGCGCCGCGGTGTGTCGTCGAATTTCTTCGGCATCCAGAGTTGGTAGGTTTCGAGGGTGGTGTCGAGACGTTCGACCAACGGCTGGCGCGGCTTGCTGATCTTGTCCAGCAGCCCCTTCAAGCTTGCCAGATCAGCGCCGTATTTGCGTTTCGCAACCTTCGGTGCGACCAGGCTGCCCAGGGCGCCACCGTCCGCTACCACCCCGTCGGCCAGGCCGCGCGCGGTTTTCGGACCAATCCCCTCGAAGAACTGCAGGATACGAAACCAGGCGGCGGCATCGAGGGGGTTGACGCCAATCTTGAGCAAGGCGCAGACGTCCTTGATATGCGCCGCTTCGACAAACTTGATACCGCCAAACTTCTTAAAAGGGATATTGCGGTTGTTGAGCTCGAGCTCCAACGAATTGGTGTGCCACGCCGCTCGGCACAACACGGCGATGTCTTGCAGCGACACCCCTTCCTCGCGCAGCGCCAGCACCTTCTCACAGATGTATTCAGCCTGCGTGTACTCGTCGGTGGTGCGTAGGAGCACCGGCTTTTCGTCACCCTCGAGTTTGGTAAAGAGGCGCTTGGTATATTTCTCCCGCGCCTTCTCGAGCACCGCGTTACTGAGATCTAAAATCGGCTGCGTGCTGCGGTAGTTCTGCTCGAGCAACAGTGTCTCGCAGCCCTCGAAGATCTGCGGAAAATCGATAATGTTGCGAAAGTTGGCGCCGCGAAAGCCGTAGATCGACTGCGCATCGTCACCTACCACCATAATATTGCGATGGCTCGCCGCCAACAACGCCCCGATGTGGGCCTGAAGACGGTTGGTGTCCTGATACTCGTCGATCATGATGTAGCGATAGGTGCTGGTCAGTTGGCGCCGCGCCACGGGATGCTCGGCCAAGAGATCCCGTAGGTTGACGAGCAGGTCGTCGTAGTCCATCACGTTGTGCTCGCGCTTGCGCTCGGCATAACTCTTCCGCAGCTCACGGATGGCCTCGAGATCATCGACAAATTGGCCGTAGTCGGCTTCCAGCAGCTCTTCCAACGGACGGTGGGTATTGATCTCTTTGGAGAATAGGTTGAGCAGGGTTTCGGCCCGGGGAAAGCGTCGCCCTTGGCGCTCGTAACCGCCCTCGGTTCGCAAAATACCGATCATGTCGACACAGTCCGCGCGATCGATGATGGTGAAGCTGTTGCTGTAGCCGAGGCGATCGGCATAACGCCGCAAGGTGATGTTGGCGAAAGAGTGAAACGTGCCGCCGGACACCCGGTGGCACCGTTCGTCGAGCAAACCGACAGCTCGACGCAGCATCTCCTGGGCCGAACGGCGGGTAAACGTCAGCAGCAGAATCGACTCGGGATGGACCCCTTGCAACACCAGGTGGGCGACCCGGTACACCAAAGTCCGCGTTTTACCGCTGCCAGCACCCGCGATGACGAGATGTGGCCCTTCGAGGGAGGTCACCGCGGAGTATTGCTCGGCGTTGAGCTCACCCTCGAAATCGATCCGTGAGTCGTTGGCAGGGGACTTGGAACTGGGTTGCGCCATACTTCAACTCTATACGTAACCTGGAAGTAATCGAAGTAGGCGCGATCGACGCTAAGGCACAAACGGTAGTTCGCAGAAACCTATCACCATCTTTCGACGTATCCCACGATCGAGACCCAGCTGACTCCGTCGCGAACCAACCTGCCGTTCGTTCGAGCGGCGGGTGAGGTATTCATAACGCAAATCTCTTCACTGTCACCAGGCTGCAAGGAGACTTCAACATGAGCGTCACTTCGAGCTCCTCGATACGTATCGCCCTCCCTACTCTCGCGGCTGTCATCTTGCTGGCCTCAGCCCCGGCAGCGGCGGCGGAGGATCCCCAAGGATTCATCTACGGCAAAATCACAACCCGCACCGGCTCGACGTTTGAAGGGCGGATGCGGTGGGGCAAGGAAGAAGCCTTCTGGGGAGATCACTTCAACTCTACGAAGGAAGAGCGCCCTTATATCGACCGGGCTCCACGACGCGAGCGCCGAGATCGGGAAGCGATCAAGGTCTTCGGCATCTCTATTGGCTCGAAGTGGCACAACGTCTCGCATGACCGCAGCCTGATCGCACGCTTCGGAGATATTCGACGGATCGTGGTCCGGCACGGGGACGAGGCGACACTGGTGATGAAGAACGGGACCGAGATCAAGATCGATGGCGGATCAAATGATCTCGGGGGCAAAATTCACGTCTGGGACCAAGAGGTCGGCGAAATTGACGTTCGCTGGAGCAACATCGAGGAAATCGAGATGCTGCCGACCCCCAAAGATCGTGTCGTCGAAGCCGACCGGCTCTACGGCACCGTCGAGACCCGGCGCGGCGAGTTCAGCGGCTTCATCCAATGGGATCAAGATGAGTGCCTTTCGACCGACAAACTCGACGGCGAGAGCCGCGATGGCGAAATGTCGATCGAGATGGGCAATATTCGCTCGATCGAGCGCCACACCAGCAACAGCTCACGGGTCGTCTTGAAGAGCGGGCGAGAAATGGTGCTGGAAGACTCCAATGACGTCGACAGTAACAATCGCGGCATTTTCGTCGACGATGAACGTTATGGCCGGGTGCTGGTGGAATGGGACGCCTTCGAACGTCTCGACTTTTCGGACCCCAATAGCACCGGACCGAGCTACCAGGCGTATCTCCCCGCCAAATCGCTGTCGGGCAAAGTCACCGACGAGAACGGCAAGGTCTACGAGGGACGCATCGTTTATGATCTCGACGAGAGCGAGACGTGGGAGATCCTGGGCGGCGACCAGCGTGACATCAGTTATCACATCCCCTTCTCCCTGATCGCATCGATCGTTCCCGAGACCTACGACTCGAGCTTGGTGGTGCTGAAGAGCGGTGAGAAGATCGAGCTCGAAGATTCGGCGGATGTCGGCGGCGCCCACGACGGAGTGCTGATCCTCGACGCCAAGGAAGGCGACCCGGTCTACGTCGCCTGGACCGACGTCAAGCGGGTCGATTTCGACCGCTAGCAGGCCCATTTCGTCAACTCCGGCAGCAGCCTCTTTTCGAGGCTGCTCGACGACCCATCGAGAGCCGGACACAGGTAGGGAGAAACTCCCTACCCGTAAAAAAACTCATGTTTTGGCGACGTAGTATTCCGCCTACAGACCAGCTGTACAATCAGCACAAAGCTATGATTATCAATAGTTTGTGCTGATCCAGCAGAGTCCTATCGGGAGCTCTTCCAAGCTGGCACCGTTGTTGCGATACACCTCATTGACCAGCTATCAATGAGTCGCAACCAGCTGAAGGAGATATCCAGACATGAGTCTACTGAAGACAGAATCATCACCGGTGATCCCATACCCTCTCCGCACTCTGGCCGCCCGTCAGGGAGCGATTCTCAACGCGACGCCGCGGAACGCCACTAACGGCTCCAACGGTTCCATCTCGATCACCGCCATCGGCCAGCTGATCGATCTGATCGCGAATGAAAGAGCCGACTTGCTGCCGATTCAAGTCGACGCCCTCACCACCTGCGAGTCGACTCGCGAGCATGCCACCGCCCTGATTGAACTAATCACCGCCTGTGGTGTTGCTGATGCAGCGAGTCCATGCACGACTGCGATGTCGATTTCCGCCGATCTCGACAAGTTGGCGCGGTCAACGGATCCTTGGACCCATCCCGCTCAAGTGGTGAGACACCCCGACGCCCAGGCTCTCCACAAGTTAAGCATCCATCGCGTCCGGAACGCTACAGGATCCGAACTCGAGCAACTGCAGGAGGTTCTGCCGCGACTCGAGCGCGCCGCGAGGTTGTCGAAGAAAGCTGCCTCCCGACGCAGCCAGGACACCTCAACTCGCAATTGATGTCCTGCAAGCCGACGCGAAAAGCCCCCGGCACGGTGCTGGCGGCAGACGGTGCTGGGGGCAGACGGTGCTGGGGGCAAACAGAATTAGCAGGCCGTGGTGAAAGTGCTCCGCGCTGAGAGCGAGCGGGCCGAGAACCTCGAAGAGTAGGCTTCAGAATTGCTGGTCGGGTTGTCCAAACCGTCCACCGGGTTCACCAGGCCCTCCGCGGTGCCGACGTCCATCCCGGCGACCCCGTAAGTCTTTGAAGTTCTCCCACCGCTCGAGCTGGTCGGCGGTCAGCAGGGCGGAGAACTGGCTCTCGGCATCCTGGCGGATCGCCTGGAGTTGCTGGCGTTGACTATGGATATCGATCGTCAGCCGGCCAACTTCCGTGGCGTCGGGGGCGTCGTTTTCAAAAGCCGCCTCGAGTTGCTGGTGCAGCGTTCGCATCTCGGCTCGAATCGGCTCAACCGCGCCGTGAGCTTCCTGGCGAATGCCTTTCGCAGCCTCGAGCTGCTCGTCAGTGAGCTCGAGATATCCCGGTGGCGGCAGCAAGCCTCGGCCGGCGCCGCGACCGTGGGGTCTCGCTTGAGCAACGGCGGCTAGCGCGAGGGTGATGGTGAGCGTGAGGGCAATGAGAGCACCTTTGCGATAAGTCATGATGTGTCTCCTGGTTTCGGTTTTCAGGTCTGTGAAACGGGATTCGAGAGGCAGCCTCGTGTCCCTTCAAAAGTTGAAACCCGTGGCCCACAAAGACCTTGCGGCACTTCTTGTAAGGTGTTTGTAAAGTCGCTTCGAGCTACACCTCCAATCAGGCCGTGGTCAAAGTCAGACCACGGCCTTGCTATTCGTTCAACCACATCGACGATATCGTCGACTCGATCGATCACATCGTGGGCCACTGCAATAGCCTCGACTGAGCCGACCTCACCCACTCCAGCTCGCAGACTCAGGCCGTTGAGGAACGCTCCATGATATCGTTCACGGTCTCTAGGACTGTTGACGAAAGGAGCCTCGAAAACCATGTCGGAAGCTTCCGGCCCGAAGCGTACAGCGCTCTACGATCGCCACCTGGCGGCAAACGCCAAGATGGTCGAATTCGCCGGTTGGGAGATGCCGGTACGTTATGCCTCGGAGCTCGAGGAGCACCGTGCGGTACGCAATGCCGCTGGGCTCTTCGACGTCTCTCACATGGGCGAGTTTCGCGTCCATGGCCCAGGCGCCCTCGATTTCCTGCAAGGCATGACGCCCAACAATGTCGCCAAGCTCCAGCTCGGCCAGGCTCACTACAGCGGTCTTTTGACCCCCGAAGCCACTTATGTGGATGATCTCCTGGTTTATCGGCTCGGCGAAGCTGATTATCTACTGGTGGTCAACGCCGGCAATCTCGACCAAGACCTGCAGTGGCTCCAGTCGCATCCTCATCCGAACTGTACGATCGAGGATCACTCCGATCGTTATGCTTTGTTGGCCCTCCAGGGCCCCAAAGCAACCGAGATCTTGGCTCGTCACACCGCCACAGAGCTCGGAGCCATTCGCTACTACCACTTTGTCCAAGGTTCGGTCGCTGGCGCGGACTGCCTGATCTCCCGCACCGGTTACACCGGCGAGGCGGGCTTCGAGCTTTATCTCGATCCCGCCGACGCGCCCAACATCTGGGACGTTTTGCTCGACTCGGGCGCCTCTGACGGACTCATTCCAGCCGGTTTGGCGGCTCGTGACTCCTTGAGGTTGGAAGCCGGCATGGCCCTCTACGGCCATGAGATCGACCGCCAGACCACACCCTACGAGGCCAACATCGGTTGGGTTGTCAAGCTCAAGAAGGGCGACTTTCTGGGTCGTGAAGTGTTGCGCGGTCAAAAACGCCAAGGCACCGCGAAGCAGCTCATCGGTTTCGAGATCAAAGGCCGTGGCATCGCCCGCCAAGACCACGCGATCCTGCATAACGACGCGGAAGTTGGCCGGGTGACCAGCGGCGGCTGGAGCCCAACGTTCGACAAAGCGATCGGCACCGGCTACGTGCCGCCTGAGCTCGCTGCTCTAGGCACCGAGTTCCAGATCGCGGTCCGAAAACGCCGCTTCGATGCGGTTGTCGTCTCGCTGCCATTCTATCGTCGGGAAGACTGAGAACGCCGACCCCGTAACGCCAAGAAGGAATCGACCATGTACCCAAACGATTTTCGTTACACCAAGAACCACGAATGGCTGCGCATCGAAGATGATATTTGTGTCATCGGCATCACCCAATACGCTCAGAGCGAATTGGGTGAAGTGGTCTACATCGACCTGCCTGAAGTCGGCGACACGTTCGAGCCAGAAGAAGCTTTTGGCGCCATCGACTCATCGAAGACCTCCGCCGATGTTTACACACCCCTTGGCGGGGAAATCGTCGAAGTCAACGAGACCCTCGAAGATGCCCCGGAAATCGTCAACGACGACCCTCACGGCAAGGGCTGGTTGATCAAGTTGCGTTTCGATTCTGCGGATCAGCTCGAGTCTCTGATGAGCGCCGAGCAGTATCAGAAGAGCATCGAGGGCTAGGCTCAGCCACGGCGCGTGTTACGTTTCGAACAGCTCTTGCTGGCGGTCTTCTCGGCCGCGTGGTTGCTGGCTATCCTCATCGGTATGGGGTTGGTGCCGCTCGCTGGCACCCTCGATCTCGATCTCTATCGGCTCTACAGCGTCGCTGCCGTCCTCGGCTGGGTGGCGGGCAATATTTATGTATTCCGGACCCAAACCCTCCCCAAGGACCGGTCACGCAAGCGCCTGCTGTGGACCTATCTCATCGGCCCGCCCAGCTTTGTCTACATCATCCGCTCGCTGGCTCGCCAAGTGGTCCAACAAGCCGCCCCGTTGGTGCCGATTTACGCCTTCGCCATTTACGCGCTCTTCTTCTTGGTTCCAGTCACCTTGCGGGCGACCCGACAGCCACGAAAAGAGCTCGAGGATCCTTAGCTGCGGTCGGTCAATCTAGGTGCCCTCGTCAAGCCCGTAGAAGGGTCCTTGGAACGGGCCTGCACCCAGCCAGCTTTTGCACCTGCTGCACAGCGCCGACTACCCCTACGAGCCGCCTCCGGCGGCGACCGCCCTGCGCTGGTTGATCGCGCAATCCCCCGAGGCTGGCGAGCGCTTCGAGCGCCTCGAAGCCATGGCGCACGGCGCTGGCCTGGCCCCCTTGAAGCCTGGCGATGCTCGGCGGGTGATCGTCAGCTGGGCGGCAAGTCAGTAGCAGCTATCTCAAGCCAACACTAATGGGCCACGACCGACCCGTGCGCCGACTTGACCTATATAGGATCCCTATATAGAATCTTCACTATGAAGCCTATTTCCGTTCACGTGGCTGAGGACGACTACCAGACCTTCAAGCAACTGGCCGATCTCCAGGGGCGGGCGGTCGCCGAGCTGATCCGTGAAGCGATGGCGCTCTACCTGAGCTCGGAGAGTCGAGATCATCGCTCGGTGCTCGACATCTCGCCTCACCCGAGTGGCAAGATGCTGCGAGAGTGGACACGCAGCGATCTTTATGACGAGATGCTCGAATCGTGAGTCGAGGCCGGCCGGGGAGCCGGGTCTTGGCTGTCGATTCCGATGTTTTGGTGCATTGGGCGATGGCCGGGGCTCCGCACCATCACACGGTTCGCGAGTGCTTGAGGCGTGAAGTCGACGAGCAAGGTCAACAGCTTGGCATCGCTCATCAGACCCTCAACGAGTTTCTCCACGTCGTGACCGATCGGCGGAGGTTCGAGCACCCGCTGCCGATGGCAGAGGCTTTGCGGTTTTCACGTGGGCTCTGGCGTCGCCATGACACCGAACGCATTACCCCCGCCGTCAGCAGTCACGATCGGCTCTGTGAGCTGATGATGAAATACCGCCTGGGGCGCAAACGGATCCTCGATACGGCCCTTGCCGCCATGCTGGAGGCAGCTGGCGTATCCCGTCTGGCGACCTTGAACGGCCGTGATTTCGAGATCTTCCCATTCATTACGGTAGTCGACCCTACCCTTGGTACTGCCGGCCCGACAGAGGCCACAAGATAGCGCTGGGAGCGGGTGGCGGCCAGGTATAGGTGGCGGCCAGGTATAGCGCCTGGCAGACAGATCTCTCTCTGGACAATATTCTCTATAATAGAGGAAATGACCCGAGGAGAGAGCCCCATGAGATCAAAACGAATCCACAACCGAGCCGAGCACGCCCTACCGATCGTGTGGGCGGCCTTCGCCTGTGCCGATGTGGCCAGCGAGGCGATGCGTCGCATGGTTGGTGCGCCCGCAGTGGACGCCGGCACCCGTATTGGAGGGACCTTCGTCGACATGGGTCGACGCATCATGCAGCGTATGCGCGCCATGCTGTCGGCGGACGAGGTTTACCACCAGCTTCGCGCCCGCCAGCGTCGGCGCCAGGCCCGGCGTGATGACCTCGCGCAGCGCCTCTATCGGCAGCTCGGCCAGGCGCGACCGCGGCTGCGATGCTTGGTGAAGGACGAGGTCATCCGTCATCGCTTGGAGAAGCTAGGGCCCACCCGCCGTCGCCCCTGGCTGCTCTGTCGCCAGGCGTCGGAGATCTTGGAGCTGCTGCGATTACGAGTGCAGGACAACGAGATGCCGGTGTTCACTCAGGTGATCGAAGACATCGAGGCCAGTCTCTGTATATCGTTGTCCGAGCTCGATCAGGCCCTCGATCAGGTCGGCCGGGGGCGGTTCGAGGTGGCGTCGGCGATGCTCGATCAGCGCAAGGCGATGCAGCGTTTCGACCGCGCCGCCACCCGTGGCGGCCAACTGCTCGAGGCGCAGCTGATCCTGATTGGCCTGCCCACCCTAGGTGACGCCGTGCGTCCGCAGATCGGTCGTCGCGGCCGGCCGTTGAAGCAACGGCCGGTGGATCTTCATCCCGACCTCGTCGAACAGGTGCGTGTCGTCGGCATGATCCGGCTCGACGACCGCGAGTTGGGCTCTGGGTCGTCGACGGAGACTGCCGACGCCGGAAGAATCGGCATCGAGACAACGTCGAGGGTCGAAAACACTGGCGGTTGGCGGGTTTTGACCCACCCGAAGAGCGCAAACGACGGCTCTTTGGTCTCCGAAAAAATCGAACACCTCTTCACCGAGCTGGCACAAGACCTCGAAAAAATCGAATATACCCTCTCCGAGCCCTTGGAGGGCCTCGAAATAATCGAAACTCCGCTTCCCGAGCTGCAGATCGACGGCCGAAAAAGCGGACATCGTTTCCCCGAGCTGCCCAGAAGCGGCGTAAGTGACTTTTGTTCAACACTTAGAGTGCCGCCGGCAGTCATCTTGCCGAGACGGCGCCAGCGTCGCCGGCCGAACACTGCCGGCAGACGCGCCTGTGACGTCCTGTCGCAGACTGGAGCAACAGCGTCATCACCCTCGAAGCTGGGGCGGGTGCGGCGGGCGGCGTCCGATTGGTGGGAGAAGTTGCGTCCGGTAGCTTAGTTTCAGTTGGGACGGGATCTGCAGTGAGGGAGAGCTCGTGGAGCGAGCAAGCAGCGAGCGTGTTCGAGCTAAACGATTCTCAGCTTCTCGTATCGAGTTGTAATACATGGACTTATGCGTCTCGCAAGAGGACCGGCGAGTTCGGAGCTGCTGCGCAGCCCACGAGGT
>JAJCXQ010000909.1 GCA_029263355.1 Acidobacteriota bacterium | reverse complement strand
CTCCTTCCATTCTTCGTCGCGAAGCCCGCATCCTACTTTCCAGTGAGGCATGATGGCTGAAGTGCCGCAAGCTGACTTCTGTTCATTGCCTTTCCAGCTGCGCTTGATGCTGAATCCAACAAAGGCATCGTCGAAGGCTCGTTTTTCGATCCCATTCCATCTGAAGCGACGAAAGCCGAGCTTGTGCTCGTTAACACCAGGCTTGCTGTGAAGGCCATCAAATGATCCTATGAGAAGAATATCCCGCTCGAGGACAGCTTGTACTTCTTCACCCTTTGACTCCTTCCTTTTCTTCCGCATCTTGCCGAACATTCGCCTCCCTAGTGTTGAGACTGCCCCAAGGCCGATCGGTATGTCTCCCCCCTCAGCTGGCATGGTGAAGATTTGAGGCTGTAGCCAGAGGCCAGTACACGGTGCCGAGCTAAATAGTGCAACCGAGTCAGCTACAGCAGGGTCTGTGAAGTCTAGGGTGAGGTCGTTCTGCACTTGCTGCGTGACGATCCCTCGCGCTCGCTTGGAGTCGATCTTGTGGAACGAGCACTCAAGGTACTCAGCATCCTCCAGGTTGAGGGACACTGTACCGTCTTGTGCGTTCGTGTGATGGGCGAACAAGAGAGCGACAAGAATCGCAGTGGCGGCCGGCCGAGAGATATTCTCCATTACGTTGCCTCTCTAAGGCTTTATTTATTCACTAGCTTAGGATCTGCCACCGCCCTCGAAGCAAGATGGTAGAATCCACTAATTGCCATATTAGGATGGCAGCATCGAACCAACTGAAAATTCAATTCTTTTGGGCTATAGGCATAACATACTTTGGAGTTGCTCCGCAACGCACGGGCACGAGGACGCTCTGCACTGGCGCTAGCGAGAGATCATTAACCTCGGGGTAACTTGAGTCCATAATATATTGCGCCTATCTACATAAAGGACTACTACGTCCGAGAACTCAATGTTTCCCTCACTGATGGCGAGTTCACGAATCCCATCGAAGAGCAAGCCCGTGGGACTCGAGCAGCTCTTCGAGATCTTCAAGTCGGTGAGGAATAGAGTTGAGGAAACGCTCTTTGGGATGTACTTCGGTCCAGCGCTCAGCGTTCGCGCATACTCAATCCTCAGCGTTGGGACAAGCCACGAGACCATCTTCTCTCCGGAAGCCGTCTTCAAGCACGTCTACATCTCTGAATCAAAGACGTTCGCGCTAATTCACGATTATCCCAGCGTACAGATGGGGAGATATTACTTCTATCGCGATTTCGAAGTAGCTCAGAAGCAGCTCACTGAAGCGGTTTTTTATAGGTGTCCTGGTAGACAACAACGAACGAGTCGTACGTGACACATGACCTGATCCGCATCAATGCAGACTGGCTTGTCATGTGGCACACACCTCTGAAGAGAATCTCGAAAGAGCTTTCGTCATCCAGGCCAGTTCCCCTGATCCCACGGCGAGTTTGCCCTTCCAACGAAGGTCAACAGACTCTCTTCGAGGTAAACGATCGTGGAGTCTTCTTCGACTGAGACACGAATCCCATTCCAACTATCCATACAGGTACTCCTTGCCTTGAAGTGCGTTGCTCCGCAACCAAACGCTTTGGTCACACAGCACGCAGTTCAAGGAGTGGTACCTATCCACTAAACAGGAAAGCACGGATCACTTGGCTGGCCAAGAAGCGCGAGTGCGGTCTCAGGCACCGCAGGTTGAAAACGCTTCGGTGTCAGTCACCGCGACACTCGCCTCCCCGAGCTCGTTGGTGTATCGCTTTAACGCTCCCGCCTGGGTATCAGTCACCGTAATGGTGTATCCGACGTTGGTCGTTGCAGCAGCGAATACCCAGAAGCGATCATTGATCTCGCAACCACTCAAGACTTTCACCATCAGTTCCCAGTTCTCTTCACTAAAGAACCAAAAGATCCCGGTGTCAGCACTCCCGTCACTCGCTACCGTTCCCGCACCACTGTTCCCGTCAAAGTCGGTCCAGTCGACAGTGACCCGAAACCGCTCGTCTGAAAGACACATGGCCTCTGGACCTTCGATGCATGTCCCGGTAGCGCCTCCATCTCCCTCAACATCGACACTCCAGAGTCCGCGACCATGGGTTGCTGCAAGTAAGGTCGTTGAGTTGTGAAGAAACGAGAGGTGGTCAGTCGAGACACTTGCCGGCCCTTCGCCCATCGCTGACCAAGTGGCTCCACCGTCCTCGCTTGCATAGATCCCCACCTCGGTCCCGACGTAAAGCCAGTTGGGCTTAGTCGGGTGCTCAACAATGCTTCGAAGTGGAGCTTGTGGCAGGTTCATGGGTTCGGTCCCCCGAAGGTTCACCCAGCTCTCGCCGCCATCAGTCGTCTTCCAGAGCGGATTCTCGGAAAAGTGACCAAGCCCGAGGTACACCGTCTCGGAGTCAAACCGAGAGATCGCGATGTCAAGGATGTCGCCGCCGACAATGCCCGTTGTTTCAACCTGTTGCCACACGCGGTTCTGATCGAGTCCGTTTCGTGTCAGGTAGAGTTGGTTAAGCGCCTCCCCTGCCCACAACACATTGGAATCCGTTGGCGCAACGCCAAAGACAAGGACTCGATCGCCCGGCGTCTCAATCCGTTCCCAGAGTGGCGGGTCCCCGGTCCGGGCGTTCTCAGTCTTCCAGAAGTTGAAGACACCGCCGGCATAAAGCCGATCTCGATTGTTGGGATCGAGTTCGAGGAGTGCAATGAATGGATGAAACTCATCGGGAATTGTCTGGTCGATCGGAAAGAACCTCCGACCACCGTCGGTTGACCGGGCGACGCCGAGCCGCTGCGACTCTCCGTAGACGATGTTTGGATCAACTGGGTCGACAAGGCAGTACCCACCATCGCCCCCAAGCGATCTCGTCGCAGTAGTTGAACGTGTTGTGGTCCGAAGCGTTCCGTTGTCTTGGGTCCCGCCCAGGAAGACTCCTGTACCCGCATCTCCACATGCACCGTAGAACTGCGTCGTTTGATACGACAGATTCTTGTTTTCCCAACCTTCGTTTGAACTCGCAGTGAAGATGTTGTCTGTCTCGAAGACACCGCCATCGTTTCCCACCCAGACCCTGCTGTTGGCCCCCCCTTCAAACCCTGGATCGGGCACAAGGGCG
>JAJCXQ010000908.1 GCA_029263355.1 Acidobacteriota bacterium | reverse complement strand
AAGCCCTGACCGCCGTCGCCGCCACCGCATCAACCCGCTGCCAAGTCGACAGCACCGTATTCTCGGTCGGCCCATAAAGATGGATCAGCTCGCCGCTGCGACGTTGATCGAGAATTCGACGCGTCCAGCCGGGATCTGACGCCTCACCCCCGAAGAGGACGGTGTCGACGGAGGCCAGGGCTTGTGGAGCCTCCCGCGCGACCTGGTTGAGCACAGCGGTGGCCAGAAACAGACGGTTGACCGTCGCCTGTTGCAACAAGTCACCCAATGCCGACGCTGACAACAACACATCGGTCGGGATCCCGACCAAACGCGCACCGTTGAGTAATGCGCTCCAAATTTCGAAAACGGCGGCATCGAAGGCGCTATTCGAAGTCTGGGCAACCCGATCACCCGGCCCGATGGTTACGTAGTCACAACCCAGAGCCAGGCGCGCCACAGCCTTCTGACTGACCCCGGAACCTTTGGGCTGGCCGGTGGATCCCGAGGTGTAGATCACGTAGGCCAGACTCTCGGCGGGCGTCCGACTCGACGGTGCTCCATCGTCGAGTCGGTCAACGTCGACACGGTCATCATCTACACGGTCAACACAAACCGCGACCCCGTCAAAGCTTGGCAAATGTTGACGCAGGGCCTCCCGAGTCACCAGCACTCCGATTTTGGCATCGTCGATCATGTAGGTCAGACGATCGACCGGATACAACAAATCCAACGGCACGTAGGCGCCCCCAGCCTCGAGGATTGCGAGCATGCCGACGATGAAGTCCACCGAACGTTCGAGCAGCAGCCCAACGAGCGTCTCGTTGGTGACTCCAACGCTCTGTAAACGGTGCGCAAGAAGGCTCGATCTCCGATCGAGCTCGCCGTAACTGATTGATTCGCCACCGTAGACCGCCGCGATCGAGTCCAAACGCCGAATGGCCTGAGCCGTGAACAGATCAGCGAGCGCGGTGTCGCTCGGGAAGGCAGCCCGCGTGTCGTTCCAATCCACCACCAACTGGCTCGCTTCCGGACGCGACAGGAATCCAACCTGGTTGATGTTCAACTCCGGATTGGCAACCAATTGGGTCGCCAAGGCTTTCAGATGCCTGAGCAACCGCTCGACCGTCACAGCGTCAAAAAGGTCGAGATTGTATTCGGCTCCGAGCATCAGCTCTTCACCCATCTCCATCATCGCCAGGGTCAAATCAAATTTTGCGAACTCAGTCTCCAGACCTTCGAGCGGCTTGACCGCTAGATTCGGCAGCTCGAGGCCTTGGATCGGTATGTTCTGCAGGGTGAAGGTCACCTGAAAGAGCGGCGAGTAACTGAGCGAACGGTCCGGCTGCATCAACTCGACCACTTGTTCGAACGGCACATCTTGGTGCGCATAAGCCCCCAGCGCCGCCTGCCGGACCCGCGGTAGGACAGCAGCAAAACTGGGATTGCCGGTCAGATCAGTTCGCATCACCAAAGTGTTGACGAAAAAGCCGATCAAACCCTCGGTATCTGCCCGGTTGCGGTTGGCGATCACGGTGCCGACACTGACGTCGGACTGGCCCGAGATGCGGGCCAACAGCACCTGAAAAACCGCCAACAACGTCATGAACAAGGTCGCGTCCGAGTCCAGGCTGAAGGTCTTGAAGGCCTGATTCAAATCAGCTGACCAGGTATCTCGGAGCATCGCGCCGTGTTGGGTTTGAAGCAGGGGGCGCGGGCGATCCAAAGGAAGCTCGAGGATCGGGGGGGCGCCTTCCAGACGTTTCTGCCAATAGGAGAGCTGCTCTTCGAGAACACGATCGTCCATTTCCCGACGCTGCCAATGAGCGAAGTCGGCATATTGGATCGGCAGCTCGGGCAACGGCGATGGACGCCCCTCCAGGACCGCGCTGTAGAGCAACATCAGCTCGCGGAAGAGCACCCCCAGGGACCAGCCGTCCGAGACGATGTGGTGCATCGACAGGATCAGGATGTGCTCCGATGAGCTGATGCGCAGAACCAAAGCTCGAACCACCGGCCCGGTCGCCAACCGGAAGGGGGCAGCAATCTCCGCCTCCGCCAAGGCCAAACCGAGACTCTCAGGGTCGACCGAGCGCAGGTCCACGACCGGCAAGTTGAACGGCGCCGGGTCTTCGAGGTGCAAAACCGCTTCGCCGTCCCGGGTTGGGAAGGAAGTGCGAAGCACCTCGTGGCGTCGAACAATCTCGCTCAGGCTGGCTGCCAACCCCGAAATGCTCACTGCGCCGACCAGCCGTAACGCCAACGGCATGTTGTAGGACGCGCTGTCGGGATTCAAACGATCCAAGAACAACAGCCGCTGCTGGGCAAATGACAGCGGCAGGTCATCCCGCGACTCCAACTTCACCAGCGGCGCGCCACTGACGCCGCCGTGGGCGCCCTGCACCTGTTGGATCTCCTCGGCGAGCTCCGCCACCGTCGGCGTCTCGAACAGGGTTTGCAGCGGCAGTTCGACGCCAAACACTTCTCGCACCCGCGAGATGACTTGCGTCGCCAGCAACGAGTGGCCACCGAGATCAAAGAAGTCATCGTCCAAGCCGACCTGCTCGAGGCCGAGGAGATCCTGCCAGATCCCGGACAGCACTTCTTCGACCGGCGAGCGCTCACTGGTTGGCGCTGCCGCCAGTCCACCGTCCATCCGTGGGGCCGGCAACGCGGCACGGTCGATCTTGCCATTTGGGCTGATCGGCAGCTCGGCTAGAGCCACCAGCACCTTGGGCACCATGTAGTCCGGTAGCCGCTGCGCCAAATAGCTCTGCAAGACCTCACGATCGAATTCAACTGATGGCCGCGAGCAGACATAAGCCACCAAGCGGCGACCGCCGGCCACCTCGTCAGCTCGCGCCACCACCACGCAGGCAGCCACCGAGGGGTGTTCCGCCAACACCGACTCGATCTCTCCGAGCTCGATCCGGAAGCCGCGGATCTTGACCTGATGATCCCGCCGGCCCTGGAACTCGACAACCCCTTCGCGACGCGCACGAACCAAGTCGCCGGTGACATATAAACGAGAGCCAGCAGCTCCAACCGGCGCCGGGATAAAACGCTCAGCGGTCAGGCCGGGGCGATTCCAATAGCCTCGCGCCAACCCTTCACCACCGAGGTAAAGCTCGCCGGTGGCGCTTTCGAGCACTGGCCGGAGATGGCGATCCAAAACATAGGTTGTCGAATTTGTGATCGGCCCACCGATCGCAACCGTGGTGGCCCAGGGTTCAACCTCGGCCACACGATGCCAGGTCGAGAAGGTCGTATTCTCGGTCGGCCCATAAACATGCACCAGACGGGCCGGCGGATCCGCTGCGAGCACCCGCGAGACCGACAGTGGATCCACCGCTTCACCACCAAACAACACCGACTCGAGGGGAGCGAATGCCCGCGGCTCGTCTCGAGCCACCTGGTTGAACAGCGCGGTGGTGAGAAACAGATGTTTGATCTCTCGGTCGCGCAGGAAGGAGGCTAGATCTCTCGGCGACAGCACTACGTCCTTGGGCGCCATCACCAGACAGCCGCCGGTGATCAGTGCTCCCCACACCTCCCAGGTCGCCGCATCGAATGAGCTGTTCGAGACTTGGGCGACGCGCTCCCCGGGGCCCAACGCCACATAGTTGGCGCCCAACACCAACCGCACCACCGCCCGTTGGGGCACCGCCACACCTTTGGGCGTGCCGGTGGAGCCGGAGGTGTAAATCACATAGGCGAGCTGGTCAGCCCGCACCGTTCTTGAACGATCCACAGACGCCGCTTCCACCGGCATCGCCACGTCCACCGGCATCGCCTCATCTACGTCCACAGTCACTGCCGACGATTCATCCAGGTCAATGATCCTCTCAGGATCGACGGTCAGCTCAGAGACCAACGACGATTGGGCCACGATCCAACCCAGACCGGCGTCGGCCACCATGAACTGCTGGCGTTCCACCGGATACGACGGATCAATCGGAACGTAGGCCCCGCCGGCTTTCAGGATCCCGAGCATCCCCACCACCATGTGTTCATTGCGCTCGGCGAACAAACCCACCAGCGCATCCCCGCCCACTCCCCGCGCCCTGAGACGGTGCGCCAATCGCGACCCGCGCTGGTCGAGCTCGAGGTAGCTGAGCTCCGTCCCGCCACAAATGACGGCGGTGGCGTCGGGCGCCGCGTGGACGCGTCGACCGAACAGCTCATCGAGTCCAGCGTACCGTGGGTAGGTGCAAGCGGTGTCGTTCCATTCGACCAACATCTGATGGGCTTCGGTGACACCCAGGACCCCGAGCTCCAAGAGCCGACGCTGAGGATTCGCAACCGCGCGCGACAACAGCTCCCGCAGATGGGTCTGCAGACGCTGGATCGTTACCCGGTCGAACAGATCGGTGTTGTACTCGGCGGTGGCTAGTAAGCCGCTGTCGGTCTCGATCAGCGCCAAGCTCAGATCGATACGTGACGTCTCCGTCGACACCTCCACCGGCAGCACCTTCACTCCTTCGAACTCGAGCTCAAAGTCGCTCGCGATCAAGTTCTGCAGTCCGAACATCACCAGAAAGAAGGGAGACTGCTCCAGCGAGCGTTCCGGCTGCAGCGCCTCGACCACTTCCTCGAACGGCACGTCTTGATGCGCATAAGCCCCCAGCGCAACCTCACGGGCCTGGTCGACAAGCTCCAGGAAACTCGGGTTACCGGCAAGATTCATGCGCAGAACCAACGTGTTGACAAAAAACCCGATGAGATCTTCGGTCTCCGCGCGGTTGCGGTTGGCGATCCCAGAGCCGACACTGATGTCTTCTTGATGGGTATAACGCCACATCAAGGCCTGGAAACCTGCCAGCAGGGTCATGAAAAGCGTCACATCTCGACGCCGGCTAAGCTGCCGAGTTTGATCTTGGAGCTCCGGCGGCCACGAGAACACTTCTTCTCTACCGTGCAAGCTGCGGGTTTCCGGCCGCGGTCGATCGGTCGGCAACTTCGACACAGGTGGCAAATCTTTCAAGTGCTCACGCCAATAGTCGAGTTGGCTCGTGAGCTCCTGGCCGGTCAGCCACTGGCGCTGCCACTCGGCAAAATCGGCATATTGAATCGGCAGCGGCTCCAGCGGCGAGGGCTCTCCCGCCAGCAACGCCTGATAAAACGTCACCAGCTCGCGGAAGACGATCCCCATTGACCAGCCATCCGAAACGATGTGATGCATGTTGACCAACAACACGTGCTCTTCGTCAGCGAGCCGGATCAACAAGCCGCGCACGATCGGCCCCGACTCCAGATCGAAAGGCTGGGTCGCCTCTCGGCGCAGCAAACGTTGCAACTCGTCGTGCTGCTCAGCCCCCGCAAGCGGCGCCAGATCCACTCGCTGTAATGCCAGCCCATCCACCTCGGAGACGACTTGCACCGCCCGCCCCGAGATCACCGGAAAGCGCGTTCGAAGAACCTCGTGCCGTTGCACCAGGTGGTCCAGGCTGCGCCCGAGAACCTCGACGTCAAGGGCGCCTTCGAATCGCAAACCGAACGGGATGTTGTAGAACGGACTGTCACCTGCCAGTTGATCCAGGAACCACAACCGCTGCTGCGCGAAGGACAGCTCCACACCTTCGCCGCGCCGACGGCGCTTCGCCTCGAGCGGCAAGGTTGCTGCGACCCCGGCATGTCGTTTGGCATCAACCGCGGCGGCAAACGCCGCGACGGTGGGTGTGTCGAACAGAGTCCTCAAAGGCAGGTCGATAGAGAAGGCTTTTCGAACCCGCGAGATGAGCTGCGTTGCCTGGAGCGAATGCCCACCCAGAGCGAAAAAATCGTCGTCGAGCCCCACCGCGGCCACATCCAACAAATCCGACCAGATCCCGGCCAGCACCTCGGCCGTTGGCGTCCAGGAGCGCTGCTCCGCCGCCAAGTCCCGCGGTGCGTTCGTCTCGCCGGGGAGCCGCGCCAGCGCGTCGCGATCGATCTTACCGTTGGCGGTCAACGGCAGAGCTGGCAGCACTCTCAGCGAGGCAGGCGCCATGTACCCAGGCAGCTTGGCCTTGAGAAACTCTTGCAGCTCAGAAACTTCGGCCGGCGGCTGAGCGGCTGAGCCAACATAGGCATCCAGCCGCTGTGACTCTCCAGGCGCGCCGCTCTTCGACACCAAGACAGCGGCGTCATCCACCCTGGGATGCTGCCGTAGCGTCGCCTCGATTTCCCCCAATTCGATTCGAAAACCGCGAATTTTCACCTGGTTGTCTCGGCGACCGACAAACTCGATCGCACCGGTCCCGTCGACGCAGACGATGTCCCCCGAACGATAGAGCCGCGATCCTGCCGCACCGTAACGTAACTCGTGAGGCAATTCGTGACGTAACTCGTGAGGTGACGGCAGGAAACGCTCCGCAGTCAACGCCGGTCGCCCCAGGTAACCCGTCGCAAGCCCCTCGCCGCCGAGATAAAGCTCGCCAGGTACACCGACAGGGACGGGCTCCAAGCGCTCGTCTAGAACCAGCGCAGAGCGGCGAGCTAGTGGGCGACCGATCGGCACGGTCCGGCCGTTGGTGGCCACCTCGAGCACCCGGAACCAGGTCGAGAAGGTCGAATTTTCGGTCGGCCCGTAAACATGAAGCAGGGCCTCCGGCGCGGCGGCCAAGGCGCACCGAACCGACGAGGGATCAACTCTTTCACCGCCAAACAGCACCGTCCGGGCTGCGAAAGCCTCAGGCGCCTCCCGCGCCACCTGATTGAAAAGCGCCGTGGTCAAGAACATTCGGCTGACGTGCTCTCGAGACAGAAAACTCGCCAGCGCCGGTGGCGACAACAACACCTCATGGGGTAAACCCACCAGGCACGCTCCTGACAGCAGAGTGCCCCAAACCTCCCAGGTGGCGGCGTCGAAGGACGCATTCGACGCCTGTGCCACACGGTCTCCAGGGGACACGCTCAAATAGTTACTCTCGACCACCAGATCGATCACCGCGCGATGCGGCACCACAACACCTTTTGGGGTCCCCGTCGAGCCCGAGGTGTAGATCACCAAGGCAGGGCTGTCCGCAGTCGCTGGTGACAATGGCCTGGCCTCGTCCTCACCGGTCTGCCAGGACGAGTCGTCCATCACCAGGACTTCAATCTCTGCCGGCAAGATTTGCCGCAGCGAGCTCTGCGAGACCGCCAGTCGGATCCCGGCGTCGGTGGCCATGAACCGCAGACGCTCGGCGGGATGGGAGGGATCAAGGGGCAGATAAGCGGCGCCGGCTTTGAGAATCCCCAACATCGCGACCACCCAGTCCGGTGATCGATCCAGACACAGCCCGACCCGGGCGCCGTGTTCCGCACCCAAACGACGCAAATGGTTCGCCACTCGATTGGCGCGGCGGTCGAGCTCGCGGTAGGTCATCGTCGCCGCGGACTGCCAGCCGGCCAGCGCCGGATCGTCGGGCCGCCGCAGCACCTGCTGCTCGAACATCTCACTCACCGAAGCCCCGTCGCGCTGCACCGGCTCACCGCCGCCATCACCCCACTCCACGAGCAGTTGATGGCGTTCGCTGGGATGCAGCCAAGGGACGGCTTCGAGACTCGCCTCTGGCTGTTTCACCAGACTCATCAAGATCGTTTGGCAGGCCCCCATCAAGCGCGTGATGGTGACGGCATCGAAGGCCTTCGGGTCATACAACAGACGCAGAACGAGCTGCGGCCCCGGGGCAACCACCAGGCAGAGCGGATAGTTGATCTGCGAGAACCCACGCCCGGATTCGATCTGCAGCGACGACTGACGCTGCCCTTCCTGCGCCGCCTCGGTGCGGTAGTTCTCGAACACCAACAGACTCTCGAAAAGCGGTTCACCTGAGGCGATCTCACTGCACTCTCGAACACGAGTCAGCGGCGTCGCTTCATGACGCTGAATCGCCAGCATCTGTTGTTGGAGATCTCCTAGCCACGTTTCTAAGCCAAGCCCTGGCTTCACCCGCGCTCGCAACGGTAGGGAGTTGATCAACAGCCCAACCATGCGCTCGACCCCGACAACCCCCGCGGTTCGTCCGGACACCGTCACCCCGAACACCACATCCCGCTGGCCACTCGCCCGACTCAGTAGGAGCGCCCAAACACCTTGCAACAGGGTGTTGAGGGTCACTCGGAATCGGCTGGCGACATCCCCCAAGGCGGCGGTGGCGACTTCGTCGAGCCGCTGCTCGAGCTCGCTCGACGCTGAGGCAACCTCACTCGCTTCATCAGACGTCCCGAGGCGACGCATCGGCAACGGGGTGGGATGGGTGAACCCCTCGAGGGTCGACCGCCAAAAGGCTTCTTCGGCTGCCGCGTCTCGAGACTCCAACCAGGCGATGTAGTCCTCGAAACGTGGCTCCGGGCGAAACCGCGGTCGCTGCCCTTGCAAACGCGACTCGTAGGCGGTGAGCAGCTCACCGAACACCAGTGGCCACGACCAACCGTCGAGCAGCAGATGATGAAAGCTCAACACCAGGGTTGGACGTTTGCCGGCGATCCAGGCCAACCGGATGAGCGGCGGCTCGCCAACATCGAAACCGCGAGCCCGATCGGCGGCGAGAAACCCGTCGAGCGGTGACGCCGAGCCTTCGATGCCCTTGGCTCCAGCCGGCAGGCGTTGCTCATCGTAGCGTTCGAGTTCGGGCGCCATCTGTTGATGAACCCGCTGCAGGGGTCGCTCGAGCCCCTCCCACACGACGGAGGTTCGGAGAATGGCGTGATGGCTCACCACGTCCTGCCAAGCTTGCTCGAGCACATCGACGTCGACGTCACCCCGCAGCCCGAGCACCGCCTGCTCGAGGTACATCCCGGGGGTCGCTTCGTCGAGGGAGTGGAGCAGCAACCCCTCCTGTAACGGAGACAGCGGATACAGCCCATCAAAATTTCGACCCTGCCCCAAGACCTGATCGAGGGCCTCTTGCCCCAGACCGGCGAGGGGAAAGTCGGACGGTGTGTAGCCTCCCGCCGCCGCTAGGCAGTGCTCGAGGAGCTGCGACAGCTCATCAACAAAACCCTCGGCCAGGGATTCGATGGTCGCCCGCTGATGGCGATGCTCGCTGAAGGTCCAATGGACCGCCAGCTGGCCATCGGTGACCAAGCTGTTGATCTCCAACAGGTGCCGACGCTCACCTCGAGGACTGCGATTGTCGCCAATCTCCTCCATCGCCGGCTCGAACCATCCATCCTGCGAGCCCGCAACGTCGAACCTCCCCAGGTAGTTGAACGCGACCGGTGGCTGGGGGGCAGCAGTCAGCAGCTGACGCAATTCAGCGTTTGGACTCAGGGTGCGCAAGGCGGCATAACCTTGACCGTTCCCTGGCACCTCCCTGAGCTGCTCTTTGATCCCCTTGAGGATCTGCTCCAGGCTCGCCGACAGCGGGGCGCGCAGACAGACAGGATAAATGGTCGTGAACCAACCCACCGTCTGCGAAACATCCAAATCCGTACCGAAGCCTTCGCGACCATGTCCCTCGAGGTCGATCAGCCAAGACTCCTGCTCGGTCCAACGCCTGAACACCGCGACGAGCGCCGACAACAACAACTCGGGGACCGTTGTTCCATAGGTTTTGCCGGCACGTCGCAACAGCGCGTCGGTCTGATCAACACTCAATTGAACCGACACCGTGTCGGCGGATTTCACGGTGTTTTGGCCGTGTTGACGGTACTCGTGTTGATCGTGCGGAGCATCGACCGGAAGAGACGCAACCTGCTGCACCGCCACCTGCGACCAGAATTCGATCTGGTCATCGAAAGCCCCCGCTCGCACCTGCTCGGCCAGGGTGGCAGCCCAGTCTTGGAAGGTCGTGACCGGCGGCAGGCTCGGCGTTGATCCCGCAACCAAGCGCCGGCACACTTCGTTCAGGTCCGCGATCAGCAGGTGCCAAGACACCGCGTCGATCATCAAGTGGTGGGCCACCAACAACAATCGCGAACCGCGCTCGCGCCCGAGATCAAAAAGAGCAACCCGGAACAACCGGCCAGCAGTCAGATTCAGACTCCGCTGCTGAGCCGAGGCGGCGCGGCGCAGCGCGTCCCGCTGCCTCGGCAGCGAAAGGTTGGAGAGATCGATCGTGGGACACGGGACCGGCACCGCTGCGTCGACGTCAAACGCCGCCGCAGCCTCTGTCGTGAGCTCTTGGCTCCAGCCGTCCGAAGTTTCGGTGAATCGCATCCAGGGCGCGTCTTGACGCGCCAGGACGGCGGTTAAAGCTGCCGCCAACAGCTCACCGTACAGCGGCTGTTCGAGACGCAACAGGAAACTCAGATTGAAGTGGTGCGGATCAGCCAACCGCTGTTCGAAGAACCAGCTCTGCACCGGCGT
>JAJCXQ010000907.1 GCA_029263355.1 Acidobacteriota bacterium | reverse complement strand
CCTTCCTGGCGTCCTTCCTGGCGTCCTTCCTGGCGTCCTTCCTGGCGTCCCAGGCGTTCGATACTTGTTACGTATTTCATCTTCGACTCCTGCTCGAGCTCTTCGCCCGGGAGACCTGAATCTCAACATGGAGCACAAGATAGAGGGGTTGGCCCGTCAGTGCCCGGACCTTGACCACCTTGTCGACCCTCCGAGGTCCGATCTCAGCGTCGCGGAGCATCTCGCGTAGCTCTTGCTCGAGGAATTCCTAGCCCGCCGACCAATCGATCACCGTATAGAGATCGGGAGCGAAAAACTCCACAAGCTTGGGAAAGAACCGCCCGGAGACTTCTTTCCACGGGCTGTCGTAATCGTCCGGTGGAGTCGGGGCGGCGCCCGCTGGAGGCTCAGAGTTATCGGCGGCGCTCATACTGGCACTCTCCCACGGGGCCAGGTCGAAGGTCAACGTTGGCTCGCCGAATTGGATGGCGCCCGTCTAGCTGGCTGGATCGACACCAACGTGCCCTTCGAACGTCGTCTCGAACTCACGAACCGCCTCGATCTCACGAACCGCCTCGATCTCGCGAACCGCCTCGATCTTGCGAACCACCTTGACCAACCACTTCGAGCATCGCCACGGCGGAGGGTCAGTGGCAGCCGAGTCGACCGCCCTTTTTTCGAGGAATAGAACTCTTGGCCCCTGGCTCCTTTTGCCCACATCAGGACACCTCCTCCCCAGCCTGACGCAGTTGTCTGTAGCGCCACCGGATGTCATGCCCCACCCGCAACAAGAGACTCTCGGCCTCCTCCGGATCGAAGTCCAGCAACTGCTTCGCCATCCGATCGGCAAATGCGCGTCGGGCTTGCTCTTCCGCCCAGGCGGCTTCGAGCTTGCGTGCAATCTGCCAGGCAGGGCTTGAGTCTTCGGTATCTCGGGCCCGCACCACGGCGAGGTGGAGTAGCTCTTGATAGAGGAGGCCAATAAAACCCTCGGGGTCGAGCACCTCGGCGGGATGCTCCCAGCCTTCGGCTTGCTCGAGCTGAAGGTAGTGGTCACGGACGAGCAAGGCCGACCC
This sequence comes from Acidobacteriota bacterium, assembly GCA_029263355.1. Lineage (GTDB taxonomy): Bacteria > Acidobacteriota > Thermoanaerobaculia > Multivoradales > J023 > JAAELT01. The sequence continues at coordinate 11,517 of JAJCXQ010000907.1, read as the reverse complement.
GAAGCGACCTTGTTCTTCGCCGAGTCCGGACTCCTGGGCCAGAGCCTCGAGGTGTTCGAGCTGACTCTGAAAGCGGGGGTCGGTCATCACCAATTCGCGCAAACGGCGTTTGGTTGCGGCCGGCAGCCCATCGGCTCCGTCCGCCAGGAGCGCGACGTCTTCCAGGGTCAAAGGGTTTGGGTTGTTGATTGAGGTTTTGGGCATCGGATCACTCCTCCCGATTGTTTTGATCGCTCCGAGTCTTGTCGGTCTCGGCCGATTCACTTTGCGCGGCAGCAGGCTGCTTCGTGAATAAGAAGGTCGCCGGGTCTCGGGCCGCCGAGACCCGGCGCGGGAGGTGAAGGCCTCCCATGGCGTAGTGCTTTTCTCCGGCTGTCCGAGGCAGGGGCTCTGCGCAAAAGAGGTGGTCCTGAAGTGGCTCCTTTCGTGACTTGCACGGCCCAACCTCTTGCTCTGGCCCTGTCTCTTGGGCCTTCGATCAGCGAACAAAACCTTACGCTAAGGTCAGGCGAATCGAGTTCAACGAGTAGTTCTATTGCGTGACGCAAGAGAATTGCGATACCGTTCCGACATGAGCAAAGCCGCGGTAGGCTTGGAGTACTCGCAACGCGTCCAAGACCGTCTGCTGGACCTGATGCAGAATCTTGGGCACGGAACAAAGGCTCGAGTCGAACGAGAGCTGGGGCTTTATTCCGGCTTTTTCGATAATCGGCGCGGTCGAGGTGATCTTGGGCTGGGAGTTGTTATTGCCGCCCTCATCTATTTAGAGGAAGACGTGGGACCTTTTATCAACGACGCTCTCGGCAACAGTGTGCCGGTTCGAGCACTGCCAAGGGTGACGTCGGAGATCGCCAAGGCGATCGCTGAGAATTGGGAGCTTGCTCCAAGCGAGGAGGACCCGTAGCGTGGCCGGAAGAGACTGGCGGGCATGGCTGCTTCACCTCGACCAGTTGCGTTATGACCAACCCCGGCCCGCCCTCGCGAAGCTGCGCGCCGCCCGCCGCGACGTGCCCAAGCGGTTTCAACCGCTGTACCTGGGCGTCGTGGGCTCAACCTACCGAAATCTCGCTGGCCAGAGCTCGCGCTTACATCACCGGCTTCTTCAAGCTGAAGAGCACATTAACCTTGGACGGTGGCTAGCTGAAAACAATGAGGCTGCCGTCGACGTTGGCAATCTCGATCTGAGATTGAGTTATGTCTTCGCCGACCGTGGTGATTACACCAAGGCCCTCAGCCTGGCGGAACATGCCAACGCCATCTTCGAACGTGCCCTGAACATCACCGGTCGCGGCAAGGCCCTGTCCTGCCAGGGGCAATATCTCTACTACCTAAATTGCTTGAACCAGGCTATCGCGGCAAATAGAGCCGCACTGAAACTATTGCCCGCAAGCGAAGGCCGCGGGCGATTCGCGGCATATCAGGTTTCAGGCCTTTGTTATCTAGCCTTGGGCCAACACGACACGGCCTTGAACTACGCCAAACTCGCTGAACCCTTAGTGCCTTCGCCATGGTTCGAGGCCAAGCTGCGATGGCTTGAAGCCAAAATTCACAAAGAGACCAAAGCCTTCGAGGCGGCCGAAGAGCAGTTGGCGAGGGTCGTCGAGATCATGAGCCAGCTTCACTATGGGGAAGCCGCTTTGGCCACCGTCGAGTTGGTGGAAGTCCAACTGCAGCAAGGCCATCTCGATCAGGCGCGGGAGACCGTGGGCACCCTCCGTGGGCTCATCATTCCGCTGAATAGCTTCCGCGTAGTCTCATCGGCCCTCATCGAGCTGCTCAGAGACGGCCAACACAAGCTCACCTTGGCGCGAGTCAGCCACATCAAAGAACGGATAGAGGGGGCGAGGGAGCACCAGGTCTGGCGCTCCCTCGCGGTTTGCAGCTAGCCGGAAGGGTCTGCGGCGGGTCCGACCCCGGCTCGGATACCAGTTTGAACTACGCGCATGGGAACCTCCTGACAGACAGGAGCAACGCAGGGCCGGATTGCTCTGCGCATCCTGCCCAACCATGCCGCGATCCTAACGGACCCGTGGCGGCGAGACTTCGGCCGAGTCGGGGCGCTCGACGTGCTCGCCGAGGACCAACGCTTCCGGTCGTGCTCGCTAACCCGCGCTCTCGGTCGACAGCTCCGCCTGCTCTAACACGAGCTGCATTCACAGCAAATGCTGCAGGGGTGCCAGGCAACACTACACGGGGCAATTATACCCGGACCGCCGATACCTCCGTTGTCCATTACGAGTCGGGTGGCACCTCAAAGGGTCCGTAACGAGTCGGGTGGCACCTCAAAGGCAGCGACTCTCGACTAGGGAGCCACCTCGACGGCACCGATGTCGACCCGCACCGACCCATCGCTATCGCCATCCAACAGACGGGGGAACCCTGCTCCGCGCTGATCTTCAGTGGGCAGGCTGACCGGGGCCAGATCTCCGGCATCGATCGCAATGCTGCTCGGGCCCGGCAAATGGGTCAGGGTGGGTCCACCGTTGTCAGCAAGCGGCCCGAGGCCAGCGACGGCGGCAAGTAGATCGGTTGCTGAGCTACCCGCAACGACCGCCTGACCGAAGAGGTTGTAGCCCAGGCTGCTGATCGAACCCTCAATATCGTCGCCACTGGTGGCAGTGTTGTTGGCGAAGAGGGTATGGCTGAGGTTGAACGTCCCATCTATGACCTGGACTCCCCCACCGTCGCCGGCGGCGCTGTTGCCGGTGAGGGTCGTGTGCTCAACGGTGACCACCGCGGCAGTGGCGGCGTAGACGCCACCACCGCCACCGTTGACCGGGTCGAGTGACTGGTTCCCCGACAGCGTCGAATGCGTCACCAGAGTATTGCCACCCAGCATGCCGAGACCACCACCGACACGATCTGCAACATTGTTGGAAAGCGTGCTGCCTTCGATGGTCAAATCTCCCAGCGTGTTGAGGATCCCACCGAAGTGAAACGCCGCCTGGTTGTTGTCGAGGGTACACTCGCGGAGGGTCATCGAGACACCTACCAGGTTGTAAATGGCTCCGGCGTTGAAGCCAGAGGTGTTGCTGGAGAACGTACTGCTCTCGATCGTCATTGTGCCTCGGTTGTTGACGATGGCTCCGGCAAAGGTGTTGCCATGGTTGGTGACGAAGGTCGAGTTGCGGACGACCACGTCAGTCAGGTCGGAGCTGGCCAAAGCGCCGCCGAGATCAGCCCGGTTGCCCTCGAAGTGACAGTCGTCAATGTCTGCACTGCCCTGCCGTACGAAGACGCCACCGCCCGCACTCGACGTCGAGATGTCAGCGCCGTGGCCCCAACCGCCCGTCAACGCCAAACCGTTCAAGCGAGCCAACCCGCCGGGCAGGTCGATCTCGAACACACTGACGTCCGCAGAGCTGAGCAGACCATCACCATCCGCGTCACCGCTGATCTCGATGCGACCGTCACCATCAATTTCCAGACTCTCGGTGATGTGCAAGGTACCGACTGGATGACTCAACCGGAGGACACCACTCAGCGCCGGGTCGAAGGTCACGATGGTGCCCGGTGGATAGGTTCCATCGTTGACGCCGGTGACCGCTTCGCGCAGCGACAGGAGACCGTCGGAAGCGACCGTATCGTCGAGGGTGGTCACCACGAGAGTGGTCAGTCCGGCCACTTCGGCAGCTGACAACGCGCGGTCCCAGATTTGGACCTCGTCAATGGAGCCATGGAAGCTACGGGCCAGATCGTCACGATCGCCGATACGCAGGGGTACGGTGCTCGAGCGTAGGTTGACGCTGGTCGAAAAACCTCCCCGCGACTGACCATCGACATAGAAGTGGACTTCGTTGGCGTCATCGTCGAAAACCAATACGACATGCTGCCAGACACCTACCGACACCGCATCGTCGACCGCGCAGCCGATCGCGGTGTCGATGTTGGCACAGAGGGTACGGACACCAGCCGGGCTGCCGGTCGGACGATCCGCAACGTAGAGCGAATAACCCGGACCAAAGCCGCCAACATATTGCTGCTTGGCGAGAATTCGGCCATAGCTGCTGTCACCGAAGTCGACGGGACGAATCCAGGCCGCGATGCTCAGGGAGCTGGTCAAGGCAAGATCCGCGTGATGCGGTACCTCGACGTAGTCATTGCTGCCATCGAAGTCGAGAGCGCCGCCCCGCATGCCGGTGATCCGGGTTGGAGCGTCGGCGAGACAAGACGGCAACATGGTGCCGTCATGAGTGCCGATGGCGTCGAACGTGGTGCAGCCCCCGGCCTCGTCAAACGGCCACGACGCCACGACAGGTCCACCAACCTCACCGATCTGGAAGGAAATGGGATAGTCATTGGTGTTCGGGTGGCCACCCGCTTCGCAGCGTACATATCGGTCAACGCTCTCACCATCGCTCAGCCCATTGAGCGCCAAACTATGGAGCGTCCCGCTCGCATCGGCGCTCATCAATTGGCGGGTGCCATCTCCAAACGGCACCCCCATCTGACTGGCGACACTGCAGGTCGCCGCAATGTGGGTGTGCACCGTCAGGGTGGCGCTGGTGGTGCCTGCCGGCAGAGTGCCGGTTGGGCTGCCTTGACTGAGCACCGGTGGTGTCGGCCCGCCGGGACCCGGCACACCGTAGGCCGCGGCAAAATAGTTACGCACCGCGCCTTCGCTGCTGCCGATCGGACCGTCGACCAGGAGGAAAGCGGCCATGTCGCCGTGCATGGCGAACAATCGGCTGACCGAAAACAGAAAACTGAAATCGAAGCCCCCCGGCATGACCGGCGCACCCACGGTGAGGTCCACACCGTCGACGAGCAGTCGCACCTGATCTGTGGTGTCGCGATGGATCTCGATCAAGTGGAAGGCGCCGTCGGGAACCAGCGCCCCTGGGCCGGTCACCACCTGCCCGCTTCCGGCGATCTCCAAGTCGAGACTGTTGTCCGCCACGCGGTGGAACAGCGTGTTGCCGCTGAACCCGAAGTAGGCATAGTTGGCTGTCTGAGTCACCGGCCGGGTGAGCATGTAGACGCTGAACGCGGCGGGTAGATCTCGCACGTGATCAGCAGCTTCGATCTCGAAAGAGAGATCCTGCCCGAGATCGGGTGACAGATCTCGACTGCCACCACGGACGCAAGGCCAACCGTTGATGCAGTCCGTCACCCATCCGGGCTTTTCGGCATCGTCTTGACCGAAGTCACGACCGATAAAGTCCGGCCGGCCCGGGCGAACGTAACCGGATTGGTCCTGCCATCGCCGCACACAGCCCTCAGGAAACAGGTCGCGCTCGCAGAAGTTCTCGTAATCGGCCAGATCCGAGCCATGGCTGAGCGAGAAACCGTGGCGCGACTCGACGAAGAAGACGACATCCGCCAACTCCGAGGGATGGAAACCGACGTAGAAGGCGATTTCGTAATCGTCGTCATTGACGTGGCCGAGGCCATCGTCACAACGCACATACAGACGATAGACCTGATCGTCCACCACCGGATAGTCGGCTTGATGAATCAGGCCGTCGACGGTGGTGAAAACGTCGACCATGTCCTCGAAGTTGACCCCCGGAGTCTCGGCGAAACGGCAGGAAGCGGCCTTGTGAGTCTGCAACTCGAGGCTCGCCAGGGTCGACCCCGCGGGCAAGTTGCCACTCGGGTTGCCCTGGCTACGCACCGGCGGATCGCCCGGCAGCAGCGCCAGGTCGGCAATGTCGGCAGCGCTCAGAGCCTGCCCCCAGGCATAGACCTCGTCGATGGCGCCGTGGAAACTACGCGCCAAGTCGTCGCGGTCGCCGATGCGCAACGGTACAGTGCTCGACCGTAACGTGATCGTGGTGGTGAAGCCGCCGCGCTGCACGCCATCAACATAAAAACGGACCTCGTCTGCGGCATCGTCGAAAACCACCGCCACATGCTGCCAGGCGTCCATCGTGATGACATCGTCGTCTGCGCAACCGATCGCAGTGTCGATGTTGGCGCACAGGGAGCGTGTGGTTGCGGGGACACCGGTGGGCCGATCCCCGAGATAAAGCGAATAACCCGGACCGAACCCGCCCACGTATTGCTGCTTGGCGAGAATACGGCCATAGCCACCGTCGCCGAAGTCGACGGGTCGAATCCAGGCGGCGAGGGTCAACGAGCTGGTGAAGGCAAGATCTGCATGGTGCGGCACTTCGACGTAGTCGTTGCTGCCATCAAAATCGAGGGCGCTACCCTTGACTCCAGCAATCCGGGTGGGCTCGTCACCCACACAGGACGGCGACAAGGTCCCGTCATGGGCACCGTTGGCGTCGATCGCAAGACAGCCGTCAGCTTCATCGAAGGGCCAGGCGGCATCCGCTCCGTCGCCAACCAGGTCAACCACCGACAGATCCGCAACTTCGGCATCGGTCAGTGCCTGGTTGCGGACCAGAATCTCGTCCATCGCGCCGTGGAAGCTGCGTGCCAGATCGTCGCGGTCACCGATCCTCAAAGGTACTGTGCTAGAGCGCAAGGTGACCGTGGTGGCAAATCCACCCCGCGGCTGACCATCGACGTAAAACCGCACCGCGTCGTTGGCATCGTCGAAGACCAGGGCCACATGTTGCCAGACGCCTGGGGTCAGGGCGTCATCGTCGGCACACCCAATGGCGGTGTCGATGTTGGCGCAGATGGTTCGGGTGGCGGCCGGGCTGCCTGTCGGCTGATCGGCGACGTACAACGAGTAACCGGGTCCAAAGCCGCCAACATAGCGTTGTTTCGCCAAGATGCGGCCGTAACCGGAGTCGCCGAAGTCATTGGGACGGATCCAGGCCGCGGCCGTGAAGCTGCCGGTGAAGGCGAGGGATGGATGGTGCGCCACCTCAACATAATCATCGACGCCGTCAAACTCGAGCGCTCCACCCTTGGGCCCGGTGGTATGGAGCGGACCGCCAGCTGGGCAACCCGGTAACAGTGCGCCATCCAGGCCGGCGCCGCTACCGTCGAGAGCCACACAGCCGGAACCCTCGTCGAACGACCAACCGGAGGTGACAACCACCGGCGCCGCCTCGATGTCGAACGCGATGAGGAAATCGTCGTCGTTGGCGAGGCCAGCGGTATTCTGGCAACGGACAAAGCGGGTGACGGTGGACCCTGCGGTCAAACCGGTCAACACCAGTGAATGTCGGGTGCCCGCGGCATCCGCGGTCATGGCCTGCCGCAGTGGGTCACCGTAGGTGATGCCAGATCCGTCTGCGACGTCACAGCTGGCCGGATGGTAGGTGGAGAGAGCGAGGGTCACGCTGGTCGAATCGTGGGGTAGAACGCCGGTCGGACTGCCTTCGAAACGCAGCGGCGGGTCGCTCGCCTGGGGCGGCGCCGCCTCGTCCGCTCCCGCATCCCAGCCGTTACCTTGGGGACGCGTCTCACCATCGAGATCGACGGTGGTGATGGCGCTGGCGTCGATACCTGCATCCTGAGCGCAAAGATCCGTCGGCAACCAATGGACATCACCATTCGCCGGCCGCACGTCGCCGTTGCTGTAGGTGCCATCGGTGAGCAAGAGCTGCGGCGAGCAGGTTTTGGAGCCGGTGGCTCCCGTCGATGTCAACCAGGTGTCCAGATCTACGCTTCCCGAGGTCGCGTTCCAGCGAAAACCTGCATCCGGGTCCCAGACATTGGCCGCGGCATCGAAGCTGACCGGCGCGTAGGATGCGATGATGTTTTGCGCTCCGCTGCCCATGCCGCCAACAACGTTGTTGTGCAGCAAGATGTTCTCCTGCAGGTACGGCTGATTGGAGCCGTTGGGGCGTCCGATCAACATCGCTCCCGCCTGGGTAATCGGTCCCCAGCAGGTGTTGTTGACCACCCGCACCACACCCGGAACCACCGGTGGCGGATACGCCGGATCAGACCCGGTGTACTCATGCCCCGCCGCGATCAACAGGCAGGTCTCCAAACCCGAACGACTGGTGACAACGTTGTTGCTGATCGTGACATCACCCACCATCTGGCCAGGAAAGTCGCCGCCACCCTCACGCAGCACAATCCCCAGGTCGTAAGGTCCGGTTGGCGCCGGGTGACGGATCAGGTTGCGATCGATGACGATGCCGGTGACCGGTCTGGCGTCGAGCCGCGTGATGGTGCCGTCCGGATCCTTCTTGCCGTCACAGGATCCGGTCGACTCGGGAACAATCTCGATCGGGACGTTGAAGTCGATGAGCTCGTTGTTGCGAATTGTCCAATCTTGGGTGCATTGCCGGGCGTCGATTCCCCGCGGTAACCCTTCCCGTACCGGGTTGGGATGCGACAGCACATTGGCGTCGATCACCGAGTCGAGTACTTCGAGTTGATGGTAGTAACCCCACATTTTCCAGGAAGTCGACGCCCGGGTAGTGCAGACTTCGGAGGGTGCCGGCTCACAACCACTGTCGGCCAGGCACACGCCACCCGAGGCGCAGCCGGGATCAACCGAAGGGTCGCAGGAAACCCCAGCGGGCGGACGACACGCGTCCAGCGTCAGGCTGATGTTCTGCCAGCGGAAAGGACCGTAATCCGCCGGGCCGTTGCCGCCGCCACCGCGGCTGAACCAATGGCCATTGTTGGCAACCAAGAGGTTCTCGAAAGTGACATAGCGCGCACGCCAGCTGAAGGTGTTGATGGCTGAGGAGCGGCTGTTGTAGTTACTGTCCCGGTTGAGATCGTGCATCTCGATATCGTGCACGTACACCATCTCGGTCGGTGCCGTGGGGGCGTTTCCGCTGGGATGGTAGTGGAGGTCGAAGAAGCCGCTGTTGAAGGTCAGCGTGTGACGCCCATAGTCGCGGACGGTGAAGTGGGCCATCTCGACATGGCTGAGGTCGTTGACCAAGAAGATGGCCCGTTCGTCCACTTTCTGATGAAAACGCTGCCGGCTATCGTCAGGATTGAGAATCGGCGCCTCTGGGCAACCTTGATTGGGCGCGCCAGGACAGGTCTTAGGCGGCGCGAGAACCGCCGCATGGTCGGGGTCGTGTGGCGGGTAGACGCCATCAGCGTCGACGTCCCAGCCCACCAGCATCACCGGGTCGCTCGGCAGTTGCCAATCTCGGGCCTGGCTACCGCTGGCAGCGCGGCTGAAAGTGCCCGCCACGCCGCCACCATCGCTGCGAGGTGACAGGTTCTCCTCGATGCAGGTGTTGCGAAAACAGACGAAGTCTTCTGCCCCATCGCCGGGCCCGTCGGCGATCGTCTCGAAGGCATACCCGATCGTCAAACAAGGATCACCCGGTGAGCCACAGCCGGGATGATCAAAACCCTGGGGCTGGCCGGAAAACACCTCCGTCGCGCAGCTGACGTAAATCACATCCGCGGTCGTGCCATCCGCGTCGCCGTCGGTTAGGCCACCGTTACACACATGACAGTCCTCGGGTTCACCGACGATGCCGTTGCGGTTCATGTCGAAGCCACAAGCACGCGGCTGATATCCGCGCTCGGCCGCACCGCACAGGCTCGCTCCCAGGAAGATCATGAAGCAAGCTAGCGCGTACGGTTGAACAGCGCGCGAACACGCAGGACGATTCCCCATTGATGAACTCCTTGTTGTGTCCGATCGTCGTGATGCCCGATCGTTGCCGCGCTACTGTGTACTGGCGCGGCCCTGTAGCTGGTCCATCTACAGGGCGTCAATCGGCGAAAAATTCGATCACGGGGGCGCAGAGAGAGGGGCAGGAAGCGCAGGCCACGATGGTCCATCGTCGGAACCAAGGTATTGCCCAAGGCGGTCATTCCGGCCTGGTGTGTAGAGGTGCCTGGCAAAGCTAACTAGATCCCATCCAAGAACGCCCACTGACCGGTCGAATGCCCCTGTGCAGAGGTGCCTGGCAAAGCTAACTAATAGTAGATCATATACTTAGCCCTCCTCCTGTGCAGAGGTGCCTGGCAAAGCTAACTAATAGTAGATCATATACTTAGCCCTCAGGTCTCGTTCTTTCGGGCTACACAAGATTCGTTTCTTAGACATTGGTAGCGTGTCTAGACTGAAACAGTCTTCGATTCCGCGCCGGCTGGGCCCTTTCGCAGGCCTCGACGAGGTTCGTACTGCCTGACAGCACTTTGTGAAGACGCACGCCCTCCTCGGTTGTCCCTTTTCAGATCCTTGAGTGCACGGTTCGAGCAATCAGGTCACAAGACCTGACGTTTCTCGCGATTCAGCTATCTTGATGCGTAGCTAACCATCTAACGGCGGCTGGCCACGGGCTCGAACCAACTCGCTAGCTTCCCCTCGGCTCTGCCAGGCCGAAACCGGAATCTCGACGACTGGGATCTCGCCACGTTCGACGATTCTCGACCCTTCGATCTCCAGGCGCCGAGTCGGTGGCGAAGGTGGACGACGGGGCGGCGGCGGACCGACGAATGGAAAAGCTGGTGGATAGCTGCCTAGTGGGAACCAGTCGATCGCTTTCGGGTTGCGATGTACACGAAGAGCCTCTGAAGCGATGCGGTACTGGGCAGCGAATGCTGCAGACTCTTTCCAGAGCTCGTCCCTCGCCTCCCGGGTGGCAGCGTGGAACCTGGGTTTCGGCGAGCTCTTGGGCCGGCGCGTCGGTGGCTCATAGGGATCGATACTCAGGATACGATCGACACCAGCAACGGGGTTGCCATCGCGTTCTGCCCGACCTTCATCTTGGATCTCGATGATTAGCTGCGCGACCTTGTCCTGGTAGGCCTCGGGCTCGAGGTGGCGGAAGGCTGGCAGCTGAGCGAGGTTGATTCGGTATCGGGTCGCGAAATCGTAGGTACCGACGTCGAGGCCGCGATTACGGGCAGCCCACTCTTTGCTCTTGTTGAACCAGGCGCCTTCGAGCGGCTCTCCTCGCATCAACTGGCCTGCGGTGTGGACGCCTGGCCACTCGATAGGGCTTTCGACCAGCCCTTCCTTGACCCCGTGGCTGAGCAGGTACTTGAGACGTTTCCATTGGGCCTCGGGCTCGCGGCTAACCACCATCGCGTCGTAACGACGTTGCCACAAGGCGCCCTTCCACTTCCGAAGCTTTCCGATCTTCCGCGATGAGTTGCCGCCGAAGTGGTACATGAAGCGAGTCAAGGCTTGTTGGTCCTCGACGACTAGCAAGGCGTGGTAATGGTTTGAAGCGAAGACACACGCACACAGCTCGACCGATTGGTATTCCATCGCACGACCGATCAGACCGACGACGAACTCATTAAAGGTTCTGGGATTGGGACCCGGCGCCAACAGGGCTCGGGCTCCGATGACCCGGTCGCTGACTTCGACCAGGATGCCGTCTTTGCTTTCGGGGAGGTTTCGTTCGGGGCGACCCATTTCTTTGATCTCCAGACCGGCGTGGCGGCGCTCGGCGGGATCTGAATGACCTCGCTGCGAGCGCCGGCTACACTTGTGCCAGCTTTCTAGAGATATAAGGACGTAAAACGAACGCTCGATCTGTGAGGTGGGCGTCAGATTGGAGCTCATCAGGTTGTTCAGCGTGACCGAGTTGGCCGGTACAGGCGTGACCGGATCCTGAACCGGGGGGCGGTTTGGCGAGGTCCAGATCTCGCCACCAGGCATCTCTTCAGGGGTGCTCTCTGCAGGGGTGCAGGGGTGCAGGGGTGCAG
>JAJCXQ010000906.1 GCA_029263355.1 Acidobacteriota bacterium | reverse complement strand
AGTTGATCGGCACTGAAGAACACAGCTCGGTGAAGGTCACGGGCTGAACCGATGCCACGGTACAGCCGGCACCCAGCCCCTGATTCGAGCCGAAGTTGACGAAATCCCCGTCCGCCAGCACGTCGACACCGCAAGGATCGCTGTTGAAATCGCAAGCGTCACCGTTGGCCGCGTTGCCGTCGCCGATAATCATCGTCGACGCTTGGACAGGGTTGAGCAGATCGGCCTCGAAGCCATCTTCCCAATGGTCGTAGTAGATCACCTGGTTGGCGGCCGAGGCGGTGGCGGTCACCAGGGAGTTCATACCATTGGCAAAGATCCCCCCACCTTGGCCGGCCTCGACCTTGGCCATCAAATCCCAAATGTGCTGGTCGTAGCCGAGCACAAAGTACTCTTGAAAACCGGTTGGGACACTCTGCGCCGCAACCGGCGCCGCTCCTGCCCAAAGGACAGTCAGCACCGCCAACAATCTAACCGCACCTCGCCCCCGAGCCCGCCGAATCGTCGGGGCTCCAATCCGCCCATTACGCGCGGTCGATTGCTTCGGTCTGTTCATTACGCTGCCCCCTTGAGACACTAGCGAGCCCATCGCATGGGAGTCGACTTCGAAAACGACAGCTTCGAGGCGACGACTGCATAAGCAGTGCCCGGACGTTCGTGTTGTCCGACACCCGGAATCGCTTGGCCAAAAGACAATGGATCGAGCCCTGATGACCCGTGTCTCATAGGTTACCATCTCCTAGATTACGGAGATGATTACGGTTCAGCCATTGTTTTCTCCGAAAAACCGACCGTTCGGATGGTTCAGTGAAACTGAATACGGAAATCGGATACCGTGACGCACGACCGTTGATACATGCTGAGAGTCCCCCGAAATGCATCACTGAGATCCAGTTTTTGATGTTGAACGTTTTGATGTTGGACGTGGAATCGAGATGAGCCCCGAAGACTTCGACCCCGCCTACCTCGTCACCCTCGACGAGATTTACCACTGCCATTGGATCGCCCGGAAACGGAGTCGCATCGCGCGGCTGCGTCGTGCTCTCGAACACTTCTGGCCGGCCGGTCACCCCGCTCGTTTTGTCCACATTTCGGGAACCAACGGCAAGGGATCCGTCGCTCACTACCTCGAACAAGGGTTACGTTTCGCTGGCGCCACCGGATCCTGGACCGGTCCCCACGTCTTCGACTACGCCGAGCGTCTTCATATCAACGCCGAACGGGTCGCCCATCAAGAGATCGTCGAGATCTACCGCGACGAGCTTGCTCCCTATCTGCAAACCTTGCCCGACGAAGCGCCGCTCGGCTTTCCCGAGATCGGCATCCTGCTTTGCCTCCATCTATTCAAGCGTCACAACGTCGCCTGGGGCATGATGGAGTCCGGCGTCGGCGGACGCTACACACCGCTGATGGCGCTACCCGTCGAGGCCGCCATCGTCACCAACGTTGGCGACGACCATCCGATCACCCTCGGCGAAGAGCTGTGGCAGCGGGCGCTCGAGAAAGCCGGCTGCGCGCGTCCCGCCACCCCCTTCTTTACTGCCGCCAGCGGCCCGGCACGTGACTATGTGGTGAAGACCGCAGAAGCTGAAGGCGCCGAAGTCTTCGCTATAGGTCAGTCTGACTTCGACTCCACCGCGACCGCTCTTGCGGCCACCGGCTCCGGGCGAGCTAATGCGGCTCGCGGTACCCCGACTCGCAGCACCCCAGCGCACGTCATCGCCAACTTGGCGCTCACCCTGAAGCTCATTCGACACTTCTATCCCGAACGCAGCCACAAGACGCTTCTTGCCGCCATGCCGTCGCGGCTTCCCGCACGCTTCTGGACTCCCGAGCCCAACGTGGTCGTCGATGTCGCTCACAACCGCGACAAGATCGAGCACTTCATGGAGCGTCTGAAGCTCACCTACCCCGGCCGCAGGTTCCGCTTTCTGATTGGCCTCACCCGCAAGCGGGATCCCCTTGAGCTGTTCACCCCGCTGTTCGAGCTCGCCGACGAGATCATCGTCACCAGTGCGTCTTATCCGGGGCAGGACCCAGAGGTTATCGCTGAACAGCTTCGTCGAACCTTCAATCCGGTCACCGTGCAACCGGACTCTCGCCAGGCCTACCGTGAGGCCCGTGAAAGCCTCGAGCCCGGCCAGATCCTGGTCCTCACCGGCTCCGCCTACATGATCGACCAAGCCCTCAACCCCAACCGCTACCTACGCCACCTCAACGCCTCCTTCGGTTGGCGTGGACGCATCGGCGAACGGGTCTGAGTCCATTATCCTCGGGCGGCCCGCACCATCTCGACCATCACTGTCCGGGTTTCCTCGCTGTTGCGGACTTCGCGGGTGAAGGGCACTCGGCAACCGTGGTACCGCTCTCCAACCTTGACCCGCAGATGGAATCCCAGGCGATCGACGGCGGTCATCGTCGCCTCCTCCACTGCGGCCTCGCTCGTGCCCTCGATCACACCAGCCGCCAACAGCTGTAGCGCGTCCGCGTGGTCATCGTTCATATGCTCGATGATGCCCGCCGCGACATCGACGAGAGGATCCGGCGCCGCCTCGCTATAGTCCGCAACCTCGACCCATCCCATGACGCCGAAGCCACCGACGAAATAGACACTCGACACCTCCAGCCGATAGAGCCCGAAGTCCGCGTAGTCGATCCAATAACCCGCCTTGGGATGACGCTCCAGATAAAGCTCCCGCGCCGCGTCGAGGTCGTCCGCAGGCACCGGCTCGCCATGGCCGAGCAGCGTCACCCGGCCGGCCCCGAGAGGATCCTTCGCCGCCCCTTCCCCTGGCACCAACAGGCTGGCCCGCGCGTCCTGATCGAGATTCTGAGTGTGCATTGCCATCTTGCTGATCAACATCAGCGGCCGCCCACTAGCATCGAGAGCGTAAGGCATCACCGATCCGAACGGGAACCCCTCCTGATGTCGAGAATGGGATGACAAATAGCCCGTCTGCTGACCAACCAGCAGAGTCCGGGTGCGCTCCGCAAACGACGGCTGCGGGATCTCGGTCTCGCCCGCCTTGGAGCGGCGGGCGTGGCTGCGATGGCCATGTTGACCATGAGTCTTAGTTGTGGTCTCGGTCATTCCGGGAGGCTAACACAGGCTACGACAGGCGGCGCGGTACCGCTCCCCTCACTCTCTCGGCGGCTCTTCTCTGGCCCGTCCCAAAACCAACCAAGATGAGCTCAGCAATGGCGCAGCTTTGGGTCGGAACTCGCTATCTCAATGAGAAGCTCAGTGCAGGCAGAACGTGCCGAACGGACCGCGATTCCGTAAACATCACAGAACTATGGAGTACCTCGATGAGCCCGTTGATCCAACTTGTCCAGATACGGCGACGCATCATCGCTGGCCACGCCGTCATCCTAGTCACCAGCGCCGTATCGCTCGGACTCGCAGCGCCAGTGAGTGTCGCTCAACAGATTTTCGCCCCGATCGCGGAGTCAACGACAACAACGGAAGATCTCAACGGTATCGCGGGGGCGCCTAACGGCGAAATGATCGCCGTTGGTGATGGTGCGACCGTTTTGCGACGGACGACCGATCCCGACGGCAATCCGATCTGGTCATCGTTGGGCACCTGGGCGGCGGGTTTCTTCTCAGCTGAAATCTTCGATGTAGCCTATTCGCCGGTGATCTATCCCAACGGCGCCAGCTGGGTGATCGCAGGGCGAGATGCCGTCGTCGAGACCGACTTCACGACCAACCTGATCATCGACCAGCGCCCAGGGTCAGGAGCCATCTTCACCCCGGTGCTGCCGACGGATGACGAAGTTTGGTACGGCGTACCCGATCTCGGTACCTTTCCGAGCTTTCTTCACCGTTACGATCGGACCACTCAGACGGCACCTGGGATCGCTTTCCCCCTCGGCCCGGTGCTGGCGATGTGTCAAGTGCCTGGTGGCAACCTGCGCTTCGTCACCACTGATGGTGATATTGCCGAGATTGACGATTCACTCCAGGTCACAACCCTCTTCGATCAGGATGATGGCGATCCCCTCGGCCTCAACGCCGCCTCGTTCTCGGACGACTGCGAGGTAATCTCCGGCGGGGATGCCGGCCCCGAATCTCGGATCTATGCGGCTGCGGTCGGTGGGTTGCTGCGCGATGACGGACCGGACCCATGGGAATTCCTTAGACAACCGGGGGCTCCACCAATCACCGCGATGGTGTTGCTCGCGGGTCCGACGTTCCCGGTTGAACTATTCTCACTCGGATTACGCTGTTCGGACACTCCGTTCTTCGGCAACGAGGTGATGTTCAGGATTGGGATCCTGGGGCTCAGGATCGACAATCTTCAAGTCTTTAATGAAGACGAGAAATGCCAACGAGACGCGGCCTTGGTTACCGCACCTCGATCTCGCGGCCAAACATCGGCACGCGGCACGCTGACGTCGGACTTCCAAGTCCTCAGCGTCGGAGTCGACGGCAGGGCTCAGCGCCTGCCCGTAGCCACATCGTTGTTCAGCGACAACTTCGAAACCGGCGACCTCTCCGCTTGGTCGTCGACCTCACCGTAGCGATGGCAGTCACCAAGCTGCCAGAGCCTTCTCTGTCGTCTCGTCAGGTTGCCGGTAAACCTTGATCGTGGGATGGGTCGCACGGTCTTGTTCCAGGACCTCAAGCCCCGGGAAAGGAGCCTGCTCGAAACCGACAATCAGCCGCGCTCCCGGATCCATCTCGAGGCGCAGCTTCTCCCGCACCCGCTCGGGTTCAAAGGAACTGAGATCGAAGAAGAAGATCACGTCGTAGCCCGACCAAGAGGATTCGAAAAAATCGCCCTGGATGATTCGCGCTCGATCGGACTCGACGAGGTCCCTCAACGCCTTGCGCGCCCGACGACTCACCTTGACCAGCTGCTTGTCATACTCGATCCCAACCGCATCGGCGCCGAGCAGACTCGCCATGAAGACAACCCGGCCGTCACCACTCCCCAGATCGAGAAAGCGGCTCCCCGGCGAGATGTAGCGTTCGAACGCCGACAGCATGTCCTCCAACAGGATCGGGTAAAACAACCCTTTGTCGAGTGGGATTTCCTTGTCCAGAAACTGCATCTGAGCCTTGGGATCCGCCTCCACGCCGGCCGGGATCTCACGACTGCCCGAAGCCATCTTGGCCAACAGCTCAGGCGGATAGACACGCAGGCACTCGCGTTGGATCCGATCGAGACTCTCTAAGTCGACCCTCTGCCGGTCGAGACTCGGCGACAAGGTCTCATCAGCTCGTGTGACCTGTCCGCTGGCCCCCACCAGCCCACAAACCAACACCGTAAGGAGCAAGAAGCTGGCCGAAATCCCAGTTTGTCGAGGAGGTTTCACTCGACAAATCATACTTGGTCGCGCCTTAACCCTGAAACCGGCGCCAGTTGGGTCCAGGTTGCCGCTATTCAACCTCGATCTTGATTCCACCCACCATGCGCGCAGCAGATTTTACATGGCGCTCATATGAATTGGCTCCGCGGTCGTTGCATTCCGCGTATACCGGGACTTCAACGGAGG
>JAJCXQ010000905.1 GCA_029263355.1 Acidobacteriota bacterium | reverse complement strand
ATCCTGATCGACATCACCCAACGCAAGGAGCTCGAAGAACAGCTCCGCGAGTACAGCATCCGTGATCCGTTGACCGGGTGCTACAACCGCCGTTACCTCGAACTGGTGCAAGAGAATCTCGATCACGAAACTGGGATCTGGGGAACGGTCGTCGTCGACATCGATCATTTTAAAGACTACAACGACCTCCACGGCCATCAGGCGGGCGACGAGGTGTTGATCAAAGTCAGTCGGTTTCTCATGCGACACGTTCGCGCCGAGGATCCGGTGGTACGTATCGGCGGCGACGAATTCCTGACCCTGCTACTGGGTGAATGGGGCACCTTCACCGCCGAGGCCGCCAACCGGATTCGCTCGGTACTCACAGGGGAAGCCCCGGTCCCACTGTCGTTCGGATGGGCATTGCGCGAAGGCGGCGAAACTCTGGAAGAGACCATCAGGCGCGCCGACCACAGCCTGATTCGGCTGCGCATCGATGAGCGTGGAGACAAGCGCGGCGATATCGCGCGACGCACGCCGAGCCAATAAACCATGAGAACCCAAGAAGCCAAAACGCCGATCTTGTTGGCCGATCATCAGATCAAGCTACCCGACGGCCTCACCATCACCGACTGGACCATCGAAAAAGTGCGTTGGCAGAATCCGAGAATTCGCACTTTCCTCGGTTGTATCCGGTTACTCGGCGGCGTCCTGGAGAGCAACTACGCGATCCTTCACTGCTCTCCCGAACGCCTACACGAGATTTGGCGCAAGGTCCGCCAAGTGGGAAACCTCATCCACACCGAGATGGCGCCGTTGGTGGCGGAGCCGTCGCGCTTCCCAGCCCTCGAAGAGGCGCGGCAACGGGCCGAGTTGTCCCTCGAAATGCTCTCGGCGTCGGTGCTCGCCGATCTCGAGGAGTTCTCCGCCGAGGTCCCCTCCGATCGACTGATGAAGCTTCGTAAGCTGCTCTGCGTCTCGATCGGCCAGATCCACTCGTTCTTGCAAGATGCTCTCGGCGAGATCATGGCGAAGGACCCACGCAGCTTCCACAACGCGGATTATTTTCTGTCGAAACGGTTCCCGCAGGATCTGGAGGAAGCCGAGTGGCTACACGCCACGGTCAGCCATCTGATGGAGTACCTCGAGAAGATGGATCCCGACCGCACTCGACGCCTGGCCCGCTTGGCCACCGAGATCGCCGACGCGAAAACGCTCCCTACCGAACGCTCCTGGGGCGAAGCGGCAGCCTTCTTGAACGAGCTGACCGAGGTCTTGACCCCCAAGCTCAAAGAAGTTCTTGCCCTGCGCGGAATTCGCTTTTACGAGATGGAAATCCTCGATCGTTACGCCAGCGAGATCCCTACCCAGTGTCGAGTCCTGCTCGAGCTTTATGCCACCAGCCGCAAGACCATCGAAGCCCTGAAGCGCGGGGTCGGCGACAGCCTGCGCGAACGCGAGCAGGGTGTCCGGGATCTCGAGACTTGTCACGCCGAGCTCAGTGACCGACTGGTCAGCTTGATGCGAGAGGTCGACACCATCCTGCGAGATTTGGTCGCCTTTGTCCCGATCTGGCTCGACGGCATCACCAACCGTCGAGCCCTGCTGCTCAAGGGCGGCTCGGAGAGAGACGACAAATCGCTGGCGGCGTCAGCCAGCAGTCGGTGACATCAGAACAAAACGAGCTCAGCTCAGAACGCCCGCTCCACCGCGAAACTGAGTGAGCCGAAGTCGTGCTCACCACTGCTGCGACCCAAGGGAAGGGATCAGAATTCCTGCTGCGGCGCACCACCGTATGGTTGAGGCGGCAACTGCGATAGCGTTCTACTCGGTCGCGGGAGGATCTTGTCATGACGAGGGCTGAGATGTCTTCAGCGACTGATCCAGAACATCGATCACGGTCTTCAACACCAAGAAAAGAGTGCCGGTCTCTTCCTCGGTCAACGGCACCGCGTCGTCTCCTTCCGGCGCCTCGATCAACGTTTCGACCAGATAACGCATGACATAAGGCTGGCGACTGGACTCGACCTTGGCGACGCGTTCGATGAACTTGTCGTGCGCTCCTTCGAGCCGTCCCATTAAATCCTCGTTCTGATCGAGGCAACGTTCCACGCGGGGGCCACGAATGCGTTCGAGCTCACCGCCAGAGGCCTTCTGAAACATGCGGTGAATGGTAAAGAACATGTAGAAGGCAAGCTCAACGGCTTCGAGACTGAGATCTTCTGAATAGGCCGCGACGAAGGCGATCAGATCGCGCTGGTTGTTGGCGACCCGCTCGAGCTCAGCTTCGGTTTCCTGCTGCGGGAGCTCCGCCACCTCCACCCAGGTGTCTTCGACCAGCTGTTCCGAGATCAAGCCCACGGGTTGGCGATGATCCATCTAGCGCTCCCCCCTACCGAGTCCCCGGCAGAGTGCCTTCGTATTTACAAATGATGCCGAGCATCACTTCGTCGGTACCGCCGCCGATCGACAACAGCCGCCCATCACGATAGGCCCGCGCAACCGGCGACTCCCACATATAACCCTGCCCACCCCAGTACTGAATGCAGCTGTCGACCACCTCGCGCTGCAGCCGCCCCGCTTTGAGCTTCGCCATCGACGCCAGGCGGGTCGCATCCTCGCCTGCGATCATCGACTCGGTGGCGCGATACACCAGAGATCGTAACGCCTCGACCTCGGTCGACAGCTCGGCGAGACGGAAGTGGACTACCTGATTGTCGAGGATCGAACGTCCGAAGGCCTGGCGCTCACGGGTGTAGGCGATGGTTTCGCTGATGACATTGACCAGCCCAGTGACAGTATTGGCGGCGGCCCACAGTCGCTCTTCCTGAAACTGCATCATCTGATAACGGAAGCCCATGCCTTCTTCACCAATCAGGTGGCGACGCGGTACCCGAACGTCATCAAAAAAAATCTGGGCGGTATCCGAAGACCACATACCGAGTTTGTCGAGCTTGCGCGAACGCTCGACGCCGGGTGCATCGAGCGGCACGATCATCAACGATTTGTTGCGGTGTGGATGCCCCTCAGCGGTGTTGACCAGGCAGCACATCCAATCCGCTTGGCCACCGTTGGTGATCCACATCTTCTCGCCGTTGATCACGTAGTCGTCGCCGTCTAGGCGCGCCGTGGTCCTAATCGCCGCGACATCGGAGCCAGCCACCGACTCACTGACCCCGAGACAACCCACCACATCTCCCGCGATCGACGGCTCCAGAAACTCGCGCTTCAGCTCATCGCTGCCGAAACGATCGAGGGCCGGCGTGCACATGTCGGTATGGACACCGATCGCCATCGGAACGCCGCCGCATCGGATATGCCCGAGCTCCTCCGCCATCACCAGGCTGTAGGACCAATCGAGTCCCATACCGCCATATTCCGGCGGGCGCGTGATACCCAGGAATCCAGCGTCGCCGAGTTTCTTGAACACCTGATGAGCGGGGAAGGCGCGGGCCTCCTCCCACTCGTCGACATGAGGATTGATTTCGGTGTCGATGAGCTGGCGCAGGGACTCCCGCATCAGCTGATGCTCTTCGGTAAACTTCACATCGGTCCCCTGAATCGATTGGCGTTGTACGGAGCGGCACGGATTATATGAGAAACCTTCGCTGCCGATGGGTCCTCTCGAGACCATCTCAAACGTTCAATAGACAAGAAGCCCCAAACAACACCTGGAGACTTGCTGATGTTTAGAAACCGACTTCCCCTTTGCCTGCTCTTGTGTGTCTTGCCTTGCTTGCCAACCACTGCGCTGACGGCAGATGATGCAACGCCGGGATCACTCAACGACTTGGGATGGATCGTCGGCCACTGGCGTGGTGAGGCAGGCGACAGTGTGATCGAAGAACAGTGGAGCGTTGCGGGCGGCGGCGCGATGATGGGCATGTTCCGTTGGTTCACCGAGGAGCAAGTACGCCTGTATGAATTCATGCTGATCGAGTCGAGCCCTGAAGGACCGGTGCTCAGAATCAAACACTTCGGTGAGGGTCTAAAAGGCTGGGAAGAAAAGGACGTGTCCATAGAGTTCCGTCTCGTCGAGCACCAAGAAGGCCTAGCGGTGTTCGAGAGCGACCCACAGGTCGAGGATTCCAAGCTGGTCTACACCCATACCCAAGACGGTAACCTGGAAGTCCGCTTGATCAAGACCAAAGATGGCAAGGAGAACACTTCGACGTTTCTCTTTGGGCGTCACTGACCTTTCTCTTTGAACGTCACTGACGCTTCTCTTTGAACGTCACTGACGCTTCTCTTGAAACGTCAATAGCGCCTGCCGACAGTGCCCGTCAATAGTGCCTGGGGCGAGCTGCAGGCTCCCCACCGGTAACGAGTCAACCAAAAATCAGCCGATGTCGCCCGTCGAACTCTTCGACCGCCCCGATCCGCCGAGAATGAACAACCCCCGCAGCGAGCAGAGCCGCCACCAAATCGTCGGCTTGCTCCGCCGGCACGACCGCCAACAGTGCACCGCTGGTTTGAGGATCAACGAAAATCTCCTCATGCCAAGTTGGCAGCTGACGATCGAAGCGCCACTTTTCCTCGACCAGCAGACGATTGACCGCGTTGACCCCGGTGGTCATGCCACGACGGTACATATCGAGGGCTTCGTCCATGATCGGCACGGCGTCTATATCGATACGCAGGGTCGCGTTCGATCCCTCCGCAACTTCGAGACCGTGACCAGCGAGACCAAAACCAGTGACATCGGTCGCGCCATGAATCTCGAAGTTCTGCATCACCTCGGCCGCGGTGCGATTGAGGGTGATGATGATCTCGATGCAGGCGTCCATCGCTGCCTGGGAAACCCAATTCTTGCGATTGGCGTTGAACAGCACACCGCTGCCGATCGGTTTGGTCATGACCAAGGCGTCACCAACTTGGGCGCCGGCATTGGTCCAGGCTTCGTCGGGGTGCACGGTCCCCGTGACGGAGAGCCCAAATTTTGGTTCATCGTCTTCGGTGGTGTGCCCACCGGCCAGGACTGCCCCAGCCTCAGTGATCTTGGACAACGCTCCCGCCACCATGTCGTGAAGAACCTCCGGTCCCAACTTGTCGGCGGGAAAACCGATCAAGTTGAGGCACACCAGTGGCTTGCCACCCATCGCGAAAACATCACTCAACGCGTTGGCGGCGGCGATCTGACCAAAAAGGTGCGGATCGTCCACCGGCGGGGTAATGATGTCGGCCGTCATCACCAGAGCGGTGTTGTCGTCGAGGCGGTAGACCGCGGCATCATCGTGAGTGTTGAAACCCACGAGCAGGTTCGGGTCCTGGTTCTGGGGCAATTTAGACAGCAGATCGCCGAGCCCGACCGGGCTCAGTTTGGCCGCTCAACCACAGGTCTTGGCAAGACTCGTCAACGTCGGTTTCTTGAACATTCCTTTGAGCGCCACGGCAATCACCTCCTCACGCACAGTCGTTCGGCCGTTTTGTCTTCTGAAAACCTCACCCCTGAGCGATAAGGTGCCCTTCGAGACGATAAGGTTACCTCTATGACACGCGAAGGGATACCGCTCCGAGCCTAATCAGCCAAGATCTCGAGGTCGATAATGTCACTCCAGAAGCATCCCACAGCAGCCCCCTCCGCACTCCCCACCTCTGCTTCTGAGCTCATCGACGAATTGCTGGAAGCACGGCGACGGACCTTGGCCTTGGTCAGCGATCTCGACGATGATCAGCTGATGGGGAGTCAGCTCGACATCGTCAATCCCTTGCTGTGGGAAATCGGCCACGTCGCCTGGTTCCAGGAGCGCTGGACCCGTCGCCACCTGCGCGGCGAACCGTCGTTGGCCGAGGACGCCGATGCGCTCTACGACTCGATGGCCGTTGCTCACGATACCCGGTGGGATTTACCGCTCTATAGTCGCAAAGCAACCGGAGCCTACATGCAGCGAGTGCTGGACGACGTCGTCGAGCATCTCAACAGCGCAGGCGAGCTCACCCCAGACGACATCTACTTCCATCGGTTGGCTTTATTTCACGAAGACATGCACGCCGAAGCCTTCGCTTACACTCGCCAGACCCACGGCTACCCGGCGCCAGCCCCTGCTGCCTGCGGTGTTGAAGACTTTGACGACAAAACCCAAAGCGACCTCGTCGACATCACCGGCGATGACGTCGAAATCACCGGTGGTGTCTACCTGCTCGGCGCCTCACCTGAGGCAGTGTTCGCCTTCGACAACGAAAAATGGGCGCACGAAGTCGAGATCGCAGCGTTCGCCATCGCCCGTACTGCCGTCACCCAGGGCCAGTTCCGCACCTTCGTCAACGACGGTGGCTATGATCGGCGCGAGCTGTGGAGCCCCGAGGGCTGGCGTTGGTGTCGAACCCAGCACATTCGGCGGCCAGCCTACTGGCGACGCGACCGGCACGATCGATGGGAACGCAGAGTCTACGATTGCTGGCAACCGATCGCTGATCGTCTACCGATGGTCCACGTCAACGCCTTCGAAGCCGAAGCTTACTGCCGCTGGGCCAAACGTCGCTTGCCCACCGAAGCCGAGTGGGAGCTAGCGGCGGCGTCCACCGCCAAGACAAACTACCCTTGGGGCAACGAGCCCATCGCCACCCGCGCCAACCTCGATGGTCGCTACGGTGGCCCGATCGCCGTCGACCGCCTTGCCGTCGGCGAGACCCCGGCCGGCGTCCGGCAAATGATGGGCAACGTCTGGGAGTGGACCGCAACCGCTTTTGGACCCTATCTAGGTTTCGTGGCCGACCCTTACAAGGATTACTCCGAGCCCTGGTTCGGTAATCACCAAGTGCTGCGCGGTGGCTGCTGGGCGACCCGTTTCCACATGCTGCGCAACACTTGGCGCAACTTCTACACCCCCGATCGTCGCGACGTCTGGGCCGGCTTCCGCACCTGCGCGCTGGAACGGTAGCAGGGTGCTTTCTGCGGTTGCACACTTGTTTTGCAAAGTTCCATCGGACGACGGATGATGGCCCTCCTGACAGCGACAGGCCGCCTAGATCAGCCAATGATCAGCAGATCTGCTTGGGATAGAGACACGACCTCCGAGGACAATTCTTCGGCAATGATCTTTTGGTCGACCGATGCATCGAGCCCATGAATGAGGTGCCCCATGTCGGCCCAGTAGTCGAACTCGACGACGCCTTCGCCTACCGCTTGCGGGCATCTGCTGTTCCTCCAGAAATCAGGTACCTGGTAGAAAGCTCCTCGGGGGAAAGATGCCAGCACCGCGTTGCCTCAGCGTTTCTGCTACTCGCAGTGGAGTCGTTGCCTCATGAGAATGCTACCCAGCGAATGGACGCTGGGAGGCACGTATGGGGAGACGCATCAGCATGGCCACACGCAAGGAGCTCTTGAGAGCAGTCAGAGAACGCTACGCTGGCAAGGGCCGGGTCGCGAAGAGCCGGATACTCGACGAGTTCGTCGCTGTGACAGGCTACCATCGCAAGCACGCCCTACGGCTTCTGAATCAGGTTGAGCCTGAACGAGACCCGGAACGGGTAGGTCGGCGGATTTACGACGAGGCTGTGCGAGCCGCGCTGATCGTCGTGTGGGAGACCGCCGATCGGATCTGTGGAAAGCGCCTGAAGGCGGCGTTGCCGAGCTTCGTGGAAGCGATGGAACGGCATGGCCACCTCCAGCTTGATGAGGAGGTGCGGAGACGCCTGCTGGCGGCGAGTGCCGCGACGATTGACCGCCTGCTTTTCTGTCGTTTTTTCGGCAAATCGCCCGTCGGCCTAGATCGCTGGCACCTCGGTCCGCCCGCCGGGGCCGACGGACGATGGCCCTCCTGACAGCGACAGGCCGCCTATTTCAGCCAATGATCGCCAAATCTGCCCAGGAAAAGAGACACGCTCAGCCGATGATCAGCAGATTTTTCGGAGAAAAGAGGCACGTTCAGCCGATGATCGCCGACTTGTCGACCGACAAATGCGCGATCAGCCGGTGATTGAGCCTCCTGAGAGAGATCAGAGCCGCGATCAGCCGATGATTGGACGTCTGGTCGCGAACGAGACGGCGAATCATCGGACGATCGCACCCCTATGTTTTGTTCAAATGCGCGATCATCCAATGATCGGACGTCTCGAGCCACACCGGTTGGGCATCCTCCGCGAGGTGCCAGCCGCTTCGGCAAGTTCGAGATCCAGCCTCGAACAAACAGATCTTCAGGCTTATCGAGTCTTCTGCGCTTCGCCGAGCCCAGCCGGCGGGACGCCGGCGCTCCCAGCAGGTGGCAGCCTCAGCAGTTG
>JAJCXQ010000904.1 GCA_029263355.1 Acidobacteriota bacterium | reverse complement strand
ATGGCCGAAAGCGCATTATAGAGGCGGCTCTTGCGACCGTCAATCGCCGTTTGCCGGCGTTTCGAGACCCATCTCTTGCAGGCGCTGGCTGGCGAGGTGAGCTTCGTCGGTGCTGGCGTAGTCGCGGATTACGTTCTGGAGATGAACCACGCCTTGAGCCCGTTGCCCGAGCTCGAAGTAGGCGTAGCCCTTCTTCAATAGAGCGCTCGGAGTTCGGTCGCTGTTATCGAATCGCGTCAGAACTTGATCGAATTGCTCAATGGCTTTTTGAAACTTGCCTTGCCGATAGTAGCACTCGCCAATCCAATACGTCGCGTTGTCGGCAAGTTCCGTGCCGCGATAGGTCTCTGCGTATTGGTGGAAGCTGAGAATTGCGAGATCGAAGTTGCCTTGCAGGTAGTCGTTGTAAGCGGTGTCATAGAGCGCTTGGGGCTCAGTGGGGTTCACCACCACCGGTAGAGCTGCAGTGCGTTGCTGCTCCTGCTCGGCGGCGTTTCGCAGTGCCAGCAGATCTTGATTCGTAGCCGCGATTTGCTGTGTTAGCTGAGTGAGTCGGAAGTTGGTCTCATCCAGCTTGCCCTCGAATTGCTCGATCCGGCTCGCCAACTCGAGGATGTCGGCTTGGGTGCGGGCTTCAGCCCGGACCAGAGTCTGGATCTCTTCAGTTATGGCACGTTGGAGGTCGGCGACCTCACCCTTGCTGGGGCCTTGCTTTTGAAGTTGCAGGACTTGTAGTTGGATGTCCTGCAATTGCGTTTTGATGTCGACGATTTCGCTCGAAGAAACGCAAGCGAGAGCCGAGGCTGCCACCCAGGCAGCTCCGACTCTCTGTAGTGTCCTGACCATGGCGATCCGTCGCATCAGCGTCGCCGACTTTCTCGATCGCAGGTCTGGAAGAAACGCAGTTTAGTTGCCGCCGCTGATCACGAACCGTGCGCGGCGATTCTTCTGCCAGCAAGCCTCGTTGCTCTCGGTGCAGAACGGCCGCTCTTCGCCATAGCTGATCGTCCTGAGGCGGGAGCGAGATATGCCGAGAGAAATGAGATAGTCGACAGCCGTCGCACTGCGGTTCTGACCGAGAGCGATGTTGTATTCGTTGGTACCGCGCTCATCGCAGTGACCTTCGACGGTGAAGGT
Organism: Acidobacteriota bacterium; assembly: GCA_029263355.1. Classification (GTDB taxonomy): domain Bacteria; phylum Acidobacteriota; class Thermoanaerobaculia; order Multivoradales; family J023; genus JAAELT01. Next base: position 5,342 of record JAJCXQ010000904.1, on the reverse strand, counting down.
CAGGTTTTTGCCGTTTTCGCTCTGCATGAAACGCGCGTTCTTATCCAACCGTTCGCGAGCGTCGGACCGAAGATCCGACTGGTCAAAGTCAAAGAAGACATCGCCCAGCAGACCGGCAGCTTCTGCTTCTGCTTGAATCTCTTGAAGGCTCTGTGGGGGCTTCTGTTCGGTAGCGTCCACGAGATCGGCAGGAGTAGTTTCCGGCTTGACGTCCGTGGGCGGTGCTGTCTCTGTTATTGGAGGCGGCGGGGGGGTCACCACGGGTTCCGGCTTCTTGCAGGCGGTGACGAGCAGCAAGGCCATTAGCGCGGCCAGGGCAATCCACTTCCGATCCATGTTCATTCCTCAACAGCCTCCATATTGACGCGTGTGGCGCGATGTGTTTGTGGGTACTGGGCAACAATGTAGCAGAAGGAGCACTAGGCGGCAATAGCTCGTTGGCGTGGCCAGCATCATTTTTGCTTGAAGTTAGACCAATCGGCAGCTGAACTGTTACCTTGGTGGGTTAGCTGTCGCCAGTCGCTGCCATCGTCGGCGTTCATGACATAAACCTGGGACTCTTTGCCTCGTCGGAGCGTGAAGAGGAGACGTAAGCCGTCCGGCGAATAGCTGGCCTCTTCGTAACTGTCGGGACCCCGGGTGAGGATCTTGGTCTTGAGGTCGACGAGGTTGGTGACGGCGATCCGAAACTTGTTCCCTTCGCGGCTGGAATAGGCGATGTTGGTGCCGTTGGGTTGCCAGCTTGCACCGTCGTTGTAGTTACCCTCGAAAGAGATCCGGCGGACGTTGGAGCCGTCGAGGGACATGACGTAGATGTTGGGGCGACCGGAGCGGCTGGAGGTGAAAGCGATCTGTTGACCGTCTGGGCTCCATGAGGGATTGGTGTCGATCGCTCGGGACGTGGTCAAGCGAAGCGGCTGGGTGCAGGTCCGATCGCAGCGGTAGACATCGACGTTGGATTGACTGCTGTGGGCAAAGGCGATACTGCGACCGTCGGGTGAGAAGGACGGTGAGATGTTGAGAACACCTTCACCGTAAATCGGCAGCTTCTTGCCAGTCTCCAACTCGACGTAATAGATGCCGGGCGGGCCGTTGAAATAAGACATGTAGGCAATTGCGTCGCCCGCTGGGCTCCAATCGCTGTATCCGCTGGTGGATTTGTGGCCACTGATCCGTCGTTGATTGCGACCGTCATAGTCCATCAGATAGAGCTCTTGGAAGCCGTCACGGTCGGACTGGAAAGCGATGGTGGTCAGCGTCAAGCTTGGGCGGCCAGTGAATTGGAAGTGCATGGCGTCTGCCAGGTAGTGTGCGATGAGTCGAGTCTGCGCCAACGTGCCCCGGAAGCGTTTGCCAAGAATCGATTGTTTGCTCGGCAGGTCGTAGACCCAACCATCGAGCACCAACTTGTCCCCCTCCGGCTTGATCGTGGCGAGCAGCACGACTTCGTTGCCGAGCGATCGGTACTGCTCAAAATCCTGAGAGCGATCGCCAGTCAAAGACAGCACTGCGAGCTCGGTGGGGCCCTGAGTGTTGAAAACGATCGTCTGTTCGAGATCGTCACGTAGAGTTTGTTCGACCTCACGAGCGGCTTCCAGGTACTCGCCGGTCAATGAGCTGTCGACGTCAGCGGCAGGGAATGCGATGCGGATCTGCGCTCGCCCCACGCCGTCGATCGTCAAGGTCGGGTCGACACCTCCGCCGAGTTGGGGTGACTCGGCGGAGTTCTGCCCTACGGCTGCTGAGGCCCCGGTCAGGATGAGTAGAACTGCCGCGACACAGTACCTGGATTGGGGAAACGAATTCTTCATCGGAACCTCTCGTATTTCATTGCGTCTCACTTGGTTCATCGCTGGTTCATCGCGTGTCACTTGACGATCAAGTTGATTCCAAGATCGTCCTTTTTGTAGCCCTTGGGCAGCGGCGGCAAAGGCGACGACGACTGCACTGCGCGCAGTGCAGCGTCGTCGAAGTCGGGATCAGTCGAGGACTGGATGAGTCGCAGATCGGAAATCGAACCGTCTCGTCGGATGCGGAAATGTAGCTTGGTTTGGAGGTTACCCAGGGGTGGCCGAACCCAATTTGAACTGATCACCGCGACCACCCGGTCGAGGTAGTAACCGTAGGTGAAATTCGGATCTTCGACCCCCAAGGTCGCGTTGTTGGTGGAAGCGCCGAGAGATTTACCGAACGGCGAACCGACGCGCTTGGGTGGCGGTTGGATCTTGGGTGGCGGCGATTGGCGTTTGGGCGGCGGTGGAGGAGTTTTTTTCTCCACCTTCTTTTTTTTCTCCACCAAGACTGGAACGTCTTTGGGCACCGGTTCTGGTTCCGGTGGCGGTGGCTCGGGCGGTGGCGGCTCGGGTTTCGGTTCTTCGATCTTGGGCGGTGGTGGCGGAGGAGGTGGTGGCGGCTGTTCTTGGCCCAGCGCCTGGGGAGGTACCACGACGATCGAGATGAATTCGATCCTCTCCGGCGGCTTGGCGAATAGTTTCGGCACGAACCACACCACAGCGATCAACGTGCTGTGAAACAACACGGAGTACAGGAGGCACTGAGACTGCTCCCGCGTTTGCAGGCGCTTGGCTCGTTTGCTGAGGAGTTGGTCGACGTTGATGGGCATTCGTCAGGACTTGGGTGTGAGCTGCTCGGCTACCAGGCCGAGGTGTCGAATGCCTCCTTCGTTGAGCAGACCGACGATCTCGATGAACTGGCCGTAGGTGATATTTCGATCGCCTTTGATAAACACCTGTTTGTCGTCGCGCTGGTCGAGGATCGCGCCGAGGCGGTCGAGCAGCTTGGTTGGGTGCACCGGCTCGTCTCGGATGTAGACCATGCCGTTGGTTTGCACCGACAACACCAGCGGATCATCGACCCGCATCGGGATTTGGTCGGCAGCCACCGTTTCCGGCAAGGTCACCTCGACTCCCTGGTGCAACATCGGTGCCGTGATCATGAAGATGATCAGGAGCACCAGCATCACGTCGACCAGCGGCGTGACGTTGATGTCGGCCATCGCGCCTTCGTCAGTTTCGCCTTGCAGGTGGGCGCCCATAACCGAGGCTCCTCAGGTGAAGTTGCGTTCGGTGAGGTTGATGAATTCCAGCACGAAGTCCTGCATTTGGCTGCGTAGATCACGCAGTCTGGCGGCAAAATGATTGAACCCCACCAGCGCCGGGATCGCCGCTACCAAACCCGCGGCGGTGTTGATCAGCGCCTCGGCGATACCGGGGGCGACAGCGGTGATCGACGTCGAGCCGGTGGCGCCAATTTCGTTGAATGCCACCATGATGCCCCAGACCGTGCCGAAAAGGCCGATGAACGGCGATGCGGATGCCGTTGTGGCCAGGAACGAGGAACCACGATTGAGCACTCCCTGCTCAACAGCGATGGCGCGTCGCAGGCTTCGTTCGACCCCTTCCAGGGACTTGACTCGGAATGAAGAGGCGGGGGCGTTGGATTGCTGGGACGCTTCCTGGGCCGCTTTCACCTGAGCATCGATCTCGGCGTAGCCGGCCTGGAACAGTCCCACCATCGGTGTAGCGGTCAACCGGCCAGCGGCGGCATTGACTTCGCTGAAGCGCTTGGAGCGACGAAAGATCTCGAGGAATTCTTCGCCTTCAGCATCCGCTCGGCGATACTGAAAGATCTTCGAAATCATGATCGCCCACGAGCCGATCGACATGAAGGCGAGGACAGCGAACACGGTCCACGCCATTGGACCGGCTTCGCGGAACATGTCGAGGATGGTCGGAGTCGTGCGGACCTGAGCCACAATCGTGAAAGATGACAGTGTGGTCGTCACATACATAGTGTGGTCGTCACATACATAGCGTAGTCGTCACATACATACTGGCAAGCTACGGAGTTGGGTTTCGAAAGACTTGGCGGGCGGACGTCTCGTCGTTGCATCCGAATCGAGAGCCGTGGCGGAAAGTTAGCATGAGAAGGGCGCGGAGTCTACTGATCCATCTTATCTAAAGGGTGGTTCTGCAAGAGTTTATGAGCCGATCAGAGCAGTGTTTCCCCAACGGTTGAGATGGCTCCGGTAAAGTGTGCATGATAGTCTCATGGTGCTCAGTGGTCCGCTGCCGGACCGCTTTCATAGCGACGAACCCAACACAATGACAATAGACCGAGCTGGCGAGACAGGTCGAGTTTGCAGAGCAGGCTCGAACCGGCAAGACGGGCTGAGCTGGTAAGGCCGAAGGAGAGATTTCGATGCGAATCGCAGTATGCATCAAACAAGTTCCAGATGCTGAAGAGCGGCTTCAGGTCGCCGCCGACGGCAAGTGGATCGACGAAGACGAAATGAAGTTCGTGATCAATGAAAGTGATCAATATGCACTTGAAGAGGCTCTGACTCTGACCGAGGCTCACGGCGGCGAGGTGGTGGTCTTCAGTCTTGGCCCAGATCGGGTTCAGGACGCCCTGCGTAAGGCGCTGGCGTTGGGCGCCAAGCGTGCCGTCCATCTTGCAGATCCGGTGTTCCACGGTGGTGACGCCCATGCCACGGCGCATGCCTTGGCGGCCGCGATCCGCAGCGAGGAATTCGATCTCGTGCTGACCGGCGCCCAGTCTGACGATGCCGGTTATGGTTCGACCGGCTCGGTACTGGCGGGGATGCTGGGCGTGCCCCACGCCTGGCTGGTGATGGGGCTCGAGGTTGAAGAGGGTGGCGCCAGCGCCAAGGTGACACGAGAGATGGAGAGTGGGATGAACGAGCTCTTCCGCCTGCAGCTGCCGGCGGTGATCGAAGTTCAGGCCGGCATGAACCATCCGCGTTATGCTTCGCTCAAGGGCATCATGCAGGCCAAACGTAAGCCGGTGGATCGGCCGACCCCCGGCGATCTCGGCCTGGCGGCCGAGGAGGTTGGGATGGCTGGCTCGCGACTCGAAATCGTCGACGTCGCGTTTCCCGAGAGTAGCGGCGGAGCGCAGATCTTCGAGGGTGATCCGGCGACGGCGGCGAAGGCTCTGATCGAGAAACTACGCAACGAAGCGAGGGTGCTGTGATGTCGAAATCGATTTGGATCGTCATGCAGCAGCGCGACGGTAAGCTACATCGGATGTCGCGGGAAGCGATCGCCGCCGGCCAGCAACTGGCGGCGACGGTGGGTGGGTCTGCCTCGGCGGTCCTGGTCGCGGGTGACGACGGCCTGGCCGCGGAGGTTGCGGGCTACGAACTGGCGGCGGTCAAAGTTGCGGCCTCTCCCACCCTTGCCAACTACACACCTGGGGCTTTTGTCGGCGCCTTGTCGTCAGCGATCGCCGCCGAGACGCCGGACTATGTGATTTTTCCCCACACCTATCAATCGGTCGACTTTGTACCGCGGCTGAGC
>JAJCXQ010000903.1 GCA_029263355.1 Acidobacteriota bacterium | reverse complement strand
GGGTTTCTTCCCTGAGAGCTGCCTTCCCAGAATCCAGAAAAGACCGGTAGTGCGACTGTTTGATGCGGGGCTAGGATCTCCTGTCCATTCTTCCGCTCCGCTAGCTTCATCAAAGCATTTTTCATTCGTGCGATGGAGGATCGCGTAGCCCCGAGAGTCACCATCATCAACACGGTGTTGTCTGTATGTTTGTTAACCTGGAGGCCAAAATCCCTGAGCAGGGTGGTCTTCAGCTCTTGTCCAGAATATCCGGCGCTGATCCGGATGTTGATTTTCATTGGATCAATAAAAAATTCATCTTTGAACTCCTTGGGGATTAGATCTTCAGGTCCTAGCACTTGAAACGTTGCTCGCCAGCCAGATTCTCGACCTGCGTTTGCGTCACGCCGAAAGACTTCGGCGAGCTGGATCGCCTGCTCAATCAGCGAGGTTCCCTCTAGCGCAACTTGCCGACGAGCGATATCCAAAGAAGCAATTATTCCAGAGTGGGGAGAAGTGCTAGTATGTGACAGGAAAGATCGCTCGAGTGATTCAGCCAAGTCGCTACCATCTATGAGAAATGGATCCCAGATATGTATCATTGATGCTTGGCGGAAAGCCGAAAGAGTCTTATGAGTTGACTGAGTAGAGTAGACTCGAAGGTTCTTGCGGTAGAAGTCCTTACAGCTATCTTCATCCCCCTCACAACAGAGAAGGTGAGCTGCTTGCATCGCAGTATAGGGCGCAAACTTAGGATGGAATCTTCCATAGGCAAACCAAGCTTCGTCGAAAAAGAAGACCATATCTCTGAATATCTTCGTTACTTGCTCGTAGCCAGGAGTGCCAGAAGTCGCGGGATCAAGAATCTCAGCCAAGACATCATGCACACCAGTTATTATTTTCACAGGGTCCACGACAATACCGTCAAACGTGGTGTTCGTAATCATAAGAGCTTTCGGAAAATCGAGGCCTTGCTCAGCAATATCCAGAAACGCGGCACGGATTCGCGCTAGAGGAACACCGCCTGAGATACCTGTATCTGTAAGCACAAAGGGTTCGAGGTAGTAAGGGCAGGTCTTCAGAAGAGCCGTGCCGTAGTGGTGAGAGATGTGAGCGTTTCGATCCATGAGAACTAAGTCTCCTGGGCGTACTACCGCTTGAAGGACAATCTTATTAGCTGTACTCGTCCCATTAGTCACGAAAAGCGTCTTCTTGGATCCGAACGTTTCCGCGGCGAGGACTTGTGCCTCCTGAATTGAACCGACGGGATGCAGGAGAGAGTCCAGCTCACCGATGGTCGCGGAAGTTTCTGCGAGGAAATAGTTCTTGCCATAGAATTCTGACCAGTCGTCAAGGACACTGGTTTTTTTCACGGAATGACCATGACTAAGGGCCATTGCGTGAAAGGTCTCAACTGGCTTGCGGGAAAATTCCAACAACGAATCCCAGAACGGAGTCCGATATCTAGATCGAAGCCTATAGGCGATGAAAGTTACTAGCTCATCCCACTGGACAGCCTTATCCATCGTTGCCCGCGAGAAGACCTCGTCGTAGAGCCCGTTTGCCTCTTCTAGGGCCTGAAGAAGATCATGGCCGGTAATCAATACTAGATCAACGCACGGCATATACCTTCTAAGGACAGTGGCAAATTGCGAACCTTTGAGATTCCCCGAATCTGCGCTCTCCGTCAGCCGAGACAAGTCATGATCAATGATCGCTATCGTTAGAGTGGGCCAGCGGACCGAAAGTAGATCTTTCTTGAAACGCTCTAGAAACGCTTCGCCGTCCTCTGTCGGTCGATTCTCCGCATCCAAATTCGGGCAAAATAGCTCGATATGTAATTGAAAGAGATCCGGTTCCTGAAGCCTAGCCCGTTCTATGTACTGCTCCAGCTCGGTTGCTTCCTGAAACAAGTCATCGACGATCAGCACCGTGACCGGGATTGACCTCGCAGGACTGGTCGCTGTCTTATTCGTCCAGACAGCTGGATTGGGACTAGTATTCGGACGTGGCTCTTTGGGAAACGAGAAATCTACTGCTTTGATTTGGATGATCAAATTGTCGACTTGTCTAGATACTTGCGGCTCCATTTCGTCAGAAAATGATGCACTCAGAACTTCCTTCATGTGCTCGAAGAAGGCGAGCTGACCTTCTGTTGCAAGAAGATCAGAGTGTGTCTCTAGATTTTCTTCCAGCGCTCTTTCAATCTGGGAGAATCGCTCCTGCGCTGAGATTTCCTCTCCATCGTCTCTGATTTTGGTATGCAGAATCCTGAAGAGTTGCGTGGCAATATCATGGCACGTTTCAGAGAGGAACATCGCGTCTCTCCCTATCATAGTTAGTTGTGTGTCGAAATCGAGACTGGTCTAGTCTAGAACTTAGAAAGTTCGAATAACTCAAGGATAGAGGCCTCGCTTGAAAATACCCCATCCGTAGGCCAGTTTACTATTAGCTCACTGGCTCCAGCTGCCCGCGAGTCGGGTCCATAGAGAAAGACTGACAGCGGCCGAGTAGGTAAAACCTCACGGTACGTCATCAGAACATTGAGAGGCACTCCAAAGAGATTGGCGAACAATATTGGCCTCGGAAACACGGAAAGTTCGTCATGGAGTTCACCTAGGCCACTACTAGAATTCGCAAAAACTAGGCCTGTCGAACAGTCGGTGTATGCCGTAGTGGCGATTCGCTTCACTGCTTGGTTAAGCAGAGGCATCTTATCTGAAGAGAGTACGACTACCCTCCTTGATGTCTTGCCAGTAGTCATGCCTCCTCTAGTTTCCCTCACCGCCGGTTCTCAGTTGTTTTTCGTTGCTCGCTTCGCAGAAGGGTGAAAAGCTTTGATTTGAGTTCCAATACTTGCCCACTTGAGAGAAGGCTTGTAGACCTTGGTCTAGCATATGGAACGAGAAATCGGCCGACTACCGATCCTGGGCGAGAACTTAGCAACAGAATTCGGTCTGCCAAGAGAAGAGCCTCGTCGATATCATGAGTTACCAACAGCACGGTCTTTCTGGAATTCTCCCAGATAGAGAGCAACAGTTCTTGCATATCTATTCTAGTTTGGGAGTCGAGTGAGGCAAATGGCTCATCAAGCAGTATGACTTTTGGGTCGGCAGCAAGCGTCCTTGCGAGGTTTACACGTTGTGTCATACCTCCGGAAAGCTCTGAAATATGCGCAAGCTCGAACCCTTTTAGGCCAACGCGATGTATCAGAGCGCGGGAGATTCTGCGAGCCTCGATATTCGAGCTGCCTCTCATACGAGGACCTATAGCGATATTTTCCTCGACTGTCTTCCAGGGGAAAAGTTTGTGAGATTGGAACATTACTCCGCAGTCGGCACTAGGTTCTATTACTTCCGTTCCATCTATGAGAACCAGGCCTTCTGTCGGTCTTATGAATCCGGCAACCGCGTATAGTATAGACGACTTTCCGCAACCAGATGGCCCGAGCACTACGACGAATTCTCCGGGTTTGACTTCGAATTCTACTCGAGTGCAGGCCGTTAATCCTTCTATACCTCCGAACCGTATGCTCATGTTGCTGACGCTGATATGGCCGGGAGCAACCCTGTGGATTTGGTCAGCCAAGCTAGTTACCTACTTTCGCTTTCTCAGCTAGGAACGATCGACCGACCAAGGTAGGATCCGTTTCACTAGTAGCCCAAAAGCGGCATCCGCTGCCATTCCAAGGAGACTGAGTGCCGCCAACGCTGCAAGCATCTTGTCTGGCCGGAATACTAAATGAGAGGCTGAGACACGGTAGCCAAGCCCAGCAGAGGCGCCTGACATTTCAGCGGCAACTAAGTTGAGGAAAGCGAGTCCGATTCCAACACGCATTCCAGCTACGATGAGGGGAACTGCCGCTGGAAGTACTACTTCCCACAGCAGCCTCCAGCCTTGTACTCCCAGGCTTCTTGCAGCCCAAATATACTGCGTGTCAACGCCTGCGATACCAATGTGAGAGTTGACCCAGACCGGGAAGAATACACCCCAGAAGACTAGAAAATATTTCGAGACTTCGTTGAGGCCTAGAAGGAGAATAGCGAAGGGTAGAATTGCGATCGAGGGGATGGACCTCAGTGACTGTAAGACAGGTAGCAAAAAGTAGCGCCCAAGAGATGTCCGAGCGGTTCCTATTCCGAGAAGAACCCCTACCACAGTTCCCGCCAGGAATCCTCCCAGTGCCCTGGTCACGCTCATTATTAGATCCGTGGACAACTCTCCACTGGCCCCCATCTCTAATAGAGCGAGTGTAATCTTCGTAGGAGGAGGAAGGAAGCTCATGTTTAGCAAGCCTGCATGAGCAAGCACCTCCCACAATACGGCGACTAGCGCTAAGGGCAACACGCTCTGTCGAAGTTTGACCATTCTTTCCCTTGATTTGTTCAAGGATGCCTGGGCTGTTGTGTCGCGCGGTTGATCACTCGATGCCTACTGCGTCTTCCCTGACAGATCTCAATGGCTCTGGGAAGAGCATCGACCTGTAGTCCGGAATGGGCGAACTTGCCTTTACCAGTCCAGTGGCCTGCGACCATTCAGCTTGTTCTCGAAGGAGGACCATGAGACTGCTATTCAAGCTGAGACCGAAGCGATAATTTGGCCACAGCTGGCTCAAGAGGTCAGCCGTCATCCCTGTTCTCTCAGAGACTATCTTGACTGCATCTGTTTCGTTCAAACGCATATAGGCGATGGCTTCTTCGAGACCCCTCAAGAACAACTTTGCGGCGTCTGGCCTTTCTTCTGCGAATTGCTTTGAAGCTACTATGCTGTAAGTTTCTGTGTAGATCCCTTCACCCGAGAAGGCAATAGCCTTCGGTCCAAGTTGATCAAGGGCGTTTTGGATATGTGGCTGCCATGTGAAGATAGCATCAATGTCACCGCGAATAAGCGAGGACGCCATATCTTCGGGTCGAATGTTAACAGCCGTTATCTGGTCTGGATTCAGCCCGTGTGCCTTCAGGAAGCTCTCCATAAAGAACTCTCCGTTGGTGCCCACAGAAACACCGACCTTGCGCTGTTTGAGATCACTGGGCTGCGTAACGCTGTGGTCCCGTCTCGCGAGGACGCTTGTGTTTTTGTCAGACTCGTGCATGACAGACAGGACGTATATCGGTGACTTGTTAAATCCTGCGTGCATAATCGGTGTTTCGGCTACAGTTCCGACGTCCGACCTTCCAGCAAGCACAGCGTCTAGACAGAGGCGCCCGGAAGTAAAAGGCACTGTTTCAACTTCAAGGCCGAGTCTCTTCCAGATTCCCTTCTCTTGTGCGACGTAGACTGGGCCAGCGATGGGCTGCATTCCTTCAGCTAGGACGACTTTCTGGAGCTCTGGTTGCTTGTTGCTCGACTGTGACTCGGTCTCTTGATCGCAACCAAACAAGAAGATGGCACCTAAGATGATGCTTCCAAGACGCAGGATAGTCGGCGTGCAAATAGTGCGAGAAAGTCTTCTGATCATCGGTCCCCCTTAGTGGTAGAATGTAGCAGTGTTGTTATTGGAGGTGTTAGACTCATTAGATGCGCCTTACGCCCTCCGGGTTATGTTAGAGATAGGAAGAGGTCAGCCTTGCATTCTCCAATGAACCAGCGACCCGATTCGTTGCTGGTGTGATTCTAGGTATCGTCGAACTGGGCTGACTCCGGCCAAAGTGGTTGGTTGGCGCCGTCCACGGCCCAGAGAAAGTGTAGTCTTCTTTGAGAGCTGGAGCAAGGCTCATGGGTCCTCGACCGCGACGGTCTCCTGGGCAAAATGCCGGACCCCGACGATCGGCGGGTGGTGCGACTGCGGCTCACTGCCGCGGGTCAGGCACTGGCGAACACCCTCGCGGTCTCTCTCGTTCTCGAGCAGGCCCGCTCTGTGCCAATGTAGGTGCGAAACCTGAATAGCAAACTCCAAATTGTGGAGTTCAGAGTCGTCGCGGACAACAACTAGTCCGTCTTTTCCGAGGTCTCGACGGGGAGGTTGCCAATCCCAACCTCTCGGCAGCTGGCTGGCAAACCACAGCTCTCCCTCATCCCAAATGTCAGCGTTGAGGTTGGCGCCGCTCGTAGCTGATGGATATTTGCTCACAGATCTTTCGCTAGGGTTGGAGAACATAGTCCTCTACCCCGACTTTCCAGTAGATCTAGCTCCCGATCTACAGAAGCATATAGATGCCTGCCAATAACAACCTACGAAGCATCCATCTACGTTTTTAAATATAACTCCTTCGAACCTCCGGCTTTCCCGATCTCCCCTCTATACACGACGGCACACCATCTGCAGATCCGGTTCACGAGATCCCGGCCCCTCCCTGCCGTAGCTCTGATTCGCATCTGGCTTCGTGCGGCGATGGCCCGGCGCGGAGCCTGCCGATTCGTCCTTTCGTGAACCAACCGTCCGAGTGACTGGAGACGGTCGCCCCCGGAATGATACCAGACGCAGAACACGACCTTGGAAAGGAGAGGATCACGGGTTCCTAGAGCCCGGAAATTTCGCCGATCTCTCCAGTCGCACGCTCTGTAAGTGCTTGAAAGGTCGTTGTTTACTCCCGTCGTGCCCATGATGGGAGTAGCTTACCATGTCGCGGCTTCGGGGTGTCAAGGGGCACTCAGGGGGCAGCACTCTGCCACCGTGCCCCGGCCTAGACCACAGTCGGCAACCGTCGCCAACACTTAGGCGGAAATCTATCGGTTTGCGAACTGTCGGCTAATGTGGCGCCCGTCCACCCGCCGAACCACATTCTGATAGAGGGCGGCCCGTCAGCGAGGTATGACGACCGCGTCGGGGTTGGCCACGGCACGTTCGACGTTCGGCCTATGGCAGCTGCCCTTGTGGACTCTCCAGCGCTCCCGACGGGTAGCAGCACTGGTCCATACAGGGATCACATTCGGGAGATTGCCTTGCTCGTGGAGCCGCCGGCTTCCTCAAGTATCGCTGGCTGCCGGATCTTGTCGGTGGAGCTTATATTGACCGGTGATAAGGAAACTGTCATTTGGGGCCAACTAGGACAAGCTAGGTTGGTCGAACTCGCCTCAGCGTCGAGAGGTATGCAACTCCAGAAGCTGCTCCGTTCGCGATTCGATTTTTCTCTGCACGCAGATCGAGAGTTCCCTTAAGAAGTGAGAGCCCGGCCGCGATCACAGAAGCGGCCAAAGCGTGTCCCGGACCGCCGATCACCGAAGCCGCGACGGCAGCCATGCCTCCGGACGGCATGGCCTTGTTTATTGATGCCGCAAGTGTCGGCCAGAGACGATCGCGAATCGATGTGAGCTCCGCATGGTATTCCTTCTCCTCGTTCTTGAGGGCGACTGTGACCCGAGCGGCGGCCTTCTCCAACGACGAGACCGTCGGCGCTGGCCCCTCGGCTCCGACTCGTTGACAAACCTCGAGAAAGAACTGCTTCCGGAGGTCTTTAGATTCCTCTCGAAACCGCATGACATCTGAGAAGGAAAGTCTGTCTACTGCCTCCGGAGGTAGAAACTCCGCGGCTAGATTCATCGAGATCCTCCGTGCTAGGAGTGCTGCAGCCTCCTCTGCAGAGGCGATGGCGGAGTCCTTTTCGCGGTCCTCAGACCGTGTCAGCTTAAGAAGGAGCAAACGATGATGAAGCTCGCTGTCGGTTACTGGCGTTAGGTTGAGTTCATCGCATGCCGCAAGGTGTACCGCCATGGCGGCGGCGCTTCCGGCTTCATAGGTCAGGTCCCACGCAGTCCTTGGCCCTCGGTCGGTGATCAGATGGTGCGAAAGCGAATGCTCTGACCTGAGGGCCTCGGCGAATCCAATAGGTAGTTTTCGAGAAAAAACCTGCCATGTTGGCCGCGAGTTCGCAGCGTCTAGTTGCGCTGGAAGGCCGAACCGAGAAGGGTGCCGCGCAACGGCCTGCCATGACGGGTCAAGCAGGTCGCTAAGCGCGGAGGCGGTCGCGAGGTTTGATTTCAGAGCAAGCAGCTTACTTGGCTCTATGCGAGCGACTACCTTCTCCGCTAGAAGATCAGGTAGGGCGTCTGCGACCTCGCGGTACCGCGCAAATTGATCCTTCGGCTCCATACGCTCGAAAACGCGCGCCCGCCAGCTTTCGTCGTCGATCGGATCGAGAAACGAGATCGACTCATAGATGAGAAGTAGGTGCTTCAGCGAGGTGGTGGAAACGCAGCGGGAGAAGGGGTAGTAGAGTGTGTCGAGAGACTGCATGATCCTGAACCTCTTTAGCTGCTTGTATCAAAATGCCCTAGGTAGTCTTGAATCAGTCGAAGATCGTAGCCTACGGTTCGCGAGCGACCAGCCGTCTTCCGGTTCCATCGCCGGCCACAGATCGAGCAGCTCTGAGACCGTCGTCGGTTCCGTAATCTGGATCAGCGGCAGCGCCGCTCCGCAAGAAAGGTCGATATCGTCCATCTCGACCAAGAAACCTTCCACAGCCCTCTCGAGGGCAACTTCGGCGACCTCCGCACTGACGGCCCCCTACCAGGTCTGAGAGACGATCACCCCTCACAATGCTCCATCACCACCTCCGCATCCTCCAACTCCCGAACCCGCCTCTCATATCCGACCTTCTCGATCACCCCCCGCGCCCTCACCAACGCCTCCCGATCTCGGAAGAGCCGCGCCCGATATAGCAGCACCTCCGCCTGAAACAACGGCATCGGCCCCCGCTCGGCGATTTCCCAAGCTTCGTCGAGGTCCGCGCGGGCACCGTTGGTGTCGTTGGTCAAAGCGCGCAGCCAAGCGCGGGTAAGCAGCCCCCAAGGAAGCCTGGGCAGATCACCTGCTCTACGAAGACCGTCCACGGCCTGTTCGATTTCGATTTTCGGACCCGACAGGTCGAGCCGCTCCAGAATAGCCCGGTAGAGCCCCGCGCGGCCCAGGGTGAGGTGGTCGAGGGCGATAATGACAATCCAGTTTCTGCGTTCGGCAATCGGAAGCGTCTGCGCTGCTCGCTTCTCCACCTCCCGGCAGCCTCTGGGAGCATCGGCATCCTGCCGGCTCTTTTCCCCGTCTGCCACCACGGCCTCACCCCCTGTCTGCCATGCGGCGCGCTCCGTCTCGGCGAGCAGCAGATCGCAATACCGAAAGCCTGGTAGCGAGTGAAGCAGCGGGTGGTTGGGCTGCCGTTCGGCCTGGATCTCCTCGGCCTCGCGAAAGCACGTCAGGGCCTCGTCCCGCCGGTCCATCTGGTGCAGGGTGTCGGCCAGGGTGGTGCGATTGCCCATCCGCTGAACCGCATCACCGCTGCGATCGGCGAAGACCACCGACTGCTCGGCCTCGCGCACCGCGCCGTCGAGGTCGCCCAACGTCAGCTCCAACTCGCTCAGGCTGCTGGCGCCAACGGCGGCTTCTTTCCAGCTCTCTTGCGCGATATCCATTTGCAGCGCAGCCCGCATCGGCTCGATGGCCTCCGTCAGCCGACCCAAGGCGCGAAGCCGGAAGGCGGCTTGGTTCAGCAGCCAGGCCTGGTCCGTTTCCGTGAGTGCCGGCGAGATGCGGCGCCACGGCTGCACGAAGAAGCAGGCGACGGCTCCCAGGTCGGCACCGATGGCACCGAGCTTCCTCGTGCTGTAGAAGCCATCATCTCCTGTACCGCGGAGGATGCGGTCGCGGTAAACCTCAACGCAAGCCTCCTGCTCCCTGCCCGCCAGACACCCATGCACTACTGCCTGATAAAGTGGCTGAAGCCCCTGAAGGCCGTCGGGCTGGTGCTCTGTACTCTTCTGAAGAAACTCGAACAACCGCCCATGGGCAGCCCGCCACCCCGCGACATTGCCCTCCCGCAGACCCTTGCCGAAATACTCCCGAATCAGCGGATGCGCATCCAGAGAACCGTCCACCCCCGAGAGCACCAGGCCCAGCCCCTCCAAGGCACTCACGGTAAGATTCCAATCCTCCTCCTCAAACCCCACCAACTCCTCCGTCGCCCCCACGATCACCGGTTCTTGCCGCAGCGCCTCCAGGCACTCCACAGCCGCCGGCCGGTCAAACATCCCCAGCAGGCGTAACACCGCCAACTGCTGCACTCCCTCCGCCCCCCCCTCCCCGAGCCACGCCTCGTACGCCGCCATCGCCCGGAAGGCGTGCCCGCCCTGAACTGTGCGGTCGGCTCGCTGGAACTGCACCCGATCCAGCCGCCGCACGTCGCCCTTGTGGGCCCGAGAGAGGTAGCGCCCCACCAGGTTCAAGGTGAGGGCATGCCCCTCGACTTCCTCCACCAATTGCACCAGCCTGGCCTTTGCCCCGTGCACCCCGAGCGACTCGAGCAACCCCATCCCCGCGGCGGTGGAAAGATGTTCGAGCTTCCACTCCGGCGCCGTGCCACTCCGGAAAGATTCCAGATCTTTCACCCGCGCCCGCGTGGTCACTACGCACAGCCCGGAATTCTGCGCCGCCAATCCCTTGAGCAACGCCGCCACGGCGGGATCTTTTAACTCCCCGTCGAGCGGCCCCGGGGGATGTTGCAACGGCTCTAAACCATCGAGCACCAGCAGTGCGCGCCGCGCGGCCACGAGGTGGGCGAGGCGTGCGCCCTTGTCCCACGGTGAAGCCGGGCTCTGTGCCACTTCCGGGTCGCCAAAGAACTCGAGGGCCGCGACGAAGAAGGCATCGGCCGAAGCTCCACCGGCATCGCGGGTTCCCTGGCTGTAGAACGACCAATCGAAATAGTCGCCTCCATCGTACCCTCGCTCTGCCATCTGAGCGGCCCAGGTGGCCAGCAGGGAGGTCTTGCCCACGCCGCCCCAGGCGACGATAGTGACGACTCGAGAGTTGGGATCGTCCCAGGCGGTGTGGAGGGCTTTGAGCTTCTTCGTGCGGCCGAAGAGGGTCTCGGCGGTGTGGCGGAGGCGGGTCGGGAAGATGCGCTGCTCATCTGGCGTCCCCGGCCAGTAGATGGGTAGCAGCCGCTTCCGCAGCTCTTCGCGATGGTATAGCGCGTGCCAGATCTCCGTCCACGACCAAACCTCCACCTGGAGCGGGGCGTGCTCTGCAGTGAGCGTCCGTGCCCGCTCCTGGACCTTGGTATCGGCGAAGCCGGTCGTCGCGAGGATGAAGGTGTGGAGTGGCGGTCGAAAGGTGAGGGCCTTTGCGACCTCATTCTCCAATTCCTGCACCGAGACCTTCGGGCGCACCAGGCCGCTCTTCATCTTGCACTGCACTCCCATCTGGCGCCCGCGATACCTGCCGAAAATATCCACCCCGGCCTGCGCCTGCCCCGAGCGGCCATTCTTCTGGGCTCCCGAATTGTCCCAGATCTCGCGCCACAATTCGAGGCAGAGCGATTCGAAGGCAACCGGGTCGCTGAGAGGTGGATATTGGTTGATATCAGCGGTCATGGCATCATTGGGTATTGAAGATGGTAGAGCCTTTGTAGCATCCTTGGGACCTGCTCCAAAAACCCTCTTGAGGTGGAGCCGAATCCATCGCGCTAAGCTGCACATGGTAGCCTTCGCGAAGGCCGCTTCTGAGGCCCCCAGGGCATCACCGGTTGCCTCGCGAAAAAACTCAACAAGATGTTAGCAGCTTGACGATCGGTGAACGTGTTCGAATACTTTGTGGATTCCCGCAGATATCGGCCGGGCAGTAGCGCTTTCCGGGTCGGCTGAAGCCCGTAGCACACAGGCAACTCTTTGACTCAAGGTCAGGCTGTTCCTCGATACTCTCAAGTAAGACATCGCTTAGGATTTGCTTTGTCAGACGACAAAAAAGCGTCTCGCTCGTACGAAAGTTCCCGTTCTCGAAGAGCTTGTTTGAAGGCGTACCTCCACCACAGCAGGCGCTCGAGGGCGCGATGCAGCGCCCGAGCCGGGGGCTGATGACCCGCACCCTGCTGCTCCAGCACCAGATCGGCGAGGTCCGGATCGACGAAGTCGAGCGGCGGCTCGAGAGCATGGTCCTGGCAGTCACCTCGACCCTGCGCAGCTTCGGCAACCCGCCGGGGAGGAAGGTCATGCTCCTGATGTCGGGCGGCTGGCCCCACTCGCCGGCGAAGCCGGGCCAGAAGGGCATCCAGGAGGTGACCGCCCGGGTGCGCAAGCAGAAGCAGGACCTGTCGTCTCCCTGCACGGCCATCCTGGTCTCTGTGCTGGAATTCGAGCCTTGAGGCCGGGGTATGACCGATGGAACTGTCAACCTCACATGATATCTCTCTATTCAGCCCCTGTCGCGAAATCGTGACAGATACAGATAGGGTCTATGTCAGCTCAGGAATCACTGCCAGCTCACGAGTCAACCAGCTCCACCATGTGCCTTACGCCGCCCGAACCTTCGTCCCGCTCGAGCCATGGCGAAATCTCGAGACCACCGAAGACTCGAGCAGCATCTGGCAGCCACGCCCAGCGCCGACACGGAACAGTGGAATTGCCATCGTCCGGCTCACCCAGGAGTACATGATCGCCTTGAGGCGCGCGTATCTTGACTTGAGGCGCGCGCATCTCGACTCGTCCAGTTGCGAGCTCGATACCGCCCAGGCCAAAGAAGCGCTCGAAAGAGCCTCGGCAGATCTCCTCTCGGACATCCGAAGTCTGTGCAGGGTGAAGGGAGAAGTCGTCTTCAGCGGAGTGGCGCGTCACCAGGCGAACCTGTCGACTGCGACGGTAAACCCCACAACCGGTCTCTATGCCGGCCTGCATCTTGATTCATGGGATCGTCTGCCGCTCGACAAGAGGCAAGACTCGACCAATCGCCTCTGCGCCAACATCGGCACGACGGACCGTTTCCTGCTCTTTATCCCATGTACCCTGCATCGCATTCGGCTTCGACTCGAGAGTCTTGAGCAGAGCCCAGTAGCGACTCCGAGCTCTTTAGTTAACCGTTTCTTGTCTGCGTTTCCGGCCGAGCCGGTCTACCGAGTGCGCGTCCGACCGCATGAAGCTTACATCGCGCCAACCGAGAACATGATTCACGACGGCAGCACCGCGGGCTCCACAGGGCCGACGCATTGCGCGACTTTCCGCGGTAATATATGGTTCCCCTAAGCTGATTCAAGCTCGAGTTGCTCTTCGATACACTCGAGCAAGACATCGCTTAGAACTTGCTTTGTCAGACGACAAAAAAGCGTCTCACTCGTACGGAAGCTCCCGTTCTCGAAGAGCTTGTTGGAAGGCGCACCTCCACCACAAAGCCCGAAGTACCGGCATTCCCGCCTGCACATATCGACTCCGGCAGCTACATCCTCGAACAGGGCTGTGACGCGAGAGTCAGACACGGCGTGACGGATCAGACCGTCATGCACGTTGCCAATATGGAAACTCTCGTAATCCTCGTGCTGAGACTCGAGCAACTCGGGCGAGAAAGTCCCGTAGTCCCCGGTAACGCCCACGGTGAGAATGGCGAGAGGCTCGACCTGATTGTTGGTCTCAAGCTCTCGCCCACTTCGGATCAGCAATTCCAGCCCCTGGATTTCCCGAATCGTAAACTTCCCCTCCGCCTGCGACAGCTGATAGAGCCGGCGCATGAACGAGCGGTAACGCTGCCAGGAATCGCCATTCTGGAATGATGAGCTAATGTTTATACCTTCGATTTCATCAATGTTGAATCCCACTTGCGGGACACCTTGCTCGGCAAAGAATTCATAGATTTCGTCCGGGTAGTCGAGCGACTTGCTCGTCAACACGGTGATGACGTTGAACACAACCTCATGCTGTTTCAACACCGCCAGGCCCCGCATCACCCTATCGAAGCTAGGCCTGCCCGAGCGCGTGGCACGCTGCGCGTCATGGATGAAAGCGGGGCCATCCAGGCTGAGCCCGATACTGACGTTGTAGCGGCGGAACAACCTGGCATGAGCTTCTTCGATCAAGGTCCCATTCGTTTGGATCGATTGTCGGACGACAAGGTCGTCCCCGGCCCATTGTTCTATCTCAGCAAACGCCTGCTCGTAGAAAGAGAGTGGTGCGACAAGCGGCTCCCCTGCATGCCAGACCACGGAAAGAGACGGCCCCAGAAGCTGGCTCTCTCGAAGGTTCTCCAGGGTAGCGCGCAGAGTACCAAGCTCCATCAATCTATGATTGTCCCGATTGGGAAGATAGCAATAGCTGCAATCGAGGTTACAGAAGGTTGTGGGCTGGAGGATCAATAAATCGGTTTTTTGATTGAGCATGGCAAGGTTAGGCTTGAAACGTGTACGCTGATTAAAATTCGATCGTCTGGCGGCAAGCGCCGACGTGAAGCCCCCGACGAGGCTTCACGTAAAGCTTCGAGCTTCGAGGCGCTACACGGCCTGGTTGAAATTAGAAAACTGCTGCCAATCACAGAATGCCTGCGGACTGGGCCGATCCGCGACACCCGGACATTCCATTCGTCCTGGATGATTCTCGTTACCGTGCTGGGGCTTGAACTCAGACATACGCATCCGAATGCGCCTCATTCGCTCAAGGGGATCGGTTTGCTCTACGGGCGCAGATTCCATCAAATCTCTCTCCTTTTCTTTAGGCATCAGTACGGTTTCTATCCGTGCTGACGGCCCGTTCTTGGGTAAAACTACAGCCGACACACCGCCAGCAGTAGATCTTGATCGGCTTGGTCTGGATCTCCAAGAATGAGCTTCTTCCAGGAAAGTGTGAAGCCAGCCTGAAGTAGCTCATACTCGATACTCGCAGCAAGCCCCAAATACACCTCACCGCTGCCAACCATCCGAGTATCCGGATCGAACGTGGCACGGAGGCCAGCGACAATGGGGTCATTGCACATTGTCATCAGCAGAAATACTCCACCAGGGCTCAATCTTTCCATGATTCCACGCAGGCATCGCGCACGATTCCTGCCTGTAATGCAATGGAAGCATAGGCCGTCGAGAATCACGTCAAAAGATGAATCGATCTCGACAGCCAGGTCGGCGACGTTGCCCAAGTGAAACAAGGCTCTCGAATGGCGGGCTCTCGCCTGCTCCTTCGCCCAGGTAACGGCTGACGACGACGCGTCGATTCCCTGGACTTCGTAACCGAGAGCTTCCAACGCCAGAGTCATGTTGCCGGCTCCGCAACCCAATTCAAGCAGCGAACCTCCACTGACCCCTGCCGCGGCGAGCAGCCGCTGCGCAAGAACCAGTACTTCGCGGTCGCCCTCCGGCGTCAACCAGCCCTGGGCGCCTGAATCCCGTTTGGCGCGGTAGAGCTGGTCGTAATAGTCGTGCTTCATCAACTGCATTGAGTAGGCTCTTTCTTCTCACCTATCGCGCGCCGCCATAGAGGCACACAATCAGAATGCTCGACTGGCTCGGGCCAGTTTTCTGGCGGCAAGGGAGCCGGTCGCAGGGGCGGGTTTGCCCAACCCATCATGGTAGGCGTCGCAGTCGTTCCGCTGTCCCATCCAATATGCTCGACCATCGAGTGAGGCGGTCTCAGGCACAAGCCGCCGCGCAGCAAGTGCAGATACCACCAGCCGATCGCCCACGTGTTGCGCCGTTCGGCTTCCTCGGCCATGATCGGCATATCAAAACCGTAGAGTTCCGGATCAATGCCTTGCTCCTGGCAGCGCTTCATCAGCTCCAGTGGCGGAAGATGCATCCCGTCCCACGATCTTGCCCACGCCCCCCAGGCCCAACACTCGCCTTTCCCGTCAAAGTATGGCTGCCCCTGCAATCCTCTGGGTGTTATCCACGGGTGTGTCCATGCCGTCACGCTCATCACCCGCGAATCCTCGCGGTAATGATCCATCGCCGCAGTGAGGTAGCGGTAGGTGCCCGGCACACACACCAGGTCGTCTTCAAACACGATCGCAGCCTCATACTGCGACAGTATCTCCGTCACTCCAGATCTGACGGAGCGGCCCAGCCCCATGTTGGTCGGTCTCTCAGTGATGACGACCTGACACCAATCGATACCTCGAAGCAGGTCACGAACCTGAGAGACGGCATCGACATCAGCGGGCGTCCGAGGCCCGTCACTGAACGCGTGGATGCGAGGAACCGCGTTGTCGCGCAAGCTCCTGAGCAACCGCGCAAGAAGCTCGGGGCGGTTGTAGGCGAAGACTACGACCTCGGTATCGGGGATCTCTTTGGTCAGGTGTTGCTCCCAGCCCTGAAATACATACGAGAACATGCTCTCCGGCAAGTGAAGACGCTGGTCCGACCACCTCGGAGTGGGCGGGCCTCGCGGACGCCAGGATGATAGCACTCGATCGTCGAGAAGTTGAAATCGATGATTTCCGCGATCCCTACAGCCGCAGGTCGCGCAGGGCGACCTGCTGATTCAGGTCGACGACGCGGATCCGCGTATCACAGGGGAGCCTTGAGTTGCGTCAAGGGGGAACCTCGGGGAAGCACTGGACAATTCTCACCCATAGCCGACAACACACAGCAACACTCCGGCGCTGACTGCGCCACGCCAGCTGCGCGAGTTTCAGCGGCCGGTCGGGGGACGTGTACAGGCTCCTGCTCGGCGACGCGGAGCAGCACGACCGTCACGTCGTCGATGCCTCCTCTGGCGTTTGCGGTATTCACCAGACCGTAGCAGATCTCCTGTAGCGAGGCGTTGGCTCCCCACCCTCCGCCGATTCGTCGTCGGGCAGGAAGAGATCGCCGGCAGGCGCATCCGCTTCAGTGATGTCGACACCGAACTCGGCTTCGCCGCCAAGGGAGGGCCTGCTAATCTGCCATCGCCGTCGAAGTGGGACGCCTCCTCCAAAGCCCCGGCTACAAAAATGGACCTATGATGACCGGAAGTACGGCCAGTCTCGATACATAGCGCTGGGCAAGGAAGACCGCGAGCAGCCTCGGCTGTAGCAACTCGCAAGCCCGGTCCGCCGGCCGCCACGTCTCGACCCGTTAGGCCCTAGCTTCATTTGCGCGATTCGCTAGCTGCTAGTGACGTATACCGCTGCGCGGACGTGTGATCGAAATCAACTCTCGCCTACTCTCAGGAGATTCTGGATTCGTTAATCAGGCGTCATTGAGGCGCTAACAGGGCAGTGAAACCGGGAGTTACTTAGAAGCTTCTTATGAGTTCCTTGAGTTTGACGCCCATACCGAAAAGATTAGGTTCCAAAAGGAGGCTGTCCCAGAATCGACGCAAGATTCCAGACCTCCTTTCGGGCGCCAAACCATCTTCAAGTAGAGCACCTACTGACTCTGCAAGCGCGGCCGGAGTATAGGTCGCCTTTCGGACGACGAACACATTGGCTAGATCGGCCAGGTCTTCCTTTACTTCTGCGAAAACTGGCTCTACGTTCAAATGCGTAATCATTATTATCGGTGTCTCTCGATCACTAAACCGCAGTTCATTCGTGAAGACGGCGCCTGTCTTCAGCCCATTGCAAGTCTGCGATTCCGTGTACTTTCCGTAGCTTGGCATCATAAGATCAACCACAAATAGTTCGTACCTATGGCCCGCATTTATCGCAGTGAAGCACGAGTCTGGCGACTTGAAATGGGAAGGCTCATAACCAACGCCACGCAGCGCATCCAGGTAGTATTCGGTCAGCGTGGAGTCGTCATCGACGAAAGCAATCTCTCTTGGCATGGTCAATTACTTCAAAGGTAGCGTTAGTGTAAGGCAGCTCTCTTCAATGATAAAGATGCCCTTATGCAGTTCGGCGACTGCAGAAAGGTAGCGACGCTGGATTGTCCCCGCCTCGCTCCCGCTGCCAAACAGAGACTCTTCCTCGTGATTCCACTGCACGCGGATTAGAAGGGTATCGTTGTCTGTCATTCGGGCAACTAGATGCACACCATGTTTGCTAGCCTCATTGCCGACACTGACCATATCTTCTATTGCACCTTGCAACACGTAGAGGTCAGCTTCGACAAGTCGATTGTCTGGCAGCTCAATCTCTCGGCGGGTCGCGGATGTCATGCGCCGGAGGAGGTCAGAAACGGCGCGAGCACGATGGGTTCGTAGCGGATGCGGGCTCGATATCCCGACACGGGAGAGTATCTCGATACGGCGTAGTACCTTAGATCCGGCCTCAGAAGCCTTCATAAGTTGCATTATTCTTCGCCGCTCGGGTTTCTTCAGAATACTTCGTGAGATAATATTGATCTCGTAGAATATATGTTTCAGTTCATGTGCTACAACAGCCATGAAAGCAGTCGTCTCATTGTCCGGAGCTAAAGGACGGCGCGGACCCTGGGCAGGAACTGAGGCGCCGATTCCGTCAACCGGTTCAATTCGTGTCTCCTGAGCGACGTACGCCTCTAGTTCTCTTATCAAATCTGTAAAAGAGATCTCGGCCTTTGAGAAGACGCTATTAGCTCCAGCGTCAAGGAGAACCCTCGCTTGCTCTTTGCCTAGTGCCATTGTAAATATTGCGACCCGTATCTTATCGCCGTACTTCTGTTTGATGTGCGAGGCATACTCTTTCCCCGCGCGAGGGAACAGGCCTCTGCTGCTGCGCCAGCCCCCTTGTGGTACACAAAGATCAACTACTATCCAGTTTGGAAGATCTGTTTGTCTCTCAAGCCAGGCTTCCGCAGTGCCACATGTTCGTACTGGCACGATGATAGCGCTTCCTATACTCGGGACGGTCGATGGAGAGTCGTCATCTAGCCAGAGCACCAACATTATTCATCCAATCACTTCGTACGGTTGATGCGACGTTGATGTTCTTTTTGGAAGACCGGGTAAACTGCTGGTTCGTTACCGAGGAACCATTATGATCCACCGATCTTGCAGAGCTTCAGCGAGACGAACGGCGGTTCGACCGGCACAGGCTGACTCTTCCCGGTTTCTTGAACCGAGATACCAGCAGCAACAGCGGTCGTGCCGGCCGGCCTTGGTCCGGCTCAAAACTGAGCCCCTCCACCGCCCGAGTATCTCTTATCGCCGAATCCAATGTCTGGTACCGTGTGGGCGTGCCCTCCGTCGTTTATGCCATGTCCATGTTGCGGAAGATGTTCGACTGTGAGTTGCACCGAGTTCGAACCGCCCTTGGTTCTCACTGGTTTCTGAGGAGAAGAAACAAGGATGTACCTTCCGTCGTAAGCCTCGGCCGACACCCATCCTGCAGGCCGGTAGAAAGGACACTTCAGATCGTCGCCGCCGAGATGATCCCAGATCAAGGCCGACGAATGCCCAATGTCGTCATAGGTAGGTCGGCTAGTCCAGGCACTTCGCCTTAGGTCTGTAGCCTATCAGCCGCCTAGGGCTGGTAACGGCCGCCAGAATCATAGCAAATGCAAAGTAGAACCTTGGAAGATGGGGCTCCCTCGGCCACCCCTCGCACCATACAAGGGAGGCAATCAGCGGACTGAATCCGGTTGCTATTGCCTCCTGCATGCTGCCCATAAACTCCTTTTAGCTCAGTGTTAAACTGCCGTTCCGTTGACGTGAACTAGATTACTACGGTGCTGCCCCAGGGGGTCAAAGGGGGACTGGTGGGGAAGTACTCGCCAAATGCCCTCGACGACTGGCGACAATTGACCGCACAACTCAGTCTTGGGGCGCTCGTCGTTCGACGTCTTGGCAGCTTACGCCTCCAGGACCAACAGCCCCTCATGC
The DNA here is from genome assembly GCA_029263355.1 of Acidobacteriota bacterium. Taxonomy (GTDB): domain Bacteria; phylum Acidobacteriota; class Thermoanaerobaculia; order Multivoradales; family J023; genus JAAELT01. Next base: position 1,398 of record JAJCXQ010000903.1, on the reverse strand, counting down.
CAGCCGCGAGGCAGTGACAAATACTCGCCAGTAGGCTGTAAAAACCACTCGCCAATAGCACGGAGTGTTTCCAGAGTTGGACCCGATCAGCGTAGAATCGTCGCATTGTTGTCCAGTGCTAAGAAGAGATGCAGAACCGAGCGCTTGCAGCAACTTTCGCAGTCTGACGACACTCGGTGTGCTCATGGCACATCTCGGCGCCGGGTACGGTTAGCGTATCGAAGCCGAGGTAGAGGCAACGGGTGGCAGTAACAATACCACCGAGGCCAATCGACCTCGATAACCCGTGGGAGGTATGTAGATCATGGAATGGGTGCTTCTCGTCCTCATTACCCTCGGTGCATTTGCAGTATACTGGTTCTATCCACGCCGTTGCCCTAGGTGCAAGCGCAGGCTCAGCAGGACGAATTGGCGGAGCAAGACCTGTCCGGACGACGGCTACTTCGGCAAGATCTGAGCGGCCTCAGTGCTTGAGGGCGACGATCAACAGGTCAGGGTCGACCTCGACAGAGAGAGCCGTCGCGCCGCCTTGCCCGCCGACCAACAGATTGGTGTCGGCGGCGACGACGGCAGCTGATTCGGTGTACCAATCTTGTCGTTGCAACACCGGCTCGGGGCGGGCGCCGTAGGGCACCATGCGCCCGGAATCAGTTCGTGCCGACCACCACGTCTCGATCGACCGTCCCGGCAGATGAATCAATAGGTAGAGAAGCCCCGCGGCGGCGACGCACTCGCGGGCGTGGCGCTCGGCGCCGGCGGCGGTGACCTCGGGATGGTCGAGCACCAGGATCTCGCTGCCTCCGCCGTCGTCCATGATCAAGCCGGGGACCGTGCTGCCTGTGCGGCCCAGGATTCGCTGCGGCCTGATCCGCAGGCCCTCCGCCCTCGCCACTAGGCGCGCAGACCCGGACGCTGGTTGGCCGTCCAGCGTGAAGCGCAGCTCACGGTTGCAGGTTCCGGACACGTGCAGCATCACCTGTTCGCGATGGAGCGCGTCGAGCGGCCCGGCGACCTGGATCAGCAACGCAGGGCCGGCCAGGACGCCGGCACCGTCGGTGTGCCAGGGTGGCAGGGCCTGCTTCAACGACCACACCGCGCGGGCGCGCCATCTGGCTCTGATCGTCGCCTCATGGATTCGTTTGAGCGCGCGGGACGCGCTGTTGTCGGAGGTCTCGCTGGCCAGTATTTCGACATCCGGGCCGACGCACTGGCCGGCGCCCGGAGGCAGCGACGGTGCGTCGAGGTAGTAGCGGCGAGCCCAATCGGCGATGGCGGTCCCCGTTTCGGGGGCTAGGTGGTCGCCGCCCCCGGCTCCCATCTCGCTGTCCTCGATCGCGTCTTTGATCTCCTGCTCCTGCGGGTTGAGCTCTAGCCAGGCATTGAGCACGGCCAGAACGA
>JAJCXQ010000902.1 GCA_029263355.1 Acidobacteriota bacterium | reverse complement strand
CTGCGGGGCTGTCTGACGATGCGAAGGATGTTTGGCACAACTTGCTGCCGAAGTTGGAAAAGATCGGCGTTCTGGCGGTCGTCGATGGTGGGGCATTGGAACGCTATGCCGAGATGTTCGTTCGTTGGCGGGCGGCTAGCCAGTGGATTCAGGATCATGGGGAAACCTACAAGAAAATGAATAAGCTAGGCGAGGTGTCGATTGTGCAATACCCGCAAGTGGCGATATTCGACCGACTGGCTGTGTCGCTGTTGCGGATTGAACAGGAGTTTGGATTGACGCCATCGGCACGGGCTGGACTGCGGGTCGAGAAGCCGGCGACTGATTCACTTGAGAGCAAGTTCTCATGATTGCATCGGCAGACAAGTACCATTTCGACGACGAAGCCGGGGCTTTAGCCGTGGAGTTCTTCGAGGAATGTCTTGTCCACGTTCAAGGGCCGATGTCGGGGCAACCGTTCAAGTTACTTCCGTGGCAGGCTGACTTTATCGGCGATCTGTTCGGATGGAAGGACACCGATACCGGCCTGTTGCGGTACACGAAATGCTATGCCGAAGTTCCCCGCAAGAACGGGAAAACGACACTTCTGGCAGGGTTGGGACTCTACCTGTTGCTTAAGGCGGAACATGGCGGGCAGATTATCGGCTGTGCCTCGTCTCTCGACCAAGCGGCGTTTCTGTACGACATCGCTGCTGAGATGGTGAATCGGGCTCCGGCGTTTCTCAAGCGGAAATTCGAGGTGTTGAAGTCGAAGAAGCGGATTGTGCACGCTGACCGAAACGCATATTACCGGGCGATCCCTGCCGACCCAGACAAGATTCACGGTGCGCGACCGTTTGCGGTGCTTTTCGACGAATTGCACAAGCAACCGAACCGTAATTTGTGGGATGCGCTGCGCACGGGGATGGGCACCTCGGAATGGTCGCTGTTCGCGTCGATCACGACAGCGGGGCATGATCGATCGTCGATTTGTTGGGAGCAACACGAATATGCACGCAAGGTTCAGTCCGGCGAGATCACCGACGAAAAGTTCTATCCGCTGATTTACGCTGCCGATGAATCGGACGACTGGCGGGATCCCGCGATATGGGCGAAGGCGAACCCGTCGCTAAATTCCAGCGTGCTGACGACGTTTCTGCGTGAGGAATGCGAAGTTGCGAAAGTGACACCGGCGTATGAGAACACGTTTCGGAATCTGTACCTGAACCAGTGGACGGAACAAGCCGTTCGGTTCATGCCAATGGAATATTGGGATCAGTGCGACGGCGAGATTCCCGACTTGACCGGCGAGGATTGCTATGCCGGGCTGGACATGGCATCGACCCGCGACTTGGCTTCGCTGGTTTTGGTGTTCCGCAGAGGCGAGATGTACTACGCAATTCCGTTCTTCTGGGCACCGCGAGAGGCGGCGACGGCTCGCGATCGACAGGACCGGCAAGGCTACAGGGGATGGGAAGGCCAATACATCACACTGACCGAGGGCAACTCGATTGACCAGTCAGTGATCCGTGCCAAGATGTTTGAACTTGCCGAGAAATACAACATCCTCAACGTGGCATTCGACGACTGGAATATGACGGAGTGCTACCAGCAGTTGTTGCGTGATGGCTGGCCGGAAGATCGGATCGGCAGCGTCGGCCAGAACCACGGAAACTATAACGAGCCAATGAAGAAGTCCGTAGAGTTGGTGCGCGATGGCAATCTGGCTCACGCTGGCCATCCCGTACTGCGTTGGAACGCTGCTAACGTCGTCGCGAAAGAGGACCATAACGGCAACTTCAAGCCGGACAAGGGCAAGAGCCAAGACAAGATCGACGGTTACTGTGCGTTCCTGATGGGGCTAGGATTGGCACTTGAGGGACCGCAACTGACAACAGGCTCATATCTGGTGATTTAATGCCATTATTTATAGACAGATTCCGCAACTGGTGGCGGTCACGGTTCAGCAACTCGGGGGTCGGCAGACCTTCGCAGTGGCTTGTCGATTGGGTTCGCGGGGGTTCCGATGACGATTCCGGGGTGGCAGTCACCAATCAAACGGCACTCCAATGTGCGACGTTCTGGCAAGGCGTGAACGTGATTGCCGGCGATGTGTTGCAATTGCCGTTGGTGTTGTATCGACGTGTGGGCGATCGTGACCGCAATCACGCGACCACGCATCCAGCGTTCCGTCTCATGTTACGTCAACCGAACAAAGGCATGGGGGCGGGCACGTTCAAGCAGGTGTTGCAGTCTCACGCGCTGATATTCGGGAACGGTTACGGAGTGATTGAACGCAACGGCCGGATGGAACCGACAGCGGTCAAGCCACTAGATCCGTCGAGAACAGAACCGATTACGACGGAAGCCGGGCTACGATTGTACGAAACAGAGATCGAGGTCACGCCGAACCATTGGGAAAAGTTCCGCATGTTCCCCGAGAACGTGCTACATATCAAGGGGCTGGGCTGGGACGGATCAAAGGGATATTCCGTTCTGTCGATGGCCCGGCGTTCGCTCGGACTGGCCATTGCCCAAGAGAAGCACGGGGCACGGTTCTTCAAGAACTCTGCAACTCCGGGCGGAATGCTTGAATACGCTGCGGGAACGTCACAAGAGAACGCGAAGGCGATGACCGAAGCCTGGAATCAGGAATTTCGGGGAGTTGAGC
>JAJCXQ010000901.1 GCA_029263355.1 Acidobacteriota bacterium | reverse complement strand
CTCTCCGCCGCGATCACTCGCAACTGGAGCGCCGGTGGCCTCGACTATGAGATCGAGGCCTTGCCTTCGTACGGTCGCGACATCGGCAAGTCGAATTCGGACTTCCCGAGCCGAACCACAAACTATCCCCGTGAGACGCACCTCCTGTTGCGCTTCGGGTTGCGTGGTGGCGACCGCGGTGGAAGGAGCGCTACGCCTTGGCAGTTCAACGCCTTTATTCACCCCAACACCCTCACCACCGAAGACCTGCGTCAAGACAGTCGACGGACTGAAGTCGACAACGAAGCCTTTGATTTTGGGGCCAATTGGCAGCGAGAGTGGAGTCTCTCCAACTCCGGGCGCCTCGCCAACCTCAGTGGACGTTATGGCGTGGACTTTGTGGGCCGCCGTAGCGTCAACGCCGACGAGCGACGCGAAGACCTTGTCGATGGCTCGATCACCGAGCTGCAGACCCTCGACGACGGTAGCCAGGACGAAGCTGCAATTTATGGCAACGCGCGCTGGAATGTGGGGGCTGCGACCATCCTGGCCGGGAGCCGACTGACTTGGCAGCAACAAAAGAACGGTCGCTCGCCGAGCCGTAACGACACGGCTTGGACCGCGTTTCTCGGCTATGTGCGTCCCATCGGCGGCGGTGTAGAGCTCACCGCCAATCTCGGTACCGGCTTGCGTTTCCCCAATCTGAGCGAACGCTTTTTCACCGGCACCACCGGTCGCGGTGGCGTGATCGGCAATCCGGATCTCGATGCCGAACGCTCGGTGACCGCGGATCTTGGATTACGTTGGTACGGCGCCCAGACGTTCCTCTCAGCCCAGGTCTTTCACCAGACTATCGACGACTACATCGAACGCGTCGAGGTTGATGACGATTTGCTGACGTTCATCAATCTGACCTCTGGCACCATCGTCGGATTCGAGCTCGAAGGATTCCATCAACTCAGCGAGCCTTGGCTACTCTCTTGGAGCGGTCATTTGATCGATGGCGAGGACGACAATGACAATCCGCTCGCCGATGTCCCCTCGAATCGCTTCCAAGTTGGCCTCAAATACACTCGCGGCGTCTGGGACACCAAGGTCCAGCTGCAACTCCGAGCGAGCAAAGACGATCCGGGCAGCGGCGAACTCGCGATCCCGTCCGCCCAGTTAGTTTCAGCATCCTTGAGCTATCGGTTGCGCAACAATTTCAGCTTGGCTCTGCGCGGCCGCAACTTACTCGACGAAGAGTATTTCAATTCCGCTGATGACAAGGCTGCACTCTCTCCGGGTCGCTCGGTGGGTCTCAGCCTGTCATGGTCTGGATCCTGAGGGCACCGCGTTCAGTTGCCCGCACCTGACCCTGACCTGAGTCGACGACCGGCAGCGCGGCGGCTGGCAGAAGGCGCGGCGGTGATGTTTTTGCTGGCCCTCCATGGATGGCTGTCAATCTCTTCGAGCGCTCAAAAATCCGCCACCTTCGACGAGATCGCACATGTGGGTGGCGGCACCCTACAGTGGATCGCCGACGACTACCGATTCAACGCTGAATCCGGCGTCCTGCTTCAACGCTGGGCCACTTGGCCGCTGGCGGACGAAGACTTCACCCTCCCCGGGTCCGACCACCCGGCACGCCGCGGCGCCAACGTCTGGCTGCTCGGGCGCGAAATTCTTTACGGCGAAGGGCACAACGCCCGGCAACTCCTACGCTCGAGCCGAATGATGATCGTCACGCTCAGCCTGGCGCTGGGGGTCACCATCTTCTGCTGGTCACGCGCCCTCTTCGGCATCGGCGGCGGACTGCTGTCATTGCTTCTCTACACGCTCAGCCCGACGGCGCTGGCCCACGCTCGGCTGGTCACTGCGGATCTGGCTGCGGCGCTCTTTTTCCTGCTGGCTAGCGGAGCGATCTGGCGCCTGCTAGAGCGGGTGAGCCCAACGCGATTCGCCGCCGCAGCGCTGGCGACATCCGGATTACTGCTCTCGAAAATGTCCGGCTTGTTGATCGTACCCATAACAGCGGTCCTGCTCGCGGCACGCTGGATCCAGGGCCGAAGCCCGGTAGTCGCCTGGGGGCCCAATACGATGCAAATCACGAAGAGCAAAAACAAACCGCTGGTGCTCGGTGTGATCGCAGTCGGCTTCTCGGCGGCCATCCTCATCGCCATCTGGGCGGCTTATGGGTTTCGCTACTCCGCTCAGCCAGCTGCCAATTCTGAGGACAGCGTCTTCCTTCACTCCTGGGAGTCGCTCGCCGCCGAGGGGGGCGTCAGCACCACCTTGTGGAGCGCCGCGCGCCAAGCGCGCCTGCTGCCTGAAGCCTACCTCTGGGGATTGGCCTACACCCTCGAGACCACCCGCGAACGCGACGCTTTCCTACGCGGTGAGACTCGCCAAACCGGTTGGTGGTGGTTCTTCCCATACGCCGTCTTGATCAAAACGCCGCTGGCTCTATTTGGGCTTCTTGCTCTGGCGGTGGCGAGTCGGCGAGGGCCACCGATCTTCAGCTCGATCCGGCGACCCGCCCAGTCTTTAAACGTACCTCTTTGGTCACTGCTTGCCGTCTACTGGCTGGTGGCCATCAGCAGCGGCCTCAACATCGGTCATCGGCACATGTTGCCGACCTACCCAGCACTCTTCATCTTCGCCGGGGGCGCGGCACGTTGGATCACCTCGAGATCGCCGATCCCAGCAGCCTTCGCCTTGTTGTGCCTTGGCTCCTTCGCCTGGGAATCTACGGCGATCCGCCCCCACTACCTCTCCTACTTCAATCAGCTGGTTGGCGGGCCTGAGAATGGTTATCGCCATTTGGTCGACAGCTCCCTGGACTGGGGGCAAGATCTTCCCGGGCTGGCGGAGTTCATCAATCAACAACGCACTGCTGAGGGCACTGCTGAGGGCGACGCGACACCAGTTTACGCCGCCTACTTCGGAGCCGCCCGGCCCGATGTCTACGGCATCCAACCGATCTGGCTGGCCTCGTACTTCTCCCAAGCGCATCCGGCCCAGGTGCCGGAACCTCTAACAGGCGGAATCTACTGCGTCAGCGCCACTCTCCTGCAACTGATGCACTTACAACTCTCAGGACAGTGGAGCGCTCAGCACGAGCAGGATTTCCAGCGTCAACGGGTGGTGATGCAACGTTTCATCGAACTGTCCCGCGACCCCGCAGGACGTGAACAGTTGCTCGCCGAGCGCTCCCGACCGGAGTGGATCGAGATCTTCCAAACCTACAATCGGCTGCGATCCGGCAGGCTCTTTCGATTCTTGTCAACACGAGAGCCCGAGTCCAGAATTGGCTACTCTATCCATGTCTACCGACTGAGCGATGCGGACGTCTATCAAGCGATGAACGGCCCCGTCCCGAACTAAAGTCCAAACCCCCTGGAAGCGGGTGCTCCCAGGGGGCTGTGAGGAAGAAGAAGAAGAAGCTATCTTCATCTACGGACCGCGCTCTGAAATGTTGCAATCTCATTTCGACAGTTCTCCCGATGGGACTTCGCAGATATCGAATCTGATGCGATGGCTCGGACGCATCGCGCTGTCGGTAGTGATCCTTGTTGGCGGACTGGACGCCGCCGCTAGCGAATCCCACACACTGGACTCTTGGTACCGAGTAGATGTCGGTGAAACCCAGGCGGGTTGGATGTTCAGCCGCGAATCCCGTCAAGGCGATCGGCTGACGACAACCTCGAGTCTTCACTTACGATTCAAACGGGGGACCAACGAACAGTCGCTGAGTCTCGACAGCCGTTTCGTCGAGACCTTGGATGGCCGGCCACTGAGCGCCTGGTCACGACAAGATCTGGGGCTCGAGCCGGTAGAGTCGACCTGGACCTTTGAACCTGGCGGCATCATGGTCAACACCACCCATGGCGGTGAATCTCGCCAAGAGAGAGTACCCTGGCCAGCCGGAGACTGGTTGACTCCAGGACAGCTGCAAGCGCGGCTGATCCGCTTCCTGTCAGACGGCAGCGAGACCTTCAGTCTCGCCAGCCTCGACCCTCAGCTCGGGCTGGAGATCATCAACACCGAGTGGCGCCTAGAAGCCAAGAACGTGGTGCTCGACATTCACGGCCAAGAGCGTACCGTGACCCGGTTTCGTCAACGCCAGAATTTTACCCCCCAACTCGAAACCCGGGTTCACGTCGACTCCGCTGGCTTGATCGTGAGGTCGGTGACCCTCGTCATGGGACTCGAGATGATGTTGACGCTGTCGACGCGCGAACAGGCTCTCGCCAGTCAGGCAGCCCCCGAATTGTTGGTGCGTTCTTTCTTGTATCCTGATCGCCCAATCCTGAAACCTCGCCAGCTGCAGCGTGCCAGCTACGAAATCTTTGTCGATAGTGGCGCGCCGCCGAGCTTACCGAGCATTGGACATCAGCGGGTCACGATCACTCCCGAAGGAGCTCGGGTGGTCGTCGAGCTCGGTTCGAGCCCCCGGCTCGAAGGCGAACATCAACCTGATCCACGAAGCTTCCTGGCGGCTTCAACCTATCTCGACCATCACGACGCCGGTATACGACGTCTCCTCGACGAGGCCAGCCTCGCCCCCGAGGCCGACACGTCAGCGAGGGCTGAGGCCTTGCGCCGGCTCGTCGCCCGGACTTTGAGCGAAAAAAACCTCGACTCGGTTTTGGCGACCGCCAGCGAGGCGGCGGAGAGTCGCTCTGGAGACTGCACCGAGCACAGCGTCCTTCTCGCGGCTTTGCTGCGTGCCGAAGGGATCCCGTCCAGGGTAGTGACTGGCATTGTCTACGTCGAAGAATTCGTCGGCGAAAAACACCTTTTCGGCTACCATATGTGGGCGCAGGCTCTGATCGAACAACGCTGGATCGACCTCGACGCCACCCTCACCATGCCTTTCGATGCCGCCCATGTCGCCTTCAGCTCGAGCGCTCTCAACGATGGCGCCTCGACCATCCGGGACCTGGCGGAGATGGCTACGCTGATCGGACGGGCAAAGATCCGAGTGCTCGAAACAGAGTACTGACATCAATAGATCAACGTTTCGAACCCTCTTTCGACAGCCAAGGATCAAGACACATGCTGGGCTGGCTGCAAAGTAAACAAGACGTCAATCAACTGATCGCCAAGGGGCAATACTCCAAAGCCATCAAGGTGCTGGAGAAACACCTGCGGGCTGATCCGAAGAGCGTTCATTTGCGCAAGCTGCTCGCTGGCGTGTTGGAACGCGATGGTCAAAGGCGGCGTTCGGTAGAAGTTCTCGAGGGCCTGGTACAGGAATTCACCTCGGAAGGATTCGTGACCAAAGCAATCGCCGTCTTGAAAAAGATCCAACGCATCGACCCGAACCAATCCGATGCGGAGGAAATGCTCAGCACCCTGGTCAAAATTCGTAGCCAGAACCAAAAGGGCCCACTGACGGACCTTCGCAAGTCGGACGTCATGCTGCGGCCAAAACCACCGACGCAAGCAACCATCGAAGAACCCGAAGAGCCCGACGAAGGAATGGTGACATCGGTCATCATGCCGTCGGAATTCTGGTTCGAAGAAGCCGTCGAAGGGCGTGACGACTTCAACTGGTCGCCGCTGTTCAACGATTTCTCGAAAAGCGAGCTGGCAGCGATGATCGGCGGCCTGCGTCTGCTGATCAAGAAGCCGGGCTCGATCATCTACACCCAGGGCGAGCCGGGAAACAGCCTCTTCGTCCTCAGCGGCGGCTCGATCAGAATCTACCGTCAAGACAGTGCGGGTCACAACGAGCAGGTTGCGATAATGAACGAGGGCGGTGTCTTCGGCACCCCCTCCATCCTCTTCGGAAAGCCGCGCAATCGCACCATCACAGCGGTCACCGAATGCGAGCTGCTCGAGCTCGACCAACCGACCTTCCAAAACATCACGGCCTCCTATCCCCGGGTTGGCGAGTTGGTCCGTCAGCTCCACGATAACCGACAGTAGGGCGTGAGCTGTATTCGACTAGGAGCACTCACCCTTTGAAGCCCTATCAAAGTCCCGCCACCTGGAGAGGCGATGAACTGGCGCAACGCCCCGACTGGCGAACCACCCTGAGCGCATCGGACTGTGCAGAGATTGACCGCGCGCTCCACAGCGTCAACCAACGGTCGATCGCGCTCGAAGACATCACCCAGGATGACTTCCCGCTACCCCGCCTCGCTGCTGAGCTACGATCTATCCAAGAGTCTTTGGAACACGGCAGCGGCAGCTTCTTGCTGCGCGGCTGGCCGACCGCGCGCTACAGCTTGGAAGACAACCAACGCGTCTTCTGGGGCCTCTCCCGCCATCTCGGGACACCCATCTCCCAGAGCGCCCAGGGCGAGAAGATCTTTCACGTCCAAGACGCCGGGTACAAAACGAACGATGCCAAAGCTCGGGGCCCCAACACCCGCAAGAGCCTGCATTTTCATTGCGACCGCTGCGACGTCATCGGCTTCATGTGTATCCGATCCGCCAAGACCGGCGGCGACAGCTATCTCGTCAGCTCGATTGCGGTCCACAACGAGATCTTGCTGCGACGCCCGGATCTTCTCGAACAGCTTTATCAGTCCTGGTACTACAAGACCCACAACGTCGATCTCGCCAACGACGATCCATGGTGTCGACAGCCGATCTTCGCCATCCAAGACGGCCGCTTCGTGGGTTACATCTTGCGGGTCCTGATCGATCGGGCCTATGAGTTACCCGAGTTACCCGACATGACGCCCCTGCAACGTGAGGCGCTCGATTTCCTCGACGCGGTGTGTGCCGAGGAAGAGCTGAACATCAAGTTCCGCCAAGAGCCGGGAGACATGCTGTTCGTGAACAACTTCGTGAATTTCCACTCCCGGTCCGAGTTCGAAGATCACGACGATCCCGAGAAGAAACGTCTGCTATTGCGTATCTGGCTCTCGGTTCCCAACAGCCGACCACTGCCCGCAGAGTTCGCGGGTAGCTTCGGACGCACCGACGCCGGCGAGATCCGAGGCGGTTTACACCCTAGTTCGCTAACGTCCTGAGATCAGCGGAACCCGAAGCTGACCGGTGCGCGGTGAAAACGGTCATCATCACAGCTGGGTGTCGGTAGCTGCGTGGAAGCGCGATCACCTGACGATCTCGGTATGCTTGGTTCTAAGGTAGACTGAGCGTGAGAATAGGAGATCCGATGTTGACCGACACGGCCAATTCCTCGACCAAATCCGTATCAACGGACCTTTCCGACCTCTGGTCAGCCCCCCTGTCGACGGATCTCGACGACCCTGAAGCTGTCCCGTACTTTCTCTGGGACGAGCCGATGACTGTACACGACTTGCGCCAGCGGCTGAACACTGCGTCGGCGCCGGAGAAGGTGCGGCTCCTCGGGAAGATTCTGCGCGAGGCCAGGGACTGGGAGGTATGGAAATTCACCACCCCCGACGAGGTGGCGCGACTGTGGCCGAAGCTTGCCAAGCACCTGGGTCGGCGGCGTTCGTTCTGGGAGTTTCTGCTCGGCGAGTGGTGGCGGCAGGGGCGCCTCGCCATCCATGTCTCTGGATAACTTCCAGCGGCTCGTTCTGAAGGAGTTCTTCGAGCGGCAGAACCGGTTCTTCTTGACCGGCGGAGGCGCTCTGGCCGGATTCCACCTCGAGCATCGACAGACCAAGGATCTCGATCTCTTCACAGTCGAGGATGCTCTTGACCAGGGAGTCGCCGCGTTACACGAGGTCGCTCGGTCTCTCGGCGCCTCGATCGAAACTCTGCGAACGTCGCAAACATTCAGACGTTTCCTGCTTCGGCGCGACGGCGACTCAGTCATGGTCGATCTGGTACAAGATCTGGCTCCGCAGATCTATCCGGACAAGCTGTTGATCGGCACGATCCGTGTAGATCCGCCTGAGGAGATTCTCGCCAACAAGCTCTGCGCGCTGCTGTCTCGAGCCGAGATCCGAGACCTGGTGGATATTTAAACACTCGCCAAGCGAGGCTTCTCGATCCTCAATGCGGTAGGCGAGGCGTCTCAGAAGGATGGTGGCATGTCGCCCGGCCAACTCGCCTGGATTCTCTCCGAAATCGAGCTGGGCGAGGACGCGGATCCTCCGGGCGAAGTTTCGGTCCAAGAGCTGCGCGCTTTCTTGCGGCAGTTCCAGAAAGAGATGTCGGAGCTAGCCTTCCCACCGTAGATTGCGATTCTGAGTGCTTTGGGCGACTGAAGTCGCCCCGAGGCCTGCTGCTTAGATAACACTAACAGGTACCCACTCCCAACAGAGTCCCGGCACCGTGCCGTGCGCGGTATCGAGCCTCTCGGCATGGACGCGATCCGCAATAAGGATCCTTTCGCTCGCTCCGCTCACAAAAAACGCAGTCCCAAA
>JAJCXQ010000900.1 GCA_029263355.1 Acidobacteriota bacterium | reverse complement strand
AGAGCCTCGCGAAAGACGGCTTCAGCGCCGACGTAGTCTCCTCGCCAGGCATGCAATCGCCCCAGGTTGGTGAGCGCGCGGGCAAGCTCGGGACTCTGTTCACCAAAAGCCTGGCGATAAATCGTCAGTGACCGCTCGCGGAGTGGCACGGACCGACCGAAGAGACCGAGCTCTTCGTACAAACGAGCCAGGGTATCGAGAAGAACGGCAGTTTCCAGCTCATCGTCGAACTCCCCAACCTGCTTGGCGCCACGATCGAGTAGCTCACGCGCGGTGATGGTATTGCCACGAACTTCGCCTGGGTCGGCGATCTCGAACATATCCTTGAGCATGGCAGACACGCGGGTCGCGCGATCACGCTCACGAGCTGCTCGATCACGCTCATGACCGACACGAATGGACTGCACCACCAGAGCAACAATCAACCCGATGGTGACGATCAGTACGCCGGCGGCGCTGATCACTCCCCACCGATGACGCTGTACGAACTTGGTGGCTCGATAACGGACGGTGTCTCGGCGCGCAATAACTGGGCGCCCTCCCAAGTAGCGCTCGACATCTTCCGACAGCTGCTCCACGGAGCCGTAGCGCCGGTTCGGCTCCTTGCGCAACGCCATCAGAACGATTTTGTCGAGATCCGGCCCGAGGCCAGGGGGGTCCGGCTGCTGAGTACAAATCGTCTGCTCGAGCTCTTTCAGGCTTCCCGTCAGCCGATAGGGAAGTCTGCCGGTCAAGACTTCGTACAGCAAGACGCCCAACGAATACACATCGCTAGCGGTGGTGATGGCACCACCACAGATCTGCTCTGGGCTGGCATAGCCGGGAGTCATCATTTGATCGAGACGACGGGTCGACGCCAGAGCGCCCGCAGTGAGCTCGGGATTGAGGAGCTTGGCAATCCCGAAGTCGAGCAGCTTGGGTGCGCCGTCAGTCGTGACCAATACGTTCGAGGGTTTCAGGTCGCGATGGACCACGAGATTACGATGGGCGTAGTGGACTGCCGCCAGGACCGGTAGCAGCAGGACCAATCGTTGGCGACTCGTCAGCTGCTGGCGCTCACAGTAGACGTCGATCGCCAACCCATCGATGTACTCCATGACGAAAAACGGCAACCCATCGTCTGTCGTCCCTCCATCGTGTAAACGCGCAATATTCGGGTGGTCCAGGCTGGCCAGAATCTGCCGCTCGGAGCGAAATCGCCGGGCGATATCGTCCGTATCCATGCCTCGCCGCATGATCTTGATCGCGACCCGTTTGCGAAACTGCGCATCGTCCCGCTCCGCCAGATACACCGAGCTCATACCACCACGACCGAGCTGGCTGACCAATCGATAAGAACCGATCCGGTGTCCAAGACGCAGTTCCTCGATGTCGCCCGACAGCGCCGCGGCGCCCGATTCGACCGCGTCTTCGATGAAACTGCCGGCGCGCTCGTCGGCATTGAGTAACTTCTCGATCTCAGAACGGAGCTCCGGATCGCCAGCACACTGCGACTCGAGATAGGTTGCGCGGTCGTCGACCTCTCGCTGCGCGGCGCCGGCGAAAATCGTCTCGAGTCGTTGCCAATGCTCAGAGAGCACTAGGTTGCTTCCTCGAGCCGGGCAAATAGCCAAGCGCGAGCCAAACGAGTGTCGAGGATCACCGTCGGTTTCGAAACCGACAATACCTCGGCGGTTTCGGCGACACTGAAGCCACCAAAAAAACGCAGCTCGACGACCCGCGCTTTGCGAGCATCAACTCGTTCAAGACAATCCAGCGCCTCGTCGAGACTCAGCAGGTCGACGCATCGTTGGCTCCCGGCACAGTCGGAGTCGCCCAGTTGGACTCTCTGCCAATTGCCACCACGCCGCGCTGCGCCCAGAGCTCGAGCATGATCCACCAGAATACGCCGCATCATTCCCGCCGCCACGGCATAAAAATGACGCCGATCGATCCACTGGATCGATGAGCCTTCGGCGAGCCGGACGAATGCTTCATGAACCAAGGCTGTGGGCTGCAGAGTGTGGTCGCGGCGCTCTCCTCTCATGACGTTCCGAGCTAGACGTCTGAGGTGTGCGTAGACTGCCGGCATCAATTCGCTGACCGCACTGGGATCTCCTTCGTGCCACTGGCTCAAGAGACCTGTGACATCAGGCTTCTCGACAAGGCTTTCACTCCTGACTGGCTCCATACAATCCCCCAGTTGATCCGGTTTCGGACTGTCGGACGAGACCTCCATCTATAGCGCAAGGTAAATATATCTCAAATACTCTGGCCTAACTCACGGTTCCACAATCCTGGAGACCCTCGAGTCGATGCCAAGGCAAGCCAACTGCTTCAAAAAGCGGGCACTTTCTGGCGAGGCATGGGCTTCCCTACCTGGCGCCGGTGTCAACGCCAGCGGTTCAATCGAACGCCCCTTTGCTTGACACTCGCGGGCAGCCGATGCCAATATATAGCGTGCAAGCTATACATTCGCGTTAGCCGCCTCCTCTGAGCCGAGCTCCACCCTCGTGATGAAATGGGCACCGAGTTGACGAGGAGCGTGAAACACCAGATCCACCTGCGGGTCTGCCAAGAAGAGGGAGCCCGTCAATCTAAATCAGTGATTGGCGAAGGAGCCCTTGCGCCCTGCCTCGAGCGGGAAGGACGACCTCATGAGAGTTTCCTCGGCTGTATTCTTCATTGCTCTTGCGACCACCGTGATCGTCGGCCCCTCACCAGCGAGCTCTGCAACCATCACCGTCAATTCGACCCTCGACGACTTCGACCAACCCGACAACGGTAACTGCACCTTGCGGGAAGCGATCCTGTCGGCCAACACCAACAACGCGGTGGACGGATGTACGAGCGGTGCACCCGGCCCCGGCACCGTCGATCAGATTGTGGTGCCGGCGGGCCTTTACTTGTTGACGATCGGCCCAAGGGGTGACGACGCGGCAGAGCATGGTGACCTGGATCTCACCGACGACGTGGACATCGTCGGCTCCGGTGCCGGCATGACGCGAGTTGATGCCGCCGATCTCGACCGAGTCTTGCATGTACACAATGGAATTGTGGCCTCGATCTCGAGTTTGGCCCTACGCAACGGAGACGCCGGCTCAGGCAACGGCGGCGGCATCAACAACGATGGCAACCTGACCCTCGACAAGGTCGAGGTCAGCCAAAATTTTGCCTCCGGCTCGGGTGGCGGAATTCGCAACAACAGTCAGCTGACCGTTCACAGCTCCTTGATCGATGCCAATATCACCCTCGACCACGGTGGCGGGATCGACAACCACGGTGACGCAGACTTCAGCAATTCCACCGTCAGCGGCAATGACGGCAGCAGCCTCGGAGGTGGTCTCTACAACCTGGGTGGCATGGAGCTCACCATCACCCATTGCACCGTCCAGGGCAACGCCGCAAACGGCGGCGGCGCGATTCACAACGCCGGGTCTCTGATAGCGAGCAACAACTTGATCGTTGGCCCGTGCTCAGGCCAGATCAACAATAGCGGCGGCGGAAATCTCGAAAGCCCGGGGGATACCTGCGGCCTAGGTGGCGCTGACTATGCCAACGTCGCCAATCCCCGTTTGGGACCGCTCACCGCCAACGGCGGCCCAACCCGGACCCATGCCCTTCTCGCCGCTAGCCCGGCGATCGACACCGCGGCGGCAGCCCCCTGCTCAACCGACGATCAGCGCGGGTTCGCTCGGCCTGTCGACGGTGACGGCGACTCATTGGACGAATGCGACATCGGCGCTTTCGAGGCGGCCGAGAGTCTGGCCCCTGAAATCTTCGGCGATGGTTTCGAGACCGGTGATCTTTCGGCCTGGGGATAGTCCAGATTGGCGATGATCCTGCCAGACGATACTTCGCAATTACCTTAGTCAGAGATATACTCAAGTCATTCTTATACAGAGGCGAGAGCTTCCATTTCCAGGCGGACCCCTTGATTGTCGAGGATTCCGCAATCACGAGGAGAAACCTTGGCCAGCACCAGGAGGAGATTCAGCATGGTGAAATCAAGAAGATTTATTACATTACTTTCGTTCGCGCTGTTATTTGCGGCACCGTGGGCCATGGCCCAAGACGCCGACGAGGGACCAGCTCACGACGACATCCCCAGTCTCGACGATCTGCTCGACGCGTTGGACGCCGGCGATCTCGAGCTCGACGACCTGCGCGCCCTGGGGCTTGCGGTCTTCAGTACCCCATTCAATACCTACGATGGATTCGGCGATGGCCCCTTCGATCCGGCGGAGACCGACACCGCGGCCTTTGGACACCGGCCGACGTTACAAGGCAACGGCTTGTCGCTGCGGGTCAATGGGCTCGATGCGCAGAGCTGTAATGAGTGCCACACCATTGTCAGCCATCGCACCCGCCCCCCGACCTTGGGTTTGGGTGGAGTGGGCGGCGTGGTGCAGAACGCCATCATCATGCCGACCTTGATCGATGTCGCCGATTCTTTTGATGATCGAGTTGTCTTCCAGGCAGGGCACGATCCGTCGCTCCCCTTGGTTTTCGACGGCGTGGCCGATTTCAACGGCCGTTTCGCCAACCCGCCTTTCTTGTTTGGCGGTGGCGGTGTCGAGCTGCTGGGCAAAGAAATGACGGCTGACCTGCAGGACCTCCTGGCCCAGGCACGCAGCGCACCGGCCGGGACCGTCACTCTGCTCACCACCCACGGTGTCGACTTTGGCTCGATCACCACCCTCGACGCCGCGGGCAACGTGGAGCTCGACGTCGAAGGTATCGGACCTGAAGACATCACCGGCGTGCCTCCGGAAGAGGTTCTGGTCGTTCGCCCCTTCGGACGCAAGGGTGAGAACTTCACCATGCGCGACTTCGACCGAGGAGCGATGCAGTTCCACTTCGGCATCCAGCCGGTCGAGGTGGTCGGGGAGAACATCGACGAAGACGGAGATGGCCTGGACAACGAAGTTTCGGTCGCCGAGATGAGTGTGTTGCACATTTTCGACGTCACCAATCCGCGCCCCAGAATTGCGAACCTCACCCCCAATGCGGTGAAGGGTTTCCACACCTTCGTCAACATCGGGTGTGCCGAGTGCCATCGCCCGGTCATGAAAACACGCTCGAGGTTCTTGCCACTGTCCCATCCCGAAGATCCGACCGATCCTTCAGCCGACGTTTATCTCGAAGTTGACCTGAAGAAAGTGGGCTTCGACAAGGCTCCAGGGGGCGGCGTTTTTGTGCCGCTGTTCGCCGACTTGAAGCGGCACAAGATGGGACCCCGTCTGGCGGAGACCTTCGAGCGCGGAGAGATCGCCAACGACGAGTTCACGACCGCTCGACTGTGGGGCATCGCCGATACAGCCCCCTACCTACACGATGGTCGCGCCACGACCTTGTATCAAGCCATCGAGTTCCATGGTGGTGAAGCACAAACCGCGCGCGACAACTTTCTCGCTTTGAGCGTGCCGCAGCAAAGGAAGCTCCTGCGCTTTCTCAAGAAGCTGCGCGCTCCAAAGAACCCCAACGAGGAGCTTGTCGATTAGGAAGGCCGCCTATAAGCGGGGCGTGATTCTCCTTCTAGGAGCGTTATGCCTCGCTTGGTCAGGGGCACCAGTTCGCGCGCAATCGGAGGCCGTCGAGTCGTTGGATTCTGCGCTTGACGACATCGAACACGGCAACATCGAACAGGACGAGGCCGAGCTGGACGAGGCCGAACTGGGCGGGGCCGAATCCGACGAAGCAGGGGTTTCACTGCTGTCGTTGGTCGAGGACAGCCTGCTCAACGAGTCTGCGCGCGCGCAGGACACTGCGCTCCATCGAGCAGCCCAAAACGGGGATCTCGATCAGGTACGAACGTTGTTGGCTGCTGGCGCCCTGGTCGATGAAGCCGGTACGCAAGGCAGGACCCCTTTGATGGCGGCGACCGCAGCGACGCAGCTCGAGGTCGCACGGGCTCTCATCGCGGCCGGCGCGAACCTCGAAGCCCGAGACGACGCCGACAACACCGCCCTCTTCTTTGCCGCCTCCGGCGGCCCCCGGGCGGCTCGCCTGTTGCTCGAACACGGCGCCCGAGCCAACACTCGCAACGCTCTGGGTCAGACCCCGTTGGCCGGTGCCGCCTTGCTCGGGCAAGCCGAAGTCGTCTCACTGTTGTTGAAGGCGGGGGCTCCGGTCACGTCGGACCCGTCGACGTGCCGAAGCCGGTGCGGCCGGGGTGCGTTGGCCCAGGCGACCCTCAGCGGCCACTTCGAGATCGCGGAGAAGCTGCTGGCAAAAGGAGCCGAGATCGACCCTATGTTGGGCGACGGGCGCCGCCTACTTCATCTCGCCGCGGAGCGCGGAGACGCAGCGGCGGTCGACTTCCTGCTCGACCACGGAGCTGCCACCGACTCTCGTTCCGACACCAGCAGTTGTTGCCCGGAGGAGACTCCGCTGCTCGCCGCCGCTAGATCAGGCCATCCGGCGACAATCCAACGACTCTTGGCCAGCGGCGCCGATCCCGAAGCCCATGACGCCGAAGGCCTCACCGCCTTGCAGTGGGCTGCCAAGGGAGGACAACCCGACGTCGCCCGACATCTGCTCGCCGCCAAGGCTCGCGTCGACTCTCCGGGGCGCGAGAAAACCCGTTCGCCGCCGCTGTTCCTGGCCACAATGGAGGGGCATCGCGAGACCGTCGCCGCGCTCCTCGCAGGCGGCGCCGACCCTAACGCCGCCAATCGGCGCGGCGCAACCGCCTTGATCGCGGCCGCCTACGAAGGCCAGCTGCCATTGGCTCAGCTGCTGCTCAACCACCAAGCAGACCCCAACATCGCCAACCGGACAGGTCATACACCACTGATCTACGCCGCCGTGCGAGCCCATCAAGATGTCGTGCGTCTACTGCTCGAGCATGGCGCCAGGCCCAACGTGACCACCGAGATCGAGGCCTTCGGAGAAGTGTCCCCATTGATTCTGGCAGCGGGCCGCAATCACCTGGAGATCGTCCGTGACCTGCTGCGCTTCGACGCCGACGTCGACCAGGTCTGTGATGTCAAATCCTTCGGATCCATGACACCGCTACTTCTCGCCGCCACTCGCGGTTTCGGAGAGGTCGTCGAGCTACTGATCAAACATGGGGCCGACGCGTCTCTGACGGACGATCAAGGCCAGACCCCCTACAACCGGGCCCTGGCGGCAGGCCACACCGATGTCGCGACTCAGCTCCAGGCCGCCGAGGCTCAGGCGAGCTCTCCGTAAACCTCTTGGGTCGTCTGCCGCAGGTAAGCCAACAGATCATCGGGCGCCAGCGGCTTGCCGGTTGCTTTCTCGATCAGTTCCGCGGCCTCGTATCGGCCACCGTGGCGATGGATTCGGTCTCGCAGCCAATCGAGCAGCGGCTGGAACTCGCCGCGGGCGAAGGCTTGCTCGAGGTTGCCGAGCTCTCGGTTCGCGGCAGCGAAGAGCTGGGCAGCAGCCATCGTGCCGAGAGTGTAGGTCGGGAAGTACCCGAACATCCCCTGGGACCAGTGAATGTCCTGCAACACTCCGTTGGCGGCATCGGTCGGTCGCACGCCGAGGAGCTCAGCATAGAGATCGTCCCACGCAGCCGGCAAATCTTGGACTTCGAGGCCACCGCCAAAAAGTGCGCGCTCGAGCTCGAAGCGGGCTATAACGTGCAAATTGTACGTCGCCTCGTCGGCCTCGACGCGGATCAAGGAAGGCCTGACAGTGTGGAGCAGCGCCCAGATCTGCTCGACGTCACATTCCGGGGCGGACGGAAAGGCCTCACGATAGCTCGGCAGAGCCCACCGCCAAAAACCGCGACTGCGACCGACGTGATTTTCCCACAGCCGTGACTGCGACTCGTGGATCCCGAGGGACACCGGCGACCCGGCCGGAGTTCGCGCCAGGTCTGCCGGCAAACCTTGCTCGTAGAGTCCATGGCCCGTCTCGTGCAAAATGCCAAAAGTCGCGGCGCGAAAATCGTGGCCTTCGTATCGCCAGGTCATACGAACGTCGCCGCGATCGATACCGATACAGAATGGATGTGTCGATTCGTCGAGCCGGCCGGATTCAAAGTCGAAACCGATGGCGACGGCCAAGGAGCGTCCAAACTCTAGCTGACTCTGCGTCGGGAATTCGCCCTGAGCCGGCGTCTCGTCGATCTCGACGCCACGCTCGGTCACCGAACGCACCAGTGGGATCAAGGCATCGCGGAGGCCCGAAAACAGCGGTACAAGATCTTCTTCCTTCGCGCCAGGCTCAAATTCGCGCAGCAGAGCGTCATAGGCGTTGCCGCCCGGATTGATGGCAGCCGCTTCTTGCCGTCGCAGATCCACCATATGCTCGAGCTCGGACGCGAAGAGTTTGAAGTCAGCAGCCTCACGAGCGCGGCGCCAAGCGTGGAATCCGGTGACCCGGGCTTCGGCCAAAGACTGTGCGAGCGCCCGGGGCACTTTCACCGCCCGATCAACGTCGAGCCGCGCGCGCCTCACTTGAGCGGCAAGCAGGCTGTCTTGCTCGGCGCCTGCCGCGCATCGCTCGAGGACGTCCCCGAGCTCGGTTGAGGTCAGGCTCTGGTGCTTGAGCCCCTCGAGAGTCGAAACCACCTTGCCTCGGGCTCCAACTCCGCCGGCGGGCATGTTAGTGTCCTGATCCCATTCCAGCAGATCACTAGCGGCATTGAGGTCGCGAATCTCGCCCCAAAGAGCATAGAGGCGTTTTTCGGCTGTCTGTATATCCATGGCTCGATTGTACCGACCTCAACCGGTCGCGCCTACTAGGCCCATTAACATCGCCGCTCTGAGGGGGCACGCAGGGCGAACTCCCTGAGGCTCGAGGAGCAAGAGCTTACCGAGGAGTTCGGAAGAGGGTTCAGCGAGCGCCATCTGCGCTACGTTCGGCGGTTCTACCTGACCTACGCCGACCGATTCCCGCCAATTCGGAACTCGGTGAGTTCCGAATTCCCTGGCACCCACATAGCCGCCCACATAGCCGTTCGCGCGACATCTTGCAGACGCGCCCTTGCCCTCCATGGTGGTTGGCTTGGGCAGGTTGCTAACTCAGCAGAGCCAGGGATCTGCTGACCACATCTCCAACAATTCTCTATAATAGAGGAAACACACCCAGGAGAGAGCTAATGAAATCAAAATGCATTCAGAACCGGGCCGAGAACGCCCTGCCGATCGTATGGGCAGCCTTCGCCTGCGCCAATGTGGCCAGCGAGGCGATGCGACGCATGGTCGGTGCTCCCGTCGTTGACGCCAGCACCCGTATTGGAGGAGCCTTTATCGACACGGGTCGACGCATCATGCAGCGTATGCGTGACATGCTGGCGGCGGAAGAGGTCTACCACCAGCTTCGCGCTCGTCAGCGTCGGTGCCAGGCCCAACGCGACCACATCGCGCGGCGCCTGTACCGGCAGCTCAGCCAGGCCCGACCACGGCTTCAGTGCCTGCTGAAGGACGAGGTCGTCTGCCATCGCCTGGAGAAGCTTGGCCCTACCCGTCGTCGTCCCTGGAAACTCTGCCGCCAAGCGTCGGAGGTCGTCAACCTGCTGCGGCTGCGACTCCAGGACGACGAGACGGCGGGCGTCACTCAGGTGATCGAAGAGATTGGCACGACCCTCGGCGAATTGTTGTCCGAGCTCGATCAAGCGCTCGATCAGATTGGCCTCGGTCGGTACGAGGTGGCGTCGGCGATGCTCGACCAGCGCAAGGCGATGCAGCGTTTCGACCGCACCACCACCCGCGGCGCTCAACTGCTCGAAGCACAGCTTATCCTGATCGGCCTACCGACCCTGGGCGACGCCGTGCGTCCACGGGTCGGACGCCGCGGTCGACCGCTGAAGCAGAGGCCGGTCGATCGTCATCCCGATCTCGTCGAGCAGGTACGCGCCGTCGGCATGATCCGTCTCGACGCCCTCGAACCGGCGTCAATGTCGGCGACGAAGGCGGCGATCATCGACGGTGTTGAGCAGGATGTGTCGTCGAGCCTCAAACATCGCGGCCGGTCGGCGAACTTGGGCGCGCAGGAGACCTCAAACAGCCGCTCATGGGCGCTCTCGGAACGTGCCGAAGGGGCAAACAACGGCCGTTTGGCCTCCGAGAAAATCGAACACCTCCTCACCGAGCTGGCGCAAGGCCTCGAAAAAAATCGAACAGGACCTCACCAAGCCACTGACCGGCCTCGAAATAATCGAAAACCCCTTTCCCAAGCCGCAGATGGGCAACGAAAAAATCGGACACTCCCTGCCCAAGTCAGCAGACGGCCCGAAAAACTCAATGTTTTCAGGGTTTAGAGCTCTTCCTCCGGCTGCCTCGTCGGAGCGACGCCGATATTGCCGCCCGTCGGCCAGCTCTGGCCGACCCCGTGGCGCTGCCTCGCCGCGAGCTAAGGCGTCGACGCCGCCACCGTCGCCACTCGGGCGAGTGCGACGGGTTGCGTCGAGTTGGTGGGGGAAGCTGAGGCCGGCCGCCTGACTAGAGTGCGGTCAACCAAAGATGAAGTGCAGGCTTGCCTGTTGATGTCGGCTCCGCCTTGTAGTGGTGCCTGGCACCACCATCTGGTGGGCACGGGATGATCGAAGGCTGCGAGGCGGCGCGCGCTCTCTACCGCCAGCTGATGACCGCTCGCGAGGAGGAACCGTCGCCCTACCAACTGTTCGAGCTGCTGCACAGCGTCGACTACCCCTGCCAGCCACTCCCGGCGGCGACCACCCTGCGCTGGTTGATTGCCCAGGTCCCCGAGGCTCGCGAGCACTTCGAGCGCCTGGACGCCATGGCCCACGACGCTGGCCTGTCACTCTCGAGGCCTCGCCAGGCCCGGCAGGTGATCGTCAGCCATCGCCAGCTCGATCAGCTACTGGCCGCCGAAGACGATTGGCAACACCCCGACGACGTGCTCGATCCTGTCCACTACCTGGGAACCTACCCGACGGAGATGCTGGCGATCTGCACCGCGCGCCTGGCGCAGGCCCACGGCGCGGAAGCGCATCGCTTGACGGCGGTGCGAGACAAGCTGGTGCGGCCGGCGCAGATCGCTCACCTACAGCCGCGTCATCCGCGACAGCTCGCACGGCTGAGTGGCTGGCTGCGCGAGCTCGACGGCGCCGAAGCCGCCGTCGAGGGCCTCGAAGATCTGGCGCGGCTGCTGCGGTATCTGGAGAACGACGCATGAGCGCGCAGGACTTCCCCATCCAACAAGCATTGCGCTTGTTGCGGACACGTCTAGGCGTCACTCAGACCGAAGTCGACCAGCGAGGCGGGCCAGATTACCGCACCATCTCCCATTGGGAAACCGGCCGCAAGCACCCGAGCCTGAGGCTCCTGGCGCAACATCTCGCGGCCCTCGAATGTGACTTTCACGACCTGCAAGACGCGCTCGATCAACTCGGTAAACACCCCGGCGGCTTGCAGAGCCGCCTGGTCACTATCGAGCAACGCCTCAGCGCCCTGGAGCTCGAGTCGAGGTCGGCTGGATAAAGATGTTGGTCCAACATGTTGGTCATGATGTTGGACCAACATGTTGGACCAACATGCTTGGTGCAGGCCAAACCTAGGTGAAAGGGCGACGGAAGGGTGAGTCACCGGGCTCGGTCGCGCCATCGATCATCGCTGGCATGAAGCAGGGTTGCCCTCCAATCTGCCGTGTCGGGCGGAGGACAGCGAGCAGCTGACCTTCGCTCGCTATCGACGGCAGGTCCTGTGATCGTGGGCGCAGGGCGGGCCGAACACCTCGCAGATGCAGTCTTGGCAGGCTCCCAGAGCGCCGAGCGCCGGAGTTGGTGAGCTTGGTGCGGGGGCCCATTTCAGAGTGGGACCCTATAGGTATGAATCGCGTTGCGAGCTACCTTGTGTCAGCCGCTGTGGGTTGGATTTTGCGACGGCCCTGGCACCAGTGACAGCGGAGTGGTGGGGAGAAGATCTGGGCGATGCCACCGCTGACAGCAGTGTGGACCAAAGAAGATGGAGGCGTTGCCACCGGTGACGCTGCCTTGGACTGGAGAAAATCTAGGCAGTGTCACCGGTGACACCGGAGTGGGTTGGAGAAGATCTAGGTACTGACAGGGGATTTTTCGGGCTCTTTGAGGGAAAAACGAGGCTTTTTCGAGGCTTGAAGAGTTTCCGGGTGAGAAGAATGAGGCTTTGCCGAGTAAATAACGGTGTTATTGTGGGAGAAATCGGCTTCTTTCGGCACCCCGGCAAATCCGGGAAGGAAGAACGAGGCTTCCTAATCCCAATACCCGGAAAGCGTTCGTGGGGTGAGCCCACGGCGATCGACATCGATGATCACGGTCCGCCAGGACTCGCCGCGGGAAGGCTCACGGGGATAGTAGGCGAGTAAATACTGGCTGCGCAGCTCACGTTCGATCTCGTCATACACTTCGCCCAGATCGCGATATTCCTTGGCGTAAAAAACCCGACCACCGGTCGCTTCGACGAGACGATTAGCCCGGGAGGTAAAAGAGCGCACCAACAAGCTGAGACCGGACTCTTTTTTTGGATGCTTCTTCATCAGGATGAGATAGATCGGAACACCCATCTTCTTGGCGACCGAAAACGAGGAACGGAACGGGAACTGGTCGTCTTCGTCAGCGCCATCGGAGAAGACCACCAAGGCTTTGCGGCCTCGGACCCCCTGTAGTTGGACCAGGGAGAAGACGATCGACTCCCACAGTGCGGTTCGACCACTGGCTTCCAGGCTGTCGATGGACGTCAGAATCCGATCCAGGCTACCCGTTGTGCTGCGGGCTAGCCGCGGCTCGGAGTCGAAGTCCACGACAAAGGCTCGATCTTGCTCGGAGAAAGTCGAACGCAAGAACTCACTCGCCGCACTTTGCACCCGTGGCAATTTGACGAACATACTGGCCGAAGAGTCGATCGCCATACCAAGGGTGAGGGGAAGATCACTGGCGTCGCTGAAGGTGGCGATGTCCTGGGGCACACCGTCTTCACGGACCTTGAATTCATCTTGGCGTAACCCGCGCACTGGGCGACCGCTCTCGTCGGTAACCACCACATAAAGTTCCACCAGGTTGACTTCGAGTCGTTCACCTTGCGCCGGTCCATTCATGAAGGCGACGTCTTCAGCCAGCGTCCCGTCGTCGAGCAGAGCCACCACGCGTACGTAGCCAACCGGCTTGTCCTCTTCGATGAATACCCGCTGGCGAAAAGGTTTGGAGTAGACCGTGGCGACCGGCTGATTGTTCCAGAAGAACAACACCCGATCGAGCTTGCGCTCGACGGGCACCACAACGTCGGCTTCGACCTCGACCCAGCCCGTGCCACGACGATTGGTAGGGCGAACGATCTTGATTTCCAAGCCGCTGCCCCCCCCATTCAACACTGCCGAGTCCCGGCCCAACTCGCTGTCCCCACTGTCGTAGGCAACAACGGTGAGGGTGCGCCGACGCGGAGTGCGGCCGAGATCGAGGCGGGCGGCGAATGGCCGCCGCTGCTTCGACGCGACCGCGCGATCATCGAGCAAAAAATCGACTCGAACCACCTGAGAATCGTAGACCTCGGTTTCGAACTTGACGCGGCCACGCAGCACCTCCCCAGGTGGCCTGAGGATCTCAACAACGGTCGGCGCTGGCAAAACCTCTGAGCCAGACGCCGCCCAACGCCCCTGGACGACACTGGCCCGACGCCCACCCCAGAATCCTCCGGTGAGATCTTCGATCAGAACACCCACCTCATTTGCGTTCTCGGGCAGCTCGAGCGCCTTGTGATAACGCCACTCAGCCAGCTCTCGCAGATCAGCAACACGCACCACTTCACTCTGCAACTGCGGCGACTCGCCGGTAACGGCAACCGCTAGGGTGACCCGAAAAACCGCCGAGTCGAGCCCTGCCCACTCGTCCTCGGAATCGGAGGATTCCAAATCCCGCAACTCGAGCCGCGCTTCGAGCTGAGCCGTCGCGCCGACGTCATCTTCGGGAGCGTTCTCTAATGTCAAGACCGCCGCGACGTCGAAGCCACCGTCGTGGTCGATGCCCGCCAATAAACGATCCAGGCGAACCGCCGCAACGGTCTCCGGTATCCCGCGGCTCACCCAACGCCGTGACTTGACCTGTAGCCCAGGACGCCGAGAGCGCACCTCGATCGACTCTAGGTCCGCTTCTGGCGGTAGGCTCGAGTGATAGCCGATCACAAATCTTCCAGCGAAGCGATCGAATGCATCGCGAAGCCCTTGATCGGTGACGATGACATCGCCACCAGACGCTTCGGCTAACATGCGAAGGGGAACCTGAGGAGCAACATACGACGCGACCGGCGTCTCGGGTTCCTCTTCGTCCTTGTCACGGCGACCGAAAAGGGATCCCGGTCGGATGGTAAATCCCGGAGCCGACGTCGTTGCACTGCCGGGAGTGCCTACGGAGAGGGGCGCATAAGCAACCGCCGCGTCATCTTCATCGCCCGGCTTGAAGGCCATCGGCATCAACGTCCAACCCATCGCTGCCAGGGCCGTCGATGTATCTCGTGTCACGGTCTCGAGCGTCTCTAAACGGGTTGTGCTACGAAGCACGGCGCGAGTTGTCGCATCATCCAAATGCTGTACATAAAAGCTGACAGGGTCGAGGTCGAAACCATCCATGATCCACAAAAGAAGGGACGGTTTGGCAGACTGCGGCTCAGCGGCCCAGGACACCAAGCGATCTTGCCGTTGTCGAATCAGCTCGATCTCCTCTTCGACCCCCGCGACCACGATCTCCTCGATCTCTGCAGGCTCGAGCCCTGCGGTCGCTGGGGCGTTCAGCCGCAGATCACGCAGCACACGCTGTCGTAGCTGCAAAATGCTTCGATCACCGGAGTCGGTCAAGGACAATCGCGAAAGTTTCTCACCCAGGACCAACTCGTCCCGGGAACGTAACGTGAGCTCGACGTCTTCGGCGGATGTCACAATCTCCACCTCTCCGAACCTGGTCAACTGCCGGGTAAGACCCGCCAGGGCGGCGGCGGAACGTTTGACGTTGTAACTCGACGACAAAGACTGTTCAAAGTAGATGACGACCCGCGAAGACTCGGCGGGAAGAGCCGACTTCGCCAAGTCAGAGAGGGGCAAGATCAAGCTCCCTTCGCGGATTTCGAGGTCCGCTGGCGACAAGCCCTCCGGGACTTTGCCTTTGGCGTCAAGCACTTCAACCAGAAGACGAAACTCTTGTTCATCCGCTTTGATCGGTACTGCTGCACTGGTTAACCAAAGTGCCAAAACGGCCCAACCGATGCCGGAGACGAGTCGACGCTGGATCCCGCTCAGGGTCTTGGATTCTCTTCGAGCCGTCCCTCGCATCATGTTCCTTTCCCTCGATCGCCTCACGAGGCTTGCCTTCTTTGCTTACGAGGCCGTGTGATGGTGAGATTGGCGCACCATCTTCGCGCCGGGCTGCACTGCGACGCTATTGATGTTTAGCAAAGGGCTTGCCAGCTTTATGGATAGCTCCGTCGAGGCTGGCTTATTTGCGAATAACGCCCTGATCAGGGGTCGGAGTCAACCGCCTGCTGGTCAGACTCATCTACCGGCTGGTCAAGCACTTCTCGCACTTTGTGCATCAGAGCTTCCGGCGAAAATGGCTTTTGCAGAAACGGCACGCTGGAGCTGAAGTCCCCACGATTAGACGCCGAGTTGTCAGCATAGCCCGAAATGAGCAGTGTCCTAATTCCTGGACGGGCGGCAAGGATGCGCTGAACCAACTCAGGACCACGCATGTCGGGCATCACGACATCACTGATCAGCAAGTCGATCGAATTCGTCATCTCAGCGGCGAGAGCCAAGGCTGCTTGGCCATCCGCGGCTTCGAGCACTCGGTAACCGCTCTCCACCAGTACCGTCGACACCAACTGACGAACCCCGTCATCGTCTTCAGCCAGCAGCACGCTTTCATCGCCACTCTCGACCTTACCGGTCTGGGATCGGACCAACGGTTGAATGGGCTGATCGCTCTTGCGAGGAAGATAGACACTAAAGATCGTCCCATTCTCGAAGTCACTCTCGACGCTGATAAAGCCGCCGCTTTGCTTGACGATGCCGTAAACCGTCGCCAATCCGAGGCCGGTGCCCTTTTCTTTGACCTTGGTGGTGAAGAAGGGTTCGAAGATTTTGGCCTGAGTCTCGGCGTCCATACCCTGGCCGGAGTCGCGAACCTGGATCCGTACATAGACCCCCGGCTCGCCATCGAGCCTGCGGGCGGACTCAGGCCCGATCTCGTAATCTCCGGTTTCGATGGTCAGGCGACCGCCTTGTGGCATGGCATCACGGGCATTGATCGCCAAATTTAGAATCACCTGCTCCAACTGCCCAGGGTCTGCTTCGACCTTCGCCGGCTCAGGCGCCGGCTGGATCGCCAGATCTATGTCCTCACCGATTAAACGACGCAGAATCGGTTCGATCCCGGCCAGGACTTCATTAAAATCGATGACCTGGAGTTGCAATACCTGGCGTCGACTGAAGGCCAACAATTGACTGGTCAACGTCGCGGCCCGCTTGGCCGCTTTGCCGATCTGCTCAACCGCATCGCGCTGTGAATGCTCGGGGCCGATGGCCCGCAATAACAACTGGTTGTAACCGATAATCGCGGTTAAGAGGTTGTTGAAATCATGGGAGACACCTCCAGCCAAACGTCCGACCGCTTCCATTTTCTGGGACTGACGCAGTTGGGTCTCCATCCGTCGCTGCTCGGTGACGTCCCGTTGGATCGCAACCAGGTGGGTGACCTCTCCATCGTTGCCGCCACGTAGCGGCACTACCTGCCACTGCATGATGAACTCCGACCGATCTTTGTCGTAGGCGACCATCTCGCCGCTCAGTGTCCGCCCAGCGGTCAGCTCGTTGAAAAGCTCTTCTGCCCGTTCGCGTCCGGTTTCCGGTCCGCCGAGTAGAAATGGAGACCGGGCAAGAATCTCCCCCGGTTCGTAGCCGGTCATGCGGGAGAACGCCGGATTAACGTAGACAACTTCGTGGCTGGCCGGATCATGAGCCTCTGCGGTACAGATCAAGATGGCATCGGAGGCTTGCTCCACCGCTGCCTCCAATAGGCGCAGGCGCTTCGACTCCTCCCCACTGCCGAAATCTAGCGGCCGAGCGCGGCGGCGCTCGATGGCAAACCGCACCGAACGGGCAAGGGACTCGACGTTCCATTCGCCGTGGATCAAGCAGTCTTGAGCCCCGCAACGCAACGCCTTGATGCCGAGGCTGTGATGCTCAGCCTGAACAAATACGATGATCGGCAGAGCCGGGAAGCTCTGAACCAGATGATTTACCTGTGTTAGATCACCATCTGAAGCATCGTACAAGACAGCTTCGAAAGCATGGTCGCCGAGGCGATCCATCGCAGTACCTAGCCGGTCGACGCATTCGACGACGAAGTGCTCAGACTCGAACGCCCCGAGCGTGTCGCCGACTTCACGCCCCACTTGAGGATCGGGACCGACCCAGAGCACTAACACCGCCCCATCGGAGCGAGTCGAGGTTTTCATCAACCCAAAGACTAAACGATGTCAGGCAGAAACACGATGTCTGTCTAAACACGATGTCTGTCTGAAACACCCTGTCTGCCCGATACACGCTGTCTGCCAGAAACCCGACTCTAGCCAGAACACACCGGGTCGATCCGTCGCCGGCTGCCCAGCAACCGGCGACGACCTCGAGCGAACCGCTCAGTAAAAGCGGGCCGCCCACCCCGGGCCGCCCCCCCCGGGCCGCCCCCCCCC
>JAJCXQ010000899.1 GCA_029263355.1 Acidobacteriota bacterium | reverse complement strand
GGCGATCGAGCCGCTGCGGGTGCGCCTCGACAACAAACTCCAGAGCCTGGAGGATGGCAATCTCAACCGGGTGGTGAGCGGCCGGTTGGATGGCTGGCGAGCGGCGATTTGGATGCTCGAGACGCATCCCTGGACCGGCGTGGGGCACGGCGCCTACCGGGCGGAGTTTGGCTTTGCCAAATACGCCATGCGCAACGCCGGGGTGGAATTCCATCGCTGGCCGAAGACGGTGTATTTCGTCAATGCCCACAGCGATCCGCTCGAGGCGGCGGCGGAGTGGGGGATTCCCGGCATCGTGGCCTTGTTGTGGGGTTTCTTCATCCTCGGGCGCACCTTGCTTCGATTGGCTGCCGTCGGCGATTCTGCGGAGGTTGCGCTGATGTTCGCTGGGCTGATTGCATTGGTGCTGTTGGCGGCAACCAACTTCCCACTACGCATCGCCCTTGTCGCCTATCCGATGCTGTTTTTCATCAGTTGGATTTTCGCTGCACAGCGAGAGAGCGAAGCTTGAGTGGGCGGCGCTTGGTCTGGGTGTTGACCCCGTTGCTGGTGGCAATTCTCGCTCTCGACATCGTCCGGGGGGTGAGGCGGTGGGAAGCCAGCCGGGCGGTCAACACGGTGCGGAAGATCACGGCCAAGATCACTGACAGCGGCCGACCGAATAAACGGCTGATCGCTCGCAATATCGAGCTGCTGCTGAATGCCGAGGCGATCAGTCCCGTTGACGTCGACTTACCGATCGCTCGCGGTGGCCAGAACTTGCTGCTCCGTCGACCGCAAGCGGCAATCGCCGCCTTTGAGCACGCTCTGGTCTTGGAGCCACGCGGTGAGATTTATGCTTACATCGGTCAGGCGAAGTTTGCGGCGGGACGCCACGACGAGGCGGAAGAGGCTTTTCGCATCGCCGTGCTCTTGGATCGTGCGCTCGCGGGAATGATGCACAGTTTTATGAAGAGGCGACCCGCCCGCGAGGGCGACAGCCAGCCTACGGACCGTCCGCCGGCGACCGAAGTCGCCCCACAGCGGCTAGAGAATGGTGACCCGAAAACTCCGTGACTCGATCACAGGCGAAGGCAACAATGAATGACTCCAAGAGCAAATCCAAGCAAGGTCAGAAGGTGAGTAGGCAAGGTGTGAGTGAGCCGGCGGCGATGCAAGAGCTACTGCGTCGCATCCGCGGGCGTGATGTTCAAGTGGGTGTCATCGGCCTGGGTTATGTCGGGTTACCCCTCGGGTTGGTGTTTGCCGAGGCTGGCTTTTCGGTGTTGGGTTTCGATATCGACAACCACAAAGTCGAGTCGCTGAACGCCGGGCGCAGTTACATCGATCATCTCAGCTCCGAACGAATCCAGACCTCGGTGAGTGCTGGCAGGTTGGCGGCGACCAGCGACTTCGCGCGTCTCGCCGAACCCGACGCGCTGATGATCTGCGTACCGACTCCTCTGGATCGTTATCGGGAGCCCGATCTGAGTTACGTCGAGACCACCGTCCGACAGGCGAGCGCCAGCCTGCGTCGCGGTCAGCTGGTGATCCTCGAGTCGACGACCTATCCCGGCACCACCGACGAGCTGGTGCTGCCGCTGTTGGCAGCCAGCGGGTTGGTACACGGTGAAGATTTTTACGTCGCGTTCTCTCCAGAGCGTGAGGACCCGGGGAACCAACAGCACACCACGACCCAGATTCCCAAGGTTGTCGGCGGTGTCGACGGTGACGCCTGCGAGTTGGCGGTGACTCTATACTCGCAGGTTTTCGACCGGGTGGTTCCGGTATCGTCGACCCGCGTCGCCGAGGCTGCCAAACTGACCGAGAATATCTACCGTGCGGTCAACATCGCCTTGGTCAACGAGCTCAAAACGGTTTACGACGCGATGGGTATCGATATCTGGGAGGTGCTCGACGCGGCCCAGACCAAACCCTTCGGTTTCACCCGCTTCAATCCGGGCCCGGGTTGGGGAGGGCACTGTATTCCGGTGGACCCGTTCTACCTGTCGTGGAAAGCCCGGGAGTATGGGCTGCGGGCCCGCTTCATCGAGCTGTCCGGTGAAGTCAACATCGAGATGCCACGCTACGTGATCTCCAAACTGCAAGACGCTTTGAACACGGCTGGCAAACCGGTGAAGGGCAGCACCGTGATGGTGATTGGGCTGGCCTACAAACCCAACGTGGCGGATCCACGGGAGAGCCCCTCGTTCGAGATCATCGCCCGTCTGGTCGAGCTCGGCGCCGAGGTCAGTTATCACGACCCATTGATCCCGGAAGCGCCCGCGATGCGCACCTGGCCCGATCTGCCAGCGATGGCGTCGGTCGACCTGGATCACGAGACGGTGTCGCGCCAGGACGTCGTGCTGATCATCACCGATCATTCCGGCATCGACTACCGTCAGCTGGCGGCGGATGCCCAACTGATCGTCGATACTCGCGGAGTCTGTGAGCCCGGTCCCAAAGTGGTTCGGGCCTAAGGGCTCGCACAAGAATAAGTTCCGCATTCGGCCGCCCATGCATCCCCTCTCGCGGTGTTGCGCTCCTTGCGACAGATCTCGGATATGCCTCAGTCGCGCGTCTTGCGAGAGGGGCGCCTGAACGCCCTCGGTGCTGGAATTATTCTTGCGCGAGCCCTACGTTCAACGTCTCCACCTGATGCACGCCGCGCTTGATGTCGATCAGGTGTGAGATGTGGTACAATTAACGCTCAGAATTTATTCTTGATAGCCAGGTTAGCGCCTCCCTCACAGAGATCCGCGCATTCTTCATAGGGACTTCTACGCTAATGGCACATCAACTCCAGCGTTTGAGAACGCTCACCTTCAACCAACGTTTTGTGTTGGTAGCGGTGATCGATGCCTTGATTACGGTCGCCAGCTTAGGGGTTGCTCTGCTGCTCCGGTTCGACTTGGCGGATGCTTGGCGTCCCCTCGGGGCCTATCCGGGGCAGGTGGTGGGGCTGCTGATCGCTTGTCGGCTCGCTTGTGTTGTCATCTTCAAGCTCCACCGCTGGTCGTTCCGGCTATCGGGGCTAACCGACGGCGCGCGGATCGTGATGGCGGGGGTTTCTGGGACCGCCTTGTTCGTATTGACGGTGTACCTGATGAACCCGGCGTTGCCGGCCAACATTGGACGTGCGGTGCTGGTGCTCGAGTTGTTGCTGTCGACCTCGCTGATGGCCGGCTTGAGATTTGGGCCGCGCCTGGGACTGGCCTATCGCGCCGACCTGATCCAGGGGCGCAACTCGGAGTCGGTCGCCACCGCCATTGTTGGCGCCGGATCGGCGGGAGAAATGTTGTTGCGCGGCCTGCAGCGCACCGACCACAACTATCGAATCGTCGGCTTCATCGACGACAACTCGGCCAAATATGGTCACATCGTCGGTGGCAAGCAAGTACTTGGCAGGGTCGCCGATCTGCCTCGCCTGGTCGAGCGTTACGGTATCCGCCAAATCTTGATCGCCATCCCCCGGCTGTCGGCCCGTCGCGTGCGGGAGATCCTCGAGCTCAGCACCAATCTCAAGTTGCGCTTCAAGATCTTGCCCTTCTCATATCGTGATCTGCAGGACCAGTCCGCGTCGTCGCTATTGCAGGATCTGACCCCGGAAGATTTGCTCGATCGCGAAGAGGTCATGTTTCGGCAAGGCCTGGAATCTAGCTTCGTGAGCGGTGGTCAGCAGATGGTGGTGGGAGCGGCGGGGTCGATCGGCAGCGAAGTCTGCGCCCAACTGCTCGAGGCGGGAGTTCAAAGGCTGGTGCTGGTCGATGTCGATGAGAACAGGCTCTACCTGCTCAAGCGTCGCCTGGAACGACTCTACCCTGAGTCTCTGATCGTCGCCGAAATTGCTGACATCCGTGATATCGCTCGCCTCGAGGTGGTCTTCAGTCGTCATCGCCCGGTTGATGTGTTCCATGCTGCGGCTCGCAAACAAGTTCCGTTGATGGAAGCGGCGCCTGGCGAGGCGGTGAAAACCAACGTCTTCGGAACCCTCAACTTGGCGCGGGCGGCAGCAGATTACGGTGCTGAGCGTTTTGTTTACATGTCGACCGACAAAGCGGTGCGTGCGGTGAGTGTGATGGGGGCGAGCAAGCGGCTCGGCGAGATCTTGATTCTGGGCATGAACGAGAAGTCCTCGACACGCTTTTCGGCGGTGAGATTCGGCAACGTGTTGGGTTCGGCCGGCTCGGTGGTGCCGTTGTTCCGAGAGCAGATCGAGGCTGGCGGACCGGTGACGGTGACCCATCCGGATGTCCGGCGCTATTTTATGACCATCTCCGAAGCGGTCGGGCTGGTGTTGCGAGCCGCTTACGGTGATTACGGTCAGCTCTGCGTGTTGGAGATGGGGGAGCCCATTTCGATCCCACGGTTGGCGCGCCTGATGATCACGATGTCCGGCCGGGTGCCCGACGTCGACGTCAAGATCGCATACGTCGGCCTGCGACCCGGTGAGAAGCTCAGCGAAGAATTGATTGGCGACGGCGAGACCGTTGTGCGTCAAATCGACTCCAAGATCAAGGTCGTCGAAAGTCCGCCCCCCGGCGAAGATCTGCACACTCGGCTCAACGACTTGCGGGTTGCCGCCGCCACCGAAGATCACGAGGTGGTGCTCTATTGGCTGCGCCAGCTGATTCCCGATTATCGCCCGCTCTTGCCGTCCAGCAGCGACGAGGAACTAGTCGCTGAAGACGTCACCGTGATGTAGCCTTCGCCGGGTGAAGATTCTCTGGGTTGCGACCAAGGCTCCTTGGCCGCCGGTGGACGGTGGTCGTCGACTGCTGCTCGATACTCTCCGCGCCCTGAGTGCCGCAGGACACGAACTGACGCTGGTGGCGCCAGTTACCGGCGGCGAATCGCAGCGGTTGCAGGCCGAGACGGCGTTGACGCCGTTTTGTCGACCCCAGCTGGTCGCGGTCCGTCGGTTGCCAAGGCTGATCGACGTGTTGCGGGCGCAACTGATGCAGGTGCCGGTGACCGTCATGCGGCATACGATCGCGGCGGTGCAGCGACGGGTTGCGGCAGTGGCTGGCGCGGAACGTTCCACCGGCACGGGTTTCGACGTCGTGATGGCGGAGCAGATGCAGGCCTTGAGCGCGGCCGAGAAGGCGTTAGGGGTGCCGGTCGTGTTGCGGGCTCAGAACGTGGAGAGTGATCTGTGGGTCCAGGCGGCGGGGCAGGGCGGTTGGCAAGGGAAGCTATTGGCTCGCGAAGCACGGCAGCTGGCGGCCTGGGAAGGTCGTGCCGTCGGGCGCTGCGCCGCGACCCTAGCGTTGACCCGGCAGGATGCCGAGCGTCTGGCGGAGCTTGCGGCCGCGGTGGGGTTCAGCGACGCCAGGATTGAACAGGTGCCGGCGCCGTTCGACAGCGAGCTGCCAGCCGCTGACGCACCGCTGATCGGCGAGCCGCCGGTGGTGCTGTTTGGCAGTGGCGGCTGGTTACCCAACAGCGGCGGCGCGGAGTGGTTTGTGAACGAGGTCTGGCCGCGGGTGCAGATGGTGGTTCCGGGGGCGGTGTTACACGTGCTCGGCATTGCAGATTCGAGTCGGCGTCCCGTTGACGCTCCAAGCTCCGAAGGCATGGTGTGGCTGCCGGCGCCTAAGGACAGTCGTGATGCTTTTGCGGCTGGCTCCGTGCTGGTAGTGCCCCTGGGTATCGCCTCCGGTGTGCGGATCAAAATCCTCGAAGCCTGGGCCCGCGGAGTGCCGGTAGTCGCGACCCCGGCTGCCGCTCGCGGCTTGGACGCCGAGGATGAAGAGCACTTGCTGCTGGGCAGCGATGCGGCAGAATTGACGAGAGCCATCGCCCGCTTGGGCAGAGATCCAGCACTCGTCGCGCGTCTGGTCGCCAACGGGCGCCAGCGGCTGCGCGATCGTCATGCGTTGCCGCGGGTGGCGGCGGAGTTCGAGAGGATCCTAGCGACGTTGTGATCGAGGGCGAGTCGAAGCGGTACACAGCCGTACGAATCGAAAATAGCGCGGTACATCGGTACCGGCCATGATCAGGTGAAACCCACTACTGTCCGGTCTGTGGCCAGACCTCGGCTTTCAGGCGATGAGCGTGTCGAGGTCGGATATGTACTCCAGCGCCAGGCCGAGGTGGGTGATCCGCAGCATCGGCAGACTCGTGCTGTTGTCCTCGTCCAGCTTGGAGAACAAATCAACGATGAAAATCAGGGAGGCATCATCCACCGACGGCCTGTTGGTGGTCAGCCAGCCACTGAGCTCCGCCGTGAGATCCCCGGCATACCCGGCTGCCAGCGTCTCGGGCCTGACGCGCAATCCAAGGAGGATCGGGAGGGTCGTGACCAGATCTTGGTTTACCCCTCGCCCTCTCGCCAGCGCGAACGCGTACCGGCAGCTCAACCGAAGCTCGTACTTGCTCCCGTCGAAGGCGGGAAACAACACGTCAATCATGTTCCGAAGGTGCTCCACCAGCGTGCGCGAGACCGTCTGGCCATCTTCGCTCAGCAAGGTCGCGATTTCCCACGGCTCATCGTTGGTGATGAACGGCGTAACCATGTTGTTGAACCGGACGGCCGGCGTCTGAAAAACGAATGCAGGATTCGTCGGCAAGGGAGTCCCGTTCTCTTCCAGCAGGTGCTTGTTGCGGCTGAGCCAGACCGAGGCCCAGGCGTTCTGGTGCTCGAGCACGTCGAGGTTCTCGACCAGGAGCTTGCGGTCTGGGATCGAGGAGTCGCCAAAAAACGTTAGATCCCCCTCGTCTCGTTTGAATTCATAGGACAGGCGATCGCCACTCGCGATCACCGAGTCATCGCGCAACTCCTCACCGTTGAGCAAGGTGGCGCCACTCTGGTCGTAGCCGGGCAACTGGAGGATCGGTAAGATCGAGTCGCCGCCGGTCTTCGACGCCACCGTCTTCACGACCTGGACCAACCCCTGGCGTTCGTCGGGCTCGGCCCCGGCCTCCTCGCTGATTTCCAGGTGCAGGTCGCCGTCCCCCGGCGCGTAGATGTTGACGCTCGTCGTCCAGGCCTGCCAATCGTTCGCCACCTGGCGAACCAGCGCCTCGAAGGCGATGAGCGCGATTTTTGCGCGCCTGGATTTGTCGTCGTCCGTCAGCACGTCGGCCTCGCGGAGCACGTCGAGATCCGGGCTCAGCTGAGGATAGACGTGAGAAAAATTCACCAGCGAATGAAACAGCCCGGACGGCGGTTCGATCGTCCCGCTCTCGGTCGGCAGGTTGTCAATCTCCGGCACATTCAATTGCAGGATGCAATCTACGCTGTCCTGCGAGACATCCGGATGCTCGTAGACGATGGTGTATTTCCACTGCCGAACGTCGGCCAGCTCGGTAAGGCTGGTCGGATCGGCGTCCGCGGTCTGCTGGATCAACGAAGGTGGCTGTGGATAGTTGCGCAGCGGGATCGGGATCGGGTACGCCCCGATGGGCTGCCGAAGGTCGTCGGGCAGGACGAAGGCGAGCCGATTCGACGCCTGGTAGTCGGCAATGCCGCTGAGCTCCGCGATGTCGTATTCAATCTCGAGCGGTAAAAATTCCAGGTCGAGCACGAGGCTGGCGAGCAGCTCGGGCTTTTTGGTGTCGAACAGGTAGGTAAAGAACGAGGACGGGCTCGAGTCCTCAGCGCTCAGACGAATCTTGCCGGCCGAGATACTGAAATCGAGTACCCGGTCCAGCTCGCGAAGTGGAATCGTCTCGAGGTTTTCGCCTTCGCCGACCTGCGCGCCGAGGACGTTCGCCTTGCCCCGCACCCGAGGCTCGTATCCAGCATCCCAGGGCAGGGGCCGCAGATTTTCCGACACCGTCACGTTCACACCGAATTGGACGATGGTCTCGATGTCATAGCCGCCGACTAGGTCGACGAGCAGCTGCTGGCGCAGCGCGGCTTCGGCTTGGGCCTCAGCCTCGGTTGTCGTGGTGCCCGTCGGCAGGTCGCGCTCGAGGACCGGGCTGACGTCCTCACTGATCGCCGCCGCCAGATCCGCCTTGCGCTGCAAGATGCTCTCGGCCTTGGCCGAGAACGGCGTCTGTCCCCCTGGGGCCCCCGGGGGGGACAGACGCTGTGCGGGGATCAGACTGCCGGGATCGAGAAACTTCTCGACGGCCACCAGGTAGCTGCGCGCGAGGACGTTGACGTCGATGGCGTTGAACTGTTTGCTCGTCGCTTCCGCGTCGTAAGCCACTGCGTCGAGCTCGGCGTCGTCCGCGATACCGCTCTGCCAGCTGGCGTAGTCGTCGAGCGGCACCTGCCCCGCGAGCAAGGTGTTCGAGAGCGGGGGCAGCGCGAAATAGACCGGCTGCGTGCGTACGATCTCGAGCTCGATGCCCCCGCTATCCATCCGCACCGCGTACAGGGGCCGCTGAACGGCACCGGGCTGGCCGCTCGATGAGCGGTTCTGGCTGACGGCGAGATGCAGCCCATCGAACGCCGCTTGGAAGGAGCGGGCGAACGGCCGGATCGTCAGGGTTGTGTCGCCGTTCCCGGTATTGCTCGCTTCGTGCCGCGGGCTGAGCGTGGCCGAAGACTCGAGCACGTTCCGGTACTCCGGCTTGATCGCGGCGCCCGATTTCAGGTCGTCGAGCACCAATTCCAGGTCGCGACTCATCTTCAGCTCGACCCCGACTTCGAAGATGAAGGCAGCCTTGGCCGCGACACCGTTCGCGTCGATGCGCTGCTCGAAGGGCTGAGGAGCCTGTGTCGTCGAGCGATCGAGGAACCGGTAGATCTCACCGAGAAACGAGATCAAACCGGCCTTGTCGATATCTATCGATATCCAGTTTTCGTCCAGAGAGGTGGTCAGCGCGAAGGTGACGTCGTCCTGAATCAGCTGGTAATAAGCGCGCTGGATCGTCCCCCGATCGCTCGCCATGCGATCGTCGCGCGGCTTCGAAGGGGCGTCGTCCTCGAAGTAGGACGATATATCGAAGGAGAACGACAGGCTCAGCTGACGAATGCCGTTCTCATCTCTGACAAACGCATAGCTCTCC
The DNA here is from genome assembly GCA_029263355.1 of Acidobacteriota bacterium. Classification (GTDB taxonomy): domain Bacteria; phylum Acidobacteriota; class Thermoanaerobaculia; order Multivoradales; family J023; genus JAAELT01. Next base: position 7,990 of record JAJCXQ010000899.1, on the reverse strand, counting down.
GCCACCGAGGGCCACTGATGGACACCGATCAGCGGGTCGCTGTAGCGCACCGGGAAGTCGGTGATCTGTTTGCCGGAGAGCAGCTGATTGCCGTAGATGTCCTGCCACCAGGTGGCGACCCGCAGTGTCGACGCCACGCCGCGATAGGGATCGAGCTCGGGGGCCGGCAGCAGGGCATTGCCACCGCCCGCGTCCGGCACCAGGCTGAAGGTGGGCACCAGGCGCTCGTACAGCGAAAGACCTGACGGTGAGCCGTCACTGGGGGGGAGCTCGGTGGGGCCGATCGGCAAACCCACGTGGCTCTCCATGAACGCCCCGTATTGCTGAATCTGGTAGCCCAGCATGTGGTACAACGCGCCGAGCTCGTCGAGACCGGAGTCGGGGTCGTCGGGCAGCTCCTGACGGTCATCGATCTGAAACCCCAGGAATCCGGCTGGGATCGTCAAGACCGGGATGGTCTCCTGGCTGCGAGCGAGGACCAGGTCGGTAGCGATATCGATCCCATCGTCGAGCGCCTTGTCGAAGATGGCGCAGTTGTTGAAATCATGGATCGGATCGGCGTTGTCGGTGAACGCGATCAACAGTTGGACAACTCCGCGCCCGCCGCCACCAAAGATCGCGGCCGCCACCTCGCCGTTGATACCCGGCAGGTGGAAGTAGTAGCCACCGCCGCTGACGTCGAGCCCTTCCCAGAGCAGCTCCAGGAAGCGTTGCTTGGAACTGAACGGAGCGCTGAAGGTCTGCGGTGCCACAGTCCCCGTATCGTTCGACAGGTTGGCCTTGATGAGCAGGACGTCGTCCCCCGCGGCGGCGAGCGTCTCGACGCCCGGGCTGGTGGTCCCGCCTGCTGAGACGTAGAGCAGGGTCAGCTCCACCGCATCGGGGTCGTTGCGCGCGGTGATGAAGCTCCACACGCCCTCCAGCAGGTCCTTGTGCTCCTCGCTGCTGCCGTCCAGCTCGAAGGTGTTCGGCAAGGCCTCACCGGTCGTCGGATCGAGGATCCGGACGAGCGAGAGATCGATCCGGGTCGCCCAGGCAAATTTAGCGTTGGCCACGTCGATGGCCGCTGAGGGCTGGCCGCCCTGCCACACGATCAGGTCGACGACGGGGTTGGGATCTTTGGACCGCAGGTGGTCGCGCAGGCTCGCGGACAGCGGCAGCAGGTAGTCGGACTCGGCGGCGCTCGACGACCATCGTACCCGGTTCCGCAAGGCGAAGTGGAGAAGTTCGGTGCGATGCGTCGGCATCATCGATGGGCTGGCCGAATGTAAGGTCCCGAGCTCTTCGGTCGTCACCGCCTCCAGCGCCGTGGCCTGGTCCAGCAGCAGGGAATCCGTGGCGTCGCTGGCGATGCTGTAGGTCACCGCGGGGCGGTCGTCGCCGTCGATGTCGGGGAACCGGATGTGATCCTCCGCGGGTGCGCCCATGCGCAGCGTCACCTCGTATGAGTCGACACCCAAGGAGTCGGCGAACACGTACTGCTGTCGGGTGCTCACGTACAGCCCTTCGTCGGCGTCCGCGACCTCGCCGCCGAAGACTTCCTCGGGCAGATTGAAGCCGTGCAACAGGAACCGCGACGCCATCTGCGCGATGTTGAGGTAGGAGGGATCGTCGAGGGCGTCCACCAGCACCACGATGCTCTCGGCGGTGCCGTCCCCAGCCTCGAGCGCATCGATCGCCGTCTGGATGCCGGTCCGCATGAGCAACCGTGCGTAACCCACGAAGATGAATTCCGCGACCGACGCGGCCTCGATCGTGTTGTTCTTCGGCGTGGAATCGAATTGCGCTTGCAGTTGCCGGAAATAGCCACGGAGATTCGAGATGTCCTGGGGTGTGAGGTAGCGGCCCGGCGGCGAGAAGCTCACCGCGGGCTGGCCTCCGACGGCGAGCTCGAGGTGCGGGAACATCGGGAACACCGTGGCCTCGACCTCGGCTCCCGCGGTCGGGAAGCTCTGCACGTGGAAGGTGTAGTGTCGGCTCAGGAAGTCCTTCAGCTGTTCGTAGCTCAGGGACGCTTCGGCAAGGGCGTCGTGGAGGTCCGACAGGTCCGGCAGAGTGACCGCGGCGCCGGGGTCGTTGCCAGCCGCCGCCCAACTCCAGCGCACGAGGCCCTTGACGAGCTCCCGGAAGTCCTGCTTGTCGCTCCCCGCGGTGGAGTCGTACTCCAGCATGAGTAAGGCCACTCCCCTGGTGGTGCCCGCGTGCCAGGCGACCGCGGGCTGAAAGAACACATTCTGCTGCCGCGCCTCGGCGGCAGGCCAGAGCGTGACGCTCAGCGAAAAATCTGGTGCCTGGCTCAGGCTCCTAGCGGAGCCACGGAGGCCGAAAACAGGAGCCGGCACGCTCTGATCCCACGGCGCGTTGGTGCCGTTCGGCGAATCGATCACGAAACGCTGTCTCACCGTCATACTGAAGGAGAATTTGATCCGCACGAAGGCGACCTTGACCGAGGCCTTGACGGACACGCTGGCCTCGAGGAGGATCGGGATGTCCTTGTAGGTCTCGAGCACGAACTGGATCATCGCCCTGGCGATGACTTCGACGCTGGCGCTGATGATGCCGAAGTCGACCTCACCGTAGAGCCGGCCGACGATCGCGACCCCGCCAGCGATCTTGTAGTACTGCTCGCGGTCCGGCGGCGTATTGACCGGGTTGTACCAGGAGATCACGCCCTCGATCAGACCCTGGACGGTGATGCTGATCTCGGCGCTGAGCGGCCCTGAGTTGAACGACTTCCCCAGGCCGATCCGGAGGCCCACCCCAAACTCGTAGACCGGCGTGAACTCACCCCGCGTCGCCGGGATGGCCGGGGTACTGCTAGCGGTGGCGGCGGAGAGCTTGTTGAAGTAGAAGCCGCCGGCGCCGGTGAACGGGAACACCTCGAGCGCGAAGGAGCGCTCGAAATTGAAATTCCACGGGAAGCCCAGGTCGATCTTGAAGTCGCCGTTGGTGAAGATGTCGAGCGCCAGGCAGGGCAGGGTCACCGAGACCGCGCCGAACTGTAGATAGCGCACGAAATCCGGCAGGGTGAGGTCGATGTGGTATTTGCCGATGGTGTCCGAGATGCGGGTGTAGAGGATCTCGAATTCCAGCCCGGCGAAGTTCTTGGCCAGGTTGCCGGTGAGCTCGATGCGCAGGCCGTAGATCACCGGATCGTTGAAGATGATGCTCAGGCTGACCGTCTTCAGCAGCGTGACGTCAAGGCCGATCAGCCACTCGCTCTCCGGGCTGAAGGCGATGACCCCGGCTTCGCCGAAGGATTCGAGGGGATTGCGCTGTGCTGCAGCGCCGTTGACGGCGATCGCCTGAGTGCTTTCGGTGATCGATCCCCGGAGCAGCCCCATGACCTCCGAGATCGAGGTGACCGAAGCCGCCTGCGTGAAGGCGACGTGTTGGCCGAGGCCCAGGTAGCGCAGGTCGAAGACCGAGGCGCCCTTGCCCGGCACTTCCGGTGGCGCTTCGCCGATCGGATCCCACCTGAGATCTTGCTCCGTTCCGAGGAAGGTCGCGTCCAGTGCGATCTCGAGTTTCTTGACCCGCCTCGTGCTGCTGCCGACCGTCTGGTTTCTGATCCCGTAGTCGAGCTTGACCCGACTTATCGACAGTAGAGACTCGGGCAGTCCTGGAATCGTGAAGGCCGACGACGGCTCGTAGATCATTCCGATCGCCTTGGTGCTCGTATTGAAGGCGAATTGGAAGTCGCTGATCGGGATGGTGATGTCGGTGAAGGTATTCCATGGGGGATCAAACTCGAACGTCTCGATGGATGGGTTCACCAAGCCGGCAAAGAAGGTCATCACCTCGCCGAAGGTGAGCGGCGTCGTCGTCACGACGGAGAAGGCTAGCTCCGAGTTGGTGGAGGAATACGCCGCCTCCAGGCTGGCGTCTCCGAGACGGAGGCGGAGTCCGACCGAGTTGGCGGTATTCGAGAATTGATAGAACACGCCGAGCTCGAGGAATTCCAGGTCGGGAATGGGGGCCCGGATGTTGCCGGCGATGGAGCCCGTCAGCCGGCCGCCCGCGGGCTTTCTCAGATCGACCGCCGCGCGGATCGCCACGGGGTCGCTGCCGCCAATGGAGAGATTCGGCTCCCAACCGAAATCGCCGACCAGGCCGTAGCTCTTGGCGCCGCTGGTCTTGTGCCTCTCGAAAGACAGCTCGAGGTGGTGGAGGGTGAATTCGAGCAGGTTGTACTCGTCGTCGACCTGGATGCCGGGGTCTTGCGTAATTAGGCCGAGGATATCGTTGACGAGATGGATGTGCTCGCCATCGGGGTTGGTGAACGAGGCGACGAGGGAGCTGGAATTGGCGTCCGAGGAGAACGCGACGGCAAACGCGCGGCTGCCGAGGTTCAGGTTGCCCGAAAAACGCTTTTGAAAGCCCGCCGTCGAATTGACGACGCTGATTTCCAAGGTGAGGGCGGCGGTCTCGTCGTCGAGCGTCAGCTGCGTCTCGCAGAGAAAGAAGAAATTCTTGCTCCGGGTATTGAATGAGAGCTGCAGGTTGGTAATGCGAATCTCGTCCAACACCTCCGGCAAATCCAAATCACCGAAGGGAGCGCTCAGGTCTTCGTCCAGGGCCGCGATCGGGATCGCCTGCCCGGGTCCTGTTCCCCCTGCGAACGTCCAGCCGCGGTCCTTGTCGTATTGAGCCGTCAGCAGGATCGCAGCGCCTGAATGGGTCAGTCTCAGCGTACTGCCGATGACCACTTCAGACAGCGCACTCTGCTCGTAGGCGATCGAGAAATACAGCTCCTCAATTGCCAATCCGCTGATGACAGTCAAAGAGCCACGGGCGGCGGCATGGACCGAGTAGGCGCGTTCTCCTCTCTTAGCGTCGGCAAAGACCTCTAGGTCATAGATGCTCAAGGCCCCTTCACCTGGCAATTCCAAGCCCCCCGCAAAGGTGCCGATCAAGTCTCCGATATCCAAGACGCTTCCCTGTGCCATCCGCGCAAGGACGGTTTGATCGGGAAGTACCACCGTCGTCTCCAACTCCACCGGCCCGACGTTCATCTTGGCGAAGAGGGAAACGGATACCTGGCGGGCCGCATTGACCGTGGGATAGTTGATCTCGAAGTCAACGCCAATGCCGGTCAACGCGATGACGTCTGGAATGATCGTCCAGTTGGTCGACATCGCGATCCCGATCTGAAAATTCACCAGTTGCCTGGCAATGGGATCGAGCACAAAGCTCAAGTGACTGAGGGAAAGTGACGAATCTTCTGGAATGACCTCGGGAATGAGTAGGTTCTCGAGACTCTCGCCTCCCGCGAATCCGCCGAAATCGTTGACACTGTTGATTCGCAGGGGCGGCGCACTGGTGTCGAGCTCGAAGGCCAGAAGGAATTGACCTTCTCCGTACAAGGGGAGCAATACAGGGATTCGAAGCGAACCTCCGGCGAAGACCGTCCGTACGGCGACCTGGGAGACGAACTGGAGACTCGGATCGTGGCCCGGAAGCTTGACCACCTGCGAGGTCACCGTGACGGACAGAGAGAGGCTGAAGCTGCCGATGGTGACTGGCTGCCCGACCGGCGCCACGAGGTCGAAGACCGGGAATTTTCTTCTTTCGAAGGTTTGAACGTCGATCGTGCCGGCCAGCGGCAGGCCACCGGGCAGCATCCACGCGATCTTCTCCAGCGGCCCCAAGGCTTGCAGGTCGGCGGCGAAGCCCACCGTTTCGATCTCGGAATTCAGGGTGATGACTGGAGTTTCCCAGCTCAAACTATTCACGGGGAGCTGAGGGCGAATGGCAAGCTCGTGGAAGCCATCCTGCCACCGGTAGGCATCAGGCAAGGGAATGACCAGCTCTGCCTGGATGACCGAGCCGTGATCGTAAAAGTAGAGCGTGGCCGATCTGAGTCCCGGGTCGCTGTAGAGTGAAAAATTGGAAATATCGACGTCCACGGAGTACTTCACCCGCTGCCCGTCAAGGACGCCAGCGGCAGTGGGGCCGGATAACAACCCTGCGAAATAAGTCGTGATCACAGCATCGATCGGTGCTGAATTCAGCTGATTTCCCGGCACGGCCAGTGTCAGCACACCATCGCTGATGTGGCCGTCGACCGCGGCTTTGATGTCTTCTAGGGAAATGCCCATACTCAAGCCGCTTACAGGTCCATGGTGAAGACGACCGGCAGGTGATCGCTGACGAATCTCTTGATGAATTCTGCCGCGCGCCGCTGCGCCGTGATCACTGCCGGAATCGGGAGTGGCCCGGCGTATGGACCTGGCCCCGCTGGTGGATCGCCTGCCGCCGCCGGCTGAAAGATCCCCAATAAGAGATCGGCATACAGTTGTACCGGGTTCTCGATTCCGTTGAGACCGATGATCCCTCCCCCGAATCCCCCCACGAAGCCTCCGACCGGCCATACCGGTACGTGTTGAAAGGCTTGTATGATGCCAGCAAAAATAAAGAAGTTGTCTACCCCCGCGGCCATCGGGGCCCCGGCACCAGGTGGGACAACGCCGCTGACAGCGCGAACCAGATCATAGAGATCTGCCCGGAATGTCTGCTGGACGCCTCCTACAGTTGCATAAAACGTATGCCTTGGGCTCTCCGCAGGGGTCAAGCCACGGTATAGGATGTTGTCGTAAGCGGACCTTCTGTAGTGGTCGAGGTTATTCGACAGCACTTGCTGCCCGCCAATGATCGGATGCCGCAATTGAATCATCGACTTGTTTTCCGGGTTGTCGGCTTGCGTCAGTGCCGCGGGAGGTGGCGGGAATGCCGGTGCAGGCACAGGCGCGGGCTGATTGACCCTGATGTTGGCATTGCCCATATGGCTGAAATCAGCGCCTCCGTTCATTCCGGCCGGCGGCCCGAGTGGCGCAGCGTACAGCGCGTAATGGAAAGCGCCTGGGTCCAGGCGGGCATTCAGGTCTCCGCCGATCATCGCGCGCTGATTTTGAATGAAGCCGGGTGCTGCCCAGTCATACACCTCATGGGCCTGCCGCGAGATCGCGGCACGTGCCATCGCGGCGACTGCTCCGGCGACCGGCGTATGGTAGAAGGTAACGGGGACCAGTCGGTTCACTGGGGCCCCTGGCGCCGTCACTTGGAGTGTGCAATAGGCAGGCCGTCTGCTGCCGTTCCAAAGATTTGCTCCGGCGGTCCCCGGAAAGAGCCCCAGGTTCCAGGCATTCGGCGGAGGTGCGGGTCCGGGATTGTAGTTGGCGATGTTGCCAGCCGGGTCCGTTGGACGCGCCGACATGACCAGGCTGAGCACATGTGGAGTCAACAAAAAGGAACCTGCCGCGGGAAGTGGGAAGGCGGCCGGCAACGTATAGCCACTGGGGATCAAGATCGGATTGACGCCCAAAACCGGAGCATTCAAAGTCATGGGGCCACCATTGAAGGCCGTGCCCGCGGGAATGACAATCCCCGCATTCAGATTCCCGGCGGCAACCGTGGGGCCTGGTGGGATCCCGGCACCTGGGATCCCACCAGGGCCGATGATCGTACCGGCTGGTATATGGAATTGCGCGGCCCCAACAGGCACGGTCATATTGCCAGGCAGCAGATTGATTCCTCCCATCGCAGGCGCCGCACGAGCTCTCACCCCTGCGGATTGCGTATTGGGTGTGAATCCCGGGGCGACCGGAGGGAATCCGGGCGGGTTGACCGCAACGTTGTCATGCGGATCGGCCGGCTGCATGAGGAACTTGGCGATATTCTGTTTCCAGAAAACCGCATAGCCCTCATACCTTCCCTGACCCGTAAAACCTACCCTGTTAGGGTCATAGGCCGGCAGCATGGCGTTATGGGTTAAGCACCCCGGCACCCAATCACAATACCATTCCGCCCCCTGTATTCCCGGTCCTACGAGATAGTAGGCATTGATCAATGAAGTTTGCAGCTGGAATATCGGGGCGAGGGTACCGGATACTCGTAGCTCCATCAGGCAGAGTACATCTGCGTCGACGTTGCGGACGACACTCGCGATGAAGTTGCACAGCGCGACATTGTTTCCTCTCCGCCCGTTTTG
>JAJCXQ010000898.1 GCA_029263355.1 Acidobacteriota bacterium | reverse complement strand
GAGGCTGCCGCCACCGGCCTTCCAGCGATCGTCTTCTCGGACTACAAGACGCCAGCAGTCGTCGATGAAGTCACAGGCTTCCAAGTGCAGTCGAACGAAGAGATGCTGGCCGCAATCCATCGCCTTCTAAAAGAGCCTCAGCTCCGTCAACGGATGGGGCAAGCCGCCAGCGAACATGCCAAGAAGTATTCCTGGGGACCCATTGCAAAGCGATGGGAGGAGATTTTCGCGGACTTGGTTCGAGGTGGAGAAACCAAAAGAAATGGTTAGCAACCGGAGAAGCCTAGTCTTCTCGCCCCTGAGCTCTTGCCTATGACAACGTCTATTGCTGTCGTCATCGTCAACTTCAATCGGTGCGATGACCTGCGGCAGGCACTGCTTTCAGTCCGACGCCAGGACTATTCCGCAGCCGAGATATTGGTCGTTGACAATGCCTCCGAGGACTCATCTCGGAAAATGGTGGCTGAAGAGTTTCCCGAAGTTGAGCTCATCTCGAGTAATAAGAACCTCGGCATGTCTGGATACTCGGTCGGCTTCGATCGGGCTCGTAGCGAGCTTCTCTTCCAAATGGACAACGATTCGCTCATGCCCGACTCAACCGTCCTAGGCGAAGTCGCTCGGCGGTTCGCCCAGGGCCCTCCGGATCTCGCCACGGTAGCTTGCCGAGTCGAAGAGTGGCAACCCGGATCAGACGACATCGAGACCCTGCGGGCACGGGATCAACGGCAGGGTCCAATCACCACCGGCGGCTTCCACAGCGGCGGCGTTGGTTTTAGAAAAGCGCTCCTCGACGAGGTTGGCTACTACCACCACGAGATTTTTCTCTATGGCTCCGAGCTCTTTCTGCAGATGAAGCTTCTCGCTCGTGACTACACGATTGGATATTTCCCTGAACTCTTGATGTTGCACAAATCGTCGGGCGTCGCTCGTTCTCCCCAAGGTCTCTACTATGAGTTGCGCAACCGGTATTGGTTCATGCGCCGGTTCGCTTCAACTCAGCAGCGTTTGCGATTCCTGCCTCCTATGCTCATCTATGATGCAGTTTATACGTCGGCTCATCGACAGCCCGGAGCGTTCTTCACAGCTGTGTCCGATGGCTTCGGCGCCATGCCTCCCGATCTCAGCCAGCCCCTACGCTCGTCTTCACCCAACTTCCAAGCCAAAGTCGAAGAAGTCGGCAGAAGGTTTGGGTTCGGTGAACTGATACGGTCCATCAGAAGTCGAGTTCGTAGATGACCAGAATCTCTAGTCCTCCGGTACTCATCATTGGTATGCATCGCTCTGGAACCAGCATGGTCACACGACTACTCGAGCAACAGGGCCTCTTCGTTGGCCGGAAATTGGCAGCTAATCACGAAGCCAGCTTCTTCAACAAACGCAATAGCTGGCTCCTAGCCTCAGCAGGCGGCAGGTGGGATACACCTTCGACTTTCGAGCATGTACTCAGCGACCAAGAGGGGCTGGTGCTAGCGACGGACTACCTGCGAGACTGCCTGTCTTCGCCAACGACTGTCGAGTTTCTTGGCGTGTGGCGCTACTTGCGTTGTCGAACTCTGTTTGCCTTGGCGGAACCCTGGGGTTGGAAAGATCCACGGACCACTGTGACCCTGCCTCTATGGTTGTCTCTTTTCCCCAATGCTCGGGTTTTGCATGTCATTCGAAACGGCATCGATGTCGCAGAGTCGCTTTACAAGCGACAACAGATCGGACGCGAGTTGGGACAACGCAACTACGAACGTCACCCACGATTGATGCAACTTTTCCCCAAGAAAGGATGGTTCGGCACATCACCTCGGGCGGCCAGTCGCCAAGGCGCGTTTGAGATCTGGGAGGAGTATCTATCTTACGCTGACCGATTCACAAGAAGTTTGGGCGAGCAACTCTTCGAGCTACGCTTCGAAGATCTCCTCGAGTCTCCCCGCACAGAGATGGAGCGCATCCTAGCCTTCTGTGGCTTACATGCAGACCCTAGACTTCTCGAGGCCGCCCTCGGCGGAATCTTGCCCAATCGCGCATTTTCCTTTCGGCACGATCCTGAACTCCAACAGCTTTGGCATGAGAACCGTGACTCGCCATGGATGAAGCACCACGGTTACAACACCTTGGAAGCCTAGCCTAGAGTGCCCCAGCGACTCCTGATCCTCGACGATTCCTACGACCTCGGGACGATCGAGCCACATCATCTGGCCGACTACTCCGATCTCTTCCTTCTCTGCTGGGTGGCTCCAGACACTCTCGGACGACTCGTCGGATCAAACGGACCGTCCTACTGCGGTCTCCTCGAAATCGTGGGGGGCCACCGTCGATGGGAGGAGAAGGCCAACGAGCTCGTCAGGGCGATCTGCAGCGAGGGCCCCACTCACCGCGGACATCCCATGCGTGAGTTTCTGGCCGAGCCTCTGTTCAGCGAAGCCCGGACGATTCAAGCGGTTCTTGACACTTACCAGCACTGCTGCGCCCGCGTCGACGAGGCTGGAGGGTCCGAGATCCACTTGTGGGTAAGGATTGAATCCGAGCAAATCTTTCGTGAACTCGCTGCGGGTTCTTCACTCGAGCCCCTGATTCGCTCGCCGACTCCAACTCATCCAACGAGACGCACCCGAGCCAGCTTTGCCCAGCGACTTGTTAGACGGTTTCGCCAAGCCCACCTCGCTCGAAATTGGCGTGCTCAAGCCCTCAATCTCGCAACCCAGGCCGATCTCGATTTTGGTCACCGGATCAGGATCAGCCGATTGCTTCCCCTGCCGTCTACAACACCTAACGGTGTGACGTTTTTTACTTCGTATCTGAACAACAGTCGCACCCTCAAGACGTTGGAGTCCTATTTTCCAGAAGGCGTGACATGGATTGTCACCAACAGCCCTGCCCGAAGAGGTGCTCGAAGTGACCACAGCCTGATCCATGATTTGTGGCGATTCGCCCCAAGAGCGTTGCCAGATTGGGCAGTGTCTACCCGGGATCAGAGCCCGTCGACTTCAGCGACATCCAGCCCTCTCGATGATTCACAAGAACAAGCGCTGAGGGCTTGGCTACAACAAAGCCCAGTCTGGCGATACTGGCATGATGCCGGTATCACCACATTGATACATTTGACGGCTTGTTGGGAAGCTTATCTAGAGCGAGCAACGCCACGAATTTTGGTGATTGCCAATCACTGGGGTATCGAGGGTTGGCTCGCGCGGATCGCTCAACAAAGAGGTACCGCAGTCATCGAGCTACTCCACGGTGTACTGGGTGGTCCCTTTTATACCGAAGGGCCGCTGGCTGCTGACGCTTTGATCGTCTGGGGTAATTTCTGGCGTCAGCAACGCCCGGAGCACCAACGTTCACGGGTTCATATTTTCAATCCGGGAATTACCGCGGCTCGCCAAGGCTCGAAGGCACCGACAAAACAACCGCGGATCGTCTACTTCTCTTGGCCCTTCGACCGGAGCCCGTTCTACAACGGCGGCGAGTTATTGGACGGCTTTATCGATCTTTTTCACGAGATTCTAATGGGGCACCGCTGCCACTTGACTATCCGAGGCCACCCGTTGGAGAATCTCGCGGACTTGACTCAACGCTGGTGTCAGCGTTTTGGAAGTCTTCCGGACAGTTTACGTCTCAGCCAAATCGAACCGCTGTCAGACGTGCTCGAGGAAACGGACATTGCGATCATGTTTCGGTCCACCGTTCTACTCGACTGCATTGCTTGCGACATTCCCGTATTGATCCCGGGATGGATAGACTTCGACTGGAATCAGAGCCTAGAACAAATCTCTGGTATTCGGCTAGCGACCGACTTCTCCGATCTGAAACAGGCGCTAGAAGCTTGGCTCGAGTCTCCTCCAAGCCTAGACCGCCAGCGATCTCGTCACTTCCTGCAGCCTGCCGGCGAGGGCGAGCAGGCCTTCCGCGAGCTGCTCGCTGAGCTTTCAAAGCCACGATCTACTTCAGTTAGTCTAGGTGAAGGTACCTAAGATTCGAAGTTCTGGACATGCGCACGCTAACTGTAACCCCCGCTTACCCTCACGAGAACTGCCCGACCGAGGCTTTGTTCATCGAACACCAAACTCGTGCCCTTCAACAATCGGAGATCCCAACAACCGTCATGCTGGCCAAGCCTTGGCTGCCAGATACGCTCGCTCAGATCCTGCCAAGATATCAACCCCTTTGGAAACTACCAAAACGTGAGCCAAGAGCCGGCATTGACACAATCTTCACGCGCTATCTCCACATCCCACAATACCGCCAGCCACAAGCTACCGTGCGCTTGTGCGCCGCTGCATTGGCACAGAATCTTCGCAAGTACGATCTTGAGTCTTCCTTTGACATTATTCATGCCCATGGTGCTTGGCCGGTTGGCTTGGCCGCTCCTGTAATCGCCTCCGCCCTCGCGCTCCCTTTGATCGTCACCTTACATATTCGCGACGATCCCAGGCTCTACACTTCGGCACCGGGACGGACACTCTACAGCCGAATGTTTCAACAGGCAGACGCTATCGTCACCGTCGGCAGACCCCTCGATCGCTTCCTTGTCGAATTGGGATTCGAGGGCTGCAAATTGCGAATCCCCAATGGGATCGATCTGCAAACGATAGATGACGCGATACGCGGAGTAAACTGCCACAGCCAAGAATGGGGACAACTCGTCAGCGTATCGAACCTTTGGTCGATCAAAGGCATCGACTGCAACCTTTTTGCTCTGGCACGGCTCAAGGAAAAAGGAATCTATTGGAAGAATTACACGATCGTAGGGGAAGGCCCCGAACGGACGTACCTCGAAGGTCTTTCCGAGGACTTGGGTATCGCTGATCGTGTTGTTTTTGTAGGTAGGCTGCCCAATCACGATGCCCTACGTCGGGTCGCCGAAGCGGACATCTTCACTCTACCTTCTTGGCAGGAGGCTTTCGGCGTAGTTTACCTCGAGGCGATGGCCTGCAGCAAACCCATCATCGGTTGCCGAGGGCAAGGTCCACAGGATATTTTTGAACACAACCGGCACGGTCTCTTGATCGACCCGCCAAACGGCGATGACCGCGAGCCGATGATTGTGAGCCTGACTCTGGCTTTAGAAAAGCTACTAATGGATCGGCGACTGGCGGCCGCGATGGGAGCCGCAGGCCGGGAAAAAGCTGGGGAATTCACCTGGACGAGCAACGCGGCATCGTACGCTTCACTCTTCGAGGAAACCATCGCGAAAAAACGCAAATTTGAAGGGCTGGCGTCGTGAAGACTTCGGCACTACCGGTCTCGGACAACGACCCTGGGGTGTCCGAAACGGACAATCCGACGCGAGCCTACGACGCCACCTGCGCCTTCTACCGGCTACTCCGCAGAGAGGTCACCGAGGGCAATCCGATGCTGTCAGACCAACAGCAACGGCATTTGCAAAGTCACTACCCCGTCATGATGGCACCAGATCGATTTCCAGAGAACCTGGTCACCACAATCTACGCCTCACGCCGTGCCTCGATTGTCGATGCGATTCTGCGGGAGCCTAATTCCTGGGTACTGGATGCCGGATGCGGGTACGGATCGGAGAGTTTCCTGTTTGCAGCCTCTGGTGCACGAGTCCTGGCCGTCGATCGTTCTGCCAAGCAAATTGATATTGCCAAGCGTCGACAACCCTTCTACGAGGATGCATTTGGAAAGACTTTTGATATCGAATTTCGCGCTGCTGACTTGAATGTCTACTCTCCTGAGGCTAATGACCTTTCGCTCACTTGGCTCGCCTCAGTACTGGCGGTCGTTCCCGACCAAGATGGTCTGCTACGACGTGTGCACCACGCAACCAGACCGGGTGGCGAGATCATGATCACTGACATGAATCTGCTCAATCCGCTGTTCTTGATGCGAGAGTGGCAACGGCGACGACGACTCATGGAGCAAAGTCCTGAGTTCAAAACCCAAGCCAACTTTCTCGACATGGTGCTGCGCCACAAACGCCAAGGCGCCCGTTACTTCAAGACACTCCATGGGTCCGATGCCGATGATGCCCAGTTCTTTCGACCCGGCACCCTAGCGAAACTACTGCGGTCTACTGGATTCTCACCGGAGCCTGCAGGCTTCAGTGGCTTTGTGCCGCCAATTCCCATCCGCAGTCACGCTCAACTGGAGCGCTTCTTGCCGCGGGTGCCGCTCATTCGCAAGTTCGGGTACTTCTATTTAGTGCGTGCCAAGAAGATGACTATACGAGTGGAGTCTGACCCTTGAATCCAATCTTGTTAGCGGCTGGACTGGCGCTGTTTTGCGTCTTGATGCCCAACCGAGTGCTCATCTTCATGAGCGTCCTGGGCGTCATGTTGACCGATACTCCTTTGGTACCCAAGGAGGCGATCTACTTCAGCCGTTTTGTGCCCAGCGGGGTACTAGCCTTTCGCTGTCTCCACTTGATGCTTAGCAAGGGCGCCGTGTCCAACTACCTGTTGGTCAAGGCATGGTTGCCTTTCATTTTGCTGTCATTACTCTCGATCGGCTATTCGATCGACCCGTCCCTTTCCGCTCAACGGCTGCTCTCGGCTGCCTTTATCGTCTGCGGTTTTGGTGTTGGCATACCCCTCTTCTTTCCGACCAATACCGATCATCAGCAACTGATCCGACTGATCGGCCTGCTGCTCGGGAGTGCCGTCCTCTACAGTCTTTATCTGACCGCTACCGGCAGCAGCCACGTTGTGCAGGGTAGAACCAGCGGAGTGTTTCGCAACCCTAATACCTTAGGACTCATGGCAATGCAGGCCGCCTTTCTGGTCTTCTTTTGGTGGCAGCGGGAGTCTGGGGCAAAACGCAAAGCCCTGTTTGTCGTATTGCTGAGCATTGTTGCAGTCCTTGTCCTGTCCGGGTCTCGAGCGTCGACTCTGGGCCTCGCCGTCGGAGCTCTTGTTTACGTGCGGACATTGGCCCGGCTCGAGCGCAGGAGATTGCGCACGATCTTTCATCTGGCAGTCGTAGGAGTCATCCTGCTATTGGTGAGTGACAGCATGTTCCCAGGGTTCTTCGATTCTCTCCTTCGCACAGATACGTCAGGCAGGACGATTCTCTGGGAACGAGCCTGGACTCTGGCCCAGGACAATCTCTTTCTTGGTGTCGGGTTCAGTGCCAGCGATGAAGTTTTCAACCGCGATGCCCGCTATTTGAGGAGCATCGGTATCTACGTGTTCGGACCTCATAGCTCGGTGATGCGCTTGTTGGTCGACCTCGGTCTCGTTGGCGTGGGATTCGCAGCCTGGGCATTCTTTGGCATCCTGAGGCGGGTTTGGCGCTACCTACCGTACTTCGATGATCCTTTGCTGGGAGCAGCCCTCCTATCAGCTGTCATTGCGAGCTTGACCGATTCTCTCTTCGAGTCTTGGTTGTTCGGTTTCGGCAGCGCGCCAACCGTTCCTTTCTGGCTTCTCCTCTCCCTACTCGCTTACCAGACCGATGTTGTCCGTCACAAGGTCGCGGCGTGGCGAGTCCACCAAGCACGAATGCAATGGGTACCTGTCGCTCACAGCCATTCGTCACGAACCAAGCTACCCCATAACCCGTGACCAAGCTGGGCTGGTTTCTCTCGACCCGCCTTTCGGTCTACTTGTTGGCCGAAATCCTCTACATGTTTGGTGGTCTCCTGCCGCTGGGTTGGGCCGTACGGCTGTGGCAGGTGTGTCTTTCACTCAACCCTCACCACCGTGGAGCTGCCTCGAGACGAGCACTCGCCTTGGCACAAAGGTACGATCACCAAGCTGCCTGGGAGGCCTTCGGCCACCTTTTGACGCAGTTGAAGAACCGAAACAGTACTTCAGCGTCGGATCTCTACTTGACCTGGACTCCAGGACGCCTGGTACGCCGTTGGATAGCTAAGCCGCTGGGGCTCGCCGGGTCGAATCAACTGGAAGAGGCCCATGATCGAAGGGTCATCTCGACCTATTTGCAGGTTGCAAGAATCCAGTTCGAACGAGCGCGCTCGAACCATCAGCTCGAACGAGCAGCGGATGCTCTCGACGTCAGGCGCTCCCTCGGAGAGACGTCTGTTGACTTGAGTTGGGCGACTGCCGACCTCGCATGGCAACGCGGGAGAGTCCAGGAAGCTGTCGGGGAAGTCCGAAAGCTCGTGACCAACAAAACCTTTAGCTCACCACTGGATCCCGAAAGATGGGCGAAGCGACTCCTGGACGCTGGCGAACTCGAACTCGTTGCAACTTGCCTGGCCTACGCCAATGAATTCCTCCCCGAATCGCCCACACTTTGGTTGATCGCGGCGAACCTCGAACGCCAACGAGGAGCTCACGACTCGGCTAGAGAAGCGATTGAGCGCGCTTTCTCGCTCGAGCCGCAAAACCTGGAGACGTTTCTCGCTTGGCAAAGCCTAGTCAACGATCGAGAGATCCAGCCCGACGAGGGACCTATGGATTTCGACGCTCTCGAGTACCTGGACCTCGGATCTTCGGCAACTTTCGGTTGTCGAATCGACGGCGCCGACAACAACTGGGTTCTGTTTACCCTACCTCCGACCGCTCGGGGTATCTTGCCAACACAGTTCGAGACTCCTTTCGACACTGTTGGCCATGCCACGGTGCAGATCGAAGCCCATCGACCACACCGCATCCACGGCAGCCCGTGGCCCCTCGTCTTGGTTGCTATTGGCCCTCGAGGCTACCGCACTAGACGGCTGGAGATCCAAGTACCTGATACGAGCCCTGGACAAGTCTGCGTCACCGTCACGGAAGATCACGAAATCCACGAAGAGCGTGACGTTCTGTCTCCCACAATGCTCCAGCGCCTACTGGTCGACAAATCACAGTTTGCAGCTGACTCAGGAGTTGCCTGGACCCACTTCGTAGAAACCGGTTCGGCGTTGACGATGCCGGCCAAAGCGGCCGAAAGCGGCGACACCGGCTGGACGACCCTCCACCAAGCGACCAAGAATCACCTGGTTGATGAACTCTGTCGTGGCAATGACCTGCAGCCTCACCTGCATGCTTTCAATGATCCCATTTCGCCAGGCTTTCCGTATCGACTGGGCAGCGACGGCTGGAGACCGTCTCTGGAGTTTTTGCTGTCGGCGCCCGAAACGCGAGGCCCATGGGCTTCTGCCTGTCCTCCACCAGGCCACGTCGGTGACGAGCTCGACCGTTTCCGTAGCATTGAGCGCTCCGTAGCCTTGGTCGAAGAGCTAGCACGGGAAGGAGACCCCGACTATCGTGCTGTCGTCTGGCGCAGTGGCCTGCTCGACTTTGGCAAGACACGACGCGACCTGGCCTGGTCGGTCGTCGCCCTCCGTCGCGCCGGTCTTTGGGCCGACAGCGATTTACCGAAGCCCAAGTCGCCCCGACGCGCTGTTGTCCAACCCGCTTTCGCCGCTGGTCTGGACCAGCCTTTCGAGCCCTCGGCAGGCGGCCCCATCTTGCAACTCCCGATTGTCTCCAACCTCGAAGGAGACTATCTCATGGGATCACGTCGACTCGCCCGACGCGCCCAAGCCAGTGTCGATGATTTGCGCAATAGCGACGGTCACATTCGATCTGGCGCTCATCTATTCACCTTGTTGACGCATGACAAGTTCCTCAACGCGAGAGCAGGCCGCGACGAGTTTCGGCTCGATCGAGAGTATGGCGACTGGCGGACTCTTCGCCAACATCTGAATGCCTGGCAACGTGCTGGCGCCACGTTCGTCACAGCTCGCGAAGGGGTCCGGCGCGTACTCGACGATCTTGCCTGGCATCCGGTTCCCTGGCTGGAGGACGAGACCTTCCTGCCCTACCAAGCCGGCCATCAATGCGTTCGCTACACGATCCGCTGGATCGGCAAAGGTCTGACCGCATCTTCGTCGCTGCCACAGCATGTCCGGGTCACGACGCCACCCTCGCTTAGGCCCTTGTTGTTGGGACTCGAAGTACGCCAGGCGGAATCCCGGTTGCAAGTCCGGCTCGAATCCCAGAACAGTGGGTTCTGGTTGCGCCTGGAAGATCTGTCGGAGCCAATCACCTGCTGGTTTCGATTGGAACAGCCTATCGGTCCCACTCTCCAACAGGCGCGCCTTGTTGAGAACGGCTGGGAGATGACCCTCGCTGCACCTAGACCCTTCCGGAATGCCAGACTGCTCATTCCCTGGGAGCTACTGCCTGAGGCGCCAAACTTCGACACTTCGACGTGTTGGAGTTTGGCAGACGACGAGGGCAGCACTTACCAGTGCACTTCAGATGCCGATGGTGCTCTGGTGTTTCCGCTGGCATTCCACCAACACGCTGACTTTTCGATGCGGGTGCGACTGTCGTCAACTCCCGACCCTCAGACCTTCTCGCGAACAGGCAAGCGCCTCTAACCTCTTTCTAGGAAACGAAAACGAATGTGAGGGATCGAGGGCAACACCGAGGGCAAGAACGTGTCGCTCTGGTCACCAACGTCTTGGCGCACTACCGAGTTCCATGCTTTCAACAGTTGGCTGCGGACCTCGAGCATCGCTTGGCCATATATCTTCTCGCGGGCGATATGGAACATCGCCGCTATGTCATGGCCGACGGCAACGCAGACTTGCCACTCGTTTACCTACCCGGCTGGCAATGGCGACAGCCGCCACTCGACGATCGCCATATCAACGACATCCGTCCGGTCCTGCGCGCACCTTGGCAGACCATCATTCTCGGAGCTTGGGACGAGCCGACTTATCTCCTACTCTGGACTTGGGCGCTCGCTCGTAGACGGAGAGTCATCTTTTGGATCGAGTCGACCGCTGTCGATATGCCCCGCGGTCGACTGAAGGAGGCCTTCAAACGGCTGCTGATGAAGCACTGCACAGCCTGCATGGTTCCCGGGCAGAGGGCAGCCGAATATTGCCGCCAGCTCGGTGCCGACCCACAACACATTTTCCACGCCCCCAACGCCACGGATCGCAGCTACTTCCGTAGCCAGGCGGACCGCCTGTTGCCGCGGCGGGCGGAGCTGCGTCAGGCTACCGGTCTTCAGCGACTGGTTGTACTTTTCGTCGGCCGGCTGGTCGAAAGCTACAAAGGTGTCGAAACCCTACTCACTGCCTGTGCCGCGCTCGAGAGACGGAACCTCGCCACCACCCTCCTGATTGCTGGAGAGGGGCCCGACGGGGAAACCTACCGCCGCTTGGCGGTCGAACTTGGGCTCGAGGATGCCCGTTTTCTCGGCACTCTAAATCATGACGAGCTCTGTCGCACCTACACGATGGCTGATGTTTTGGTCTTACCGAGTCTCTCGGAGACCTGGGGCTTCGTACTCAATGAGGCCATGGAGTTCGGCTGCCCCCTCGTGGTTTCAGACCGCGTCGGAGCCGGGCCCGACCTCGTCAGGGGCGGCGAGAACGGCTTCACTTTTCCGGTAGGGAACGCTGACGCATTGGCGACGGCAATAGAGAAGATAGGTCGAGACCAAAACCTCCGTCGACGCATGGGCGAGGCTTCCCGTCGCATTGTCGAAGATTTTTCGCCGCAGCATTGGGCTGCAGGTGCGATGCAGGCGATTGGGTCAGCTTGTGGCGGTTGAGAGATCTCCAGAGGTCGTCTTCTTCAATCCCTGGGATCGCCTCATCGGTCCCAATCGATATCTGGTCGAGATTCTGCGGCATGCCCCTGAACTGGCGCGCCGCAGTCTGGTGGCGTTACCGATCGGGACCGATGCGAGGGACGAGTACCTCGACCTCGGCTGCGCCGTGGTCACCTGGCCGGAAATGGCACTCGTGCATCCGCGGATCACACCCCGCCACCTCACTCATCTACTCGGCGCCCACACTTTTGGCCTGGCGCGGGTCCGCCGACGGCTCCGGAAGCTGGCGCCTCGGGTTGTGGTCAGCAACAGTGAAAGCTTGTGGCTCGGTGGAATGGCGGCGCGCTCGCTGAACATTCCTCACGTGCAGATTTTCCACACTCTGACCTTCGAGGACCGCCTCGGCCATCGACCCAAGCTGTTGGCGACCTACCTGCGTTTCATCGCCTCTTGGAATCGACGCGTCGTGGGTGTCTCCCACGCCGTTGAACAGGCTTTGGAGCGCCACGGAGTCGCCGCCGCCAAGCTGGCGACCTTGCCCAACCCCCTACCCAGAGAGCTGCCCGCCGATGATCCGCAGCGTGTCCCCGAGCTCGACAGCCTGATCACAAACCATAAGCCTCTGTTGCTCTGTGCCGGGAGAATCTCGCCAATGAAAGGCCAGGATCTTTTGGTGGAAGCCTTGCCGCGAGTGGTCGAGCAGTTCCCCCAGCTGCTCTGCTGCTTTGCGGGTCGCGTCGGCTCCGCGGACGGCGCCGAAGATACCGTTGGCTTCATGCGGCGCCTGCGTCAACGGATCGACGAGCTCGGCTTAGGCGCCAGCATTCGTTTCCTGGGCGAGTGTGACTACCTTCCGGATCTATTGCGACGGGCCGATCTCTACATTCAACCCTCACGCACCGAGTCCTTTGGTCGAGTGGTCGCCGAAGCTCTGCTGTGCGAGACTCCAGTGGTTGCCTTCGCGGTCGGCGGCGTCCAGGAGACTGCAGGACCAGGAGGGCTTTTCGCCCCCGAGGGGAACGTGGACGCCTTGAGCGCAGCCATGTTGGAGTCTTTGACGCAGACCGAGAGGGCACACAGCCGTACAGTAGCGGGTCGCCGCCATGTCCTCGACCACTTCAATGGCGACCACGTTGCCCAACAGTTCCTCGCTATTCTCGACGAGTTGATCTCGCCAGCGGTTCCGGCCGGCGACCGAACCTAGAAAACTATGTGTGGCATCGCAGGCTATATCGTCCTCACAGCCCCTGGCCAGGAGACTCCCGATCTCAAACGCATGACTCGGCTGCTGAGCCACCGAGGTCCCGACGAAGAGGGCTACTACCGCGATGCCCGCGTTGGTCTCGGCATGCGCCGCCTGAGCATCATCGACTTGGCGACTGGCAAGCAACCGATCCACAACGAGACCGGCGACGTCACCGTTGTGTTCAACGGTGAGATCTACAACTTCCACCAACTGCGTTCTGACCTCCAGGAACTGGGGCACCGCTTCTCCACCGCCAGCGACACCGAAGTTCTGGTGCACGGATACGAGGAATGGGGCGATGACCTACCGCAACATCTGCGCGGAATGTTCACCTTCGCAATTTGGGATCACCGTCAGCAGCGACTGCTCTTGGGCCGCGACCATTTCGGCATCAAGCCTCTGTATTACACCCGTTGTGGTGACCTGCTGCTGTTTGCGTCGGAGATCAAGTCCTTATTGATTTGGAAGGATGTCTCCCGCGAGATCAATCACCACGCCCTCGATCAGTTCCTCTCGTTCCTCTACATCCCCGAGCCAAGCTCGATCTTCCGTGAAATCCAAGCCCTTCCCGCCGGCCACACCCTGGCCTGCCAACAGGGGGAAACCCGGGTCGACCGTTATTGGAGCTACCGTCCCGAGCCCGGTCGGTTCCGCTCCCGCGACGAGGCGATCCAAGCGGTGCGAGAGACCTTCGAAGATAGCGTCCAAGCGATGCTCATCGCTGATGTGCCGGTGGGTCTATTCCTCTCGGGTGGCGTCGATTCGGCCAGCATCCTAGCGATGATGGCGCGCCACACCGAAGAGCCGATTCAAACCTTCTCTATCGGCTTCGGTGACGCCGAACACCGCTGGGACGAGCTCGAAGCCGCCGCCGAGCTCGCCCGCCATCACGCCACAGAGCACCATGAGTTCCGTCTCGACCCGGACGTTGTATCTCTCTTACCTGAGGTGATCCGCCACTTCGATCAACCCTTCGCCAACCCCACCGCGGTCATCCTACAACTGCTCTCGGAGAAGACTCGGGAACATGTCAAGGTGGCTCTCTCCGGCACCGGTGGCGACGAGTTCTTCGCAGGTTACCCGAGATATCTCGGCATGGCGCTCTTCAACCGCTACCGTCTGTTGCCAGCAGCTCTGCGACGAGCCGCTGCCGGTCTCGGGCGGATCGTGTTGCGAGAATCGAACGATGGTCGTCAAGGCGCGCGCCGAGCACGACGCTTCTTGGAAAGCGGCATCCTGCCTTTCGATGAAAGTTATGCCGCGATGTTGGTGACCCTAGAGGACGCCCGCAAGCACCAGCTCTACACCCCCGAGATGCAAAGCCAGCTCAACGGCAGCGACACGACCGCCTTCGTCCGCCAGCACCTTACCGACTCCAACGGCGCCACTCCACCACCTCTCGAGCGACTGCTCGCCACCGACATCGCCACCTACCTACCCTTCAACCAACTCGCCTACGCCGACCGCATGAGCATGGCTCGTTCCCTCGAGGTTCGCGTACCCTTCGTCGATCAAAAATTGGCGGATGTCGCCGCCGGCATCCCCTTGGCATGGCATCTGAAGCGCGGCCAAACCAAAAGCCTGTTCCGCGACGCCATGGCGCCCTTCCTCTCCCAGCGGGTCTTGAAGGGAGCCAAACGGGGTCTCAATCTGCCGATCGCTCTCTGGTTCCGCGGCGAGTTGCTGGATTGGTTGCGCGGCCTGCTGGCCCCCGAGCGTCTTGCGCAACGCGGCTATTTCCGACCCGAAGCCATCGCAGAGCTGCTCAACGAACATGTCGCTGGGCGCCGCGATCATTCTCTTTTCCTTTGGGCATTGGCAGTCCTGGAATTGTGGCATCGTGAGTACATCGATCCAGCGAGCTCTGATCCTGCGAAGACCTGATCCTGCGAAGACCTGATCCCGCGAAGACCTGATCCCGCGAAGACCTGAGCATGCTCGCCTACATCACAGCGTTCGCCGCAAATCTGTTTCTGTGGTTGTGGTTGTCCGCCGCCCTCGGGGCATGGTTTCTGGCACAAAAAACCCGCCGTCGAGTTTGGGCTGTGGTGCCCTGGATCCTAATCTGGGTGCTGGCATGTCGACCGGTGAGCGAAGCGTTCCTGCGACCGCTGGAAAACCGCTTCACCCAACCCTCGGTCAGCGATTTACGCGACCGCGGCATCGCCCAAGTTGTGGTTTTGACCTCCGGCGGCTTCGAGCCCACCTCGGAACTGACAAGCTCAACCCTAACCACCGGCTCCGCCGCTAGACTCCTCGGCGGCGTCGAGCTGTGTGCCCTGCTCGGACCGGACTGCTCGCTGATCCTCTCCGGCTCGGCCGGTCGCGGCCGTCGCGGATTAGCCGCCGCTGAGCACATGCGGGCCTTGGTCGAGCGTCTCGCACCGGACATGACGACCCAAGCCGAAACCCAGTCCGGCAGTACCACCGAGCACCCCGCCAACGTCACTCCCCTGCTGGCGGACGGCCCCTTCGTCCTGGTGACCTCCGCCTACCACATGCCACGAGCCATGGGCAGTTTTCAGCGTGCCGGACTTGCTGCGCCCATTGCCTTTCCGGTCGATCACCAAGTGAGAGGCGACTACGGCTGGCAGGACGCCATCCCTTCGTTCAGCAGCCTCCGATTGCTCGAGCTCGCCTGGCGCGAATATCTCGCCCGGACGCTCTACTTTCTACGCGGTTGGTGAGCCTCGAGAGGGATCAGGTTCGCCGCAGCAGGCTTCCTGCAGTTTAACGAGCCGTCACCCCGCCCGACACCCGATACCGGCGTGATCTGGACGGCTGAGGCTCCCCCGGCATCCGCTGACAGCGCAATTGTCGGCCGACAATTGGCCTGACATCCGCTGTCGGAGCGTTTTGTCCGCCGACAACTGGCCTGACATCCGCTGTCAACGCGTTTGTCGGCCGACAATTCACACGGCAACACTCAGGCCACCCACCAAACCTAGTTGAGCCAACAGCCCCACCCGCGACGACATCAACTCACCGCACGGAATTGCACGGTAGATCCGAGCAACAACTTCTAGTAGGCTGGACTTTCGTCCCGCAAATCAGGATATCGAGTTGGTCCATGAAGTCCCTCGTCCAGAGCTACAGCAAAGGCCAACCGGCGGTCACCGAAGTCCCTCCACCCGCACTACAGCCCGGGGGCATTCTGGTGAGGAACGCCGTCTCCCTGATCAGCGCGGGTACCGAACGCATGATGGTCGACATGGCTCGCAAGAGTCTGCTCGGCAAGGCGCGCGAGCGGCCGGACTTGGTACGCAAGGTCTTGGAGAAGGTGCGGCGTGATGGCGTGATGGCCGCTGTCAAAACGGTGCGCAGTCGCCTCGATGCACCGGTGCCGCTCGGCTATTCGTCGGCCGGATCCATCATCGCCGTCGGTGACGGGGTGGACAACTTCCGGATCGGTGATCGCGTCGCTTGCGCCGGCGCTGGCTACGCCAATCACGCTGAAATTGTCTTTGTTCCCAAACACCTCGCGGTAGCGGTTCCCGACGATGTCGAGCTCGAGGCAGCGGCCTTCACCACGGTGGGCGCCATTGCCTTGCAGGGACTGCGACTCGCAAAGCCGGAGCTAGGGGAAGTCGTCACGGTGATCGGATTTGGGCTGGTGGGACTTCTCGCCGCCCAACTCAGCCGCGCAGCGGGCTGCCGGGTCATCGGCCTCGATCTCGACCCGGAACGCTGCCGGCTCGCCGAGAGCCTCGGGGTCGAAGCTGCCGTCACCGAGGCAGCCGACCTGCTGGCCGCGTGCTTGGAACGGACGGAGGGTCATGGCGCCGACAAGGTCCTCATCGCCGCCTCGACCAAAAGCTCACAACCCATTGAGCTGGCCGGCGAGCTGGCGCGCAGTAATGGCACGGTGGTGGCGGTTGGAGCGGTCGGAATGGACGTTCCTAGGCGCCCCTTCTACGACAAAGAGTTGACTCTACGCGTCTCTCGCTCTTACGGACCAGGGCGCTACGACCCGGACTACGAAGAGAAGGGACGCGACTATCCGATCGGCCATGTGCGGTGGACCGAAAATCGGAACATGCAAGCCTTCGTTCATCAGTTGGCGACCGGCGCAGTCGACACCACGCCTCTGACCAGTCACCACTTTGCGATCGCTGAGGCCGATCAGGCCTACGAGTTGCTCACCGGCGACTCCTCGGAGCCTTATCTCGGCATCGTCCTGACCTACCCTCAAGATGAGGTCGCGACCGCCGACGCAGACGGCGATGCAAAACCTGACGACGACGTACATGGCGACACAGGCGGTGACGACGATCGCGGCGTTGCAACGAGCCGGACAGCCACCGAGCCTTCGACGCCCGACGAACCGTCGACGCCCAACGAACCACAGGACCTTGTCTTCGGGATTCTGGGCGCGGGTCAATTTGCGACCGGCGTGTTGCTGCCCGAGCTCCGCCGACTGGACGGCGTAGAGCTCGCCACGGTCTGCACCGCAACCGGCGTCAAGGCACAGAGCGCGGCCGCCAAGTTTGGTATCAGCTCCGCGACCACCGAGGAATCGGAGATCTTGGCCCTT
>JAJCXQ010000897.1 GCA_029263355.1 Acidobacteriota bacterium | reverse complement strand
TGGCGCCGGGGTCGTTTTTTTGACCGGGCTGCTGGCTCGTGAGTTGGGCGGCGGGCGACTGGCCGTGACGCTGGCCGCCACCGCGTCGATTGTGGCCGGCTCGAACCTCGCCTTGTCGTCCATCTGGTCGATGAATGTCTTCGATCTCTTTCTGACCGCGCTGGCGGCGTATTGGCTGGTGCGGCTGATCCGCACCGAAGAGCCCACCCTGTGGTTGGCCCTCGGGGGGACATTTGGACTTGGCTTGCTCAACAAGATCGGCATGTTGTGGATCGGGCTCGGCGTCTTCGTTGGGATACTTCTCACCCGCCAACGGCGCTGGCTCACCACCCCTTGGCCATGGGCGGGTGGGGCTGTCAGTGGGCTGTTGTTTCTGCCCTACGTGTTGTGGAACGCCACCAACGATTGGGCTCATCTGGAATTCATCGAGAGTGCGTTGAGCGAAAAATACTCCGGGCTGGACGCCTGGTCTTTCCTCTCCGGACAGATCCTGCACCAGAACCCGACAACTCTTCTACTGTGGCTGACCGGACTGGTTTGGCTGCTCCTCGTCCCCGACGGTCGAGCGTTCCGACCGCTGGGCATCGCCTGGATCACAGCGTGTGTGGTGCTGCTAGCCAACGGTCATTCCCGCGCCGGTTATATGGCACCGACCTACGCCATGTTGTATGCGGCCGGAGGCGTCGCCTGGGAGCGTAGTCTGCCCCGGCGGCGGTGGATTCACGCCGCCGCAGTCGCGATCGTCGCCAGCGGTATCCTCTTGGCGCCGTTGGCCACGCCGCTGCTGCCGGTCGAGACCTTCATCGCCTACTCAAAGGCCCTGGGCGTCGATCCAGGCACCGAAGAAGGTCACGAGTTGGCCGAGCTGCCGCAGTTTTATGCCGACATGTTTGGTTGGCGAGAGAAAGCTGTGGCGGTGGCAGACGTCTACCATCGTCTACCCGAGATCGACCGCCAGCGCGCAACGATCTTCACCACCAACTATGGCCGGGCCGGAGCGATCGACTACTTCGCCGAAGAGCTCGAGCTCCCACCGGCGACCAGCGGCCACAACACCTATTGGTTTTGGGGGCCGGGGTCGAACAGCGGCGAGGTCGTCATTATGTTGGGCGGCCAGCGCGAAGATCTCGAACGGCGCTGCGAGTCGGTTGAGGTTGCAGGTTTGGCGACGTGCAAATACTGCATCCCCTACGAACGAGATGTACCGATTCACGTGTGTCGAAACCTAAGACTCTCGACCGCCGAGCTGTGGCCCCTGATCAAACATTTCGACTAGGTCGGAACTTTGTTGAAACTGTGGAGGGAAGATGACGTAGAATTCAAACGAACGTTTGATTCAAGCGTTCGTTCGCCCCGCCCGAGACGCAACGGCCAGGAAATCACAGATGCCAGATCCGATCTCAGACCCGATCGATACCAAGCAGAGTCTGCTGGACGCCGCCGAAGCCCTGATCGCTGAGCGCGGCGTGGCAGGCGCGTCGTTGCGAGCGATCACGACGCGAGCCGGAACCAACCTGGCGGCGGCGAATTACCACTTCGGCTCCAAGAAGGCCTTGGCGCGGGCGGTGATCGCTCGTCACCTGCGTCCGATCAACGCTGAACGGCTGCGCCTTCTCGACGCCGCCGAAGATGAGGCGGACGACCGGGGTCCGGATCTCGAATCCCTGGTAAACATTTTTGTGGGTCCCGTGGTGCGATTCGGCCGCGAAATGCCTGACAGGGGTCGGCATTTTGCGCAGATCTGTGGTCGCGCGATGACCCAGCCAGATCCCATGTTACGCGAGTCCTTGCTCGGCGAGCTCGCCGAAGCGATTCAGCGTTTCACGAAGGCTTTTGCTCGTGCCCTGCCCGAGCTCAGCCCGGAGGAGCTGTTGTGGAGAATGCAGTTCATGGTCGGAGCCATGGCTCACACGATTGCCGGTTCTCAGATGATCGAAGCGATTCACGGCGACACCCTCGACACCCGCGATCTCGACGGCATCGTCGAGCGCATGGTGCGTTTCTTGTGTGGTGGCCTGGCGGCGCCGATGGAGGGTTCACGATGAAAGACACCGGCCTCATTCACCCACTCTGCTGGTCACAGCTGGCAGGTGCGGCGATCTTGGTCGTGCTGACGTCAGGCTGCGCCTCCTCCCCACCGGCAGTCGGCCCGACGCTCGACACTCCGGTACCTGAGGCGTGGACCGCCGAAGCGTCCGACGCAGACCGCTCGACGACCATCGAGAACTCCCCCAGCGAAGGTCCTGCTGGCCCCTGGTGGGTGGGTTTCGGCGTCCCCGATCTAGAGGCGATCATCGAGGAAGCTCTCGAGCACAACCACGATCTTCGAGCGGCCTCTGCAACGGTTGATGCCGCCGTCGCGCAAGCCCGCATCGCCGGCGCCACGTTGAAACCCCAAGTGAGTGCGGGCCTCGACGCGTCTCGCCGTCAGCAGATCTTTGTCGGCCTACCGATCCCCGGCCAGGTCGGGCCGTTGAAGTCGCAATCATCGTCATATGGCGCCAGCCTCAACGTCAGCTGGGAGCCCGATCTTTGGGGACGCCTGCGGGCCGGCCAGGGGGCAACTCTCAGCGACGCGGGCGCGGCGCGGGCCGACTACGATGCCGCCAGGCTATCTCTCGCCGGTCAGGTGGCGAAAGCTTGGTTCACGGTCGTCGAGTCCGAGCGTCAGGTGCAGTTGGCGAGTGAGACCCTCGACAGTCGAAGGTTGACCACAGACCGTATTGCCGCCCGTTATCGCCGCGGTGTCACCTCGCCTCTGGACCTGCGTCTGGCACGTTCGAATCGGGCGCAGGCTGAAGCGGCGTTGGAGCTTCGCAAGCGCCAACTCGACGCCACCCGGCGCCAGCTCGAGATCTTGTTGGGTCGTTATCCGTCAGGTCGGGTGGGTTCCGACCCCGAGTCGCCACCTCTCGAGCTACCCACGGTGCCGGCGGCGATCCCGGCAGGACTACCCGCTGAGCTCCTCACTCGGCGGCCAGATTTGCAAGCCTCGGAGCGACGTTTGGAAGCCGCCGGTTTACGGATCAAAGAAGCCCGGCGGTCGCTTTATCCCCGTCTCACGCTCACTGGCTCCGGCGGCACGACCAGCGATAGCCTGAGCGATCTCGTGGACGGCGACTTCTCGGTGTGGAGTATCGCCAGCGGCCTGCTGCAGCCGATCTTCCAAGGTGGGCGTCTAAGGGCCGCGGTCGAGTTCGCCGAAGCGAGCCGTGAACGGGCTCTGGCACAAACGGCCCAGAATGTGCTGCGAGCCTTCGCCGAGGTCGAGAGCGCGCTGTCGGCGGAACGCTTCTTGGCGGCGGAGGAGAACGCTCAGAAGTCCGCCACCAAAGAAGCCAAGGCTGCCGCTCGACTGGCCGAAGACCGCTACCTGGCTGGCGTCGGCGACTACCTGACCATCCTCGAAAGCCAGCGCCTGGCTTTTTCCAATGAAAGCCGCCTGCTCGCCGTCCAGGCGTTGCGGCTCACCAATCGTGTTGATCTCCACCTCGCCTTGGGGGGTGATTTTGGCACTGCGACCGAAGTCGCCACCGACCCGTCTAAATCCGACCTATCCGATCGATCCGATCGATCCGATCGATCACTCGAAGCCCCAGAGGGGCGCTAGCCTGGGGCAGGCCCCGGGAGGATGATCATGAGCCTCAAGAAACTGATTGTTCCGATTGTCATTGTCCTATTGGCCGCGTTTGCAACCCGAGCTCTGGTCAAATCTCGGCCCGAGGTAGAGACCCGAGAAAGCACAACTCTGGCCCCGCTGGTGCGGGTGACCGAGGTCAGTCGCCAAGACCTCACCTTCAACGTCAGTGCTCAGGGCACTGTTTTGCCGCGTACCGAGACCACTTTGGTCGCTCAAGTTGCTGGTGAGATCATTTCGATCTCTCGCAACTTCGAAACCGGCGGCTTCTTCAAGAAAGGCGAAGTGCTTGTCACTCTCGACCCACGGGACTACAAGGTGGCGGTACGGCGCACCCGGGCCCAGGTCGCTCAGGCAGAGCTCGCTCTGGTCCAGCAGGAAGCAGAGGCCGAGGTGGCGATCGAAGAATGGAGCGAGTTGGGTGAGGAGGGTGATCCGTCGGCGCTGGTGATGCGCCAACCGCAACTGGCCCAGGCACGGGCTGGCCTCGAAGCGACCAAAGCAGAGCTCGAGAAAGCGGAGCTAGATCTCGAGCGTGCCAAGTTCCGCGCACCCTTTGACGGTCGGGTGAGGTCGAAACGCGTGGGTCGTGGCCAATTCTTGACCAAGGGTGCAGTGCTGGCGACGATCCACGCTATCGACTATGCCGAGATTCGTTTACCGATACCGGGGGATCAGCTGTCTTACCTCGACCTACCCTTCACCTATCGCGACGCCCAACGCAACGCCGAGGGGCCAAAGACCCAGCTCTGGGCCAGCTTCGGCCGCGACCGCCACAGCTGGCCGGGACGTATCGTCCGTACCGAGGGAGAGCTCGATAGCCGCAGCCGGATGATGAATCTGGTGGCCCGGGTCGATGATCCTTACGGCGCGGGCGGTGATCCTGATCGACCGCCGCTGGCGGTGGGCCAGTTCGTCGAAGCCGAGATCGAGGGTCGATCCGTGACCGACCTGATCGTACTGCCGCGATCCTCCCTGCGGCCGACCGGCGACGCCTACCAGGTGTTGGTGATCGATGACGACCAAAGAATCCGCTTCCGCGACGTCCAAGTCCTGCGCCTCCAAGGTGAAGAGGCAGTGATCGGCCAAGGCTTGGAAGGCGGCGAGAGGGTATGCGTTTCGCCGCTCGACGTCGCCACCGAAGGCATGCGGGTACGGACCATCGATACCGCGAACGCTACGGAGGCCCGGTCGCAGCAGGAAGCAGCGTCGCCAGAGGAGGCACCGTCGCCAGAGGAGGTACAGTCATGAGAGACGGTATCCTCGGTTGGTTCGCAAAAAATGGTGTGGCGGCCAACCTGCTGATGATTCTGGTGATTATCGCTGGCTACACCAGCATGCAGTCGAAGGTCAGCAAAGAGGTTTTTCCCGAGTTCTCGGTCGACTTGATCACCGTCACAGTGCCCTACCTAGGGGCCGCGCCGGAAGAGGTGGAGGAGGCCGTCTGCACCCGGATCGAGGAGCGAGTAGCGGATCTCGAAAGCGTCAGCCGGGTACGCTCGACGGCAGCTGAAGGGGTCGGCACCGTCATCATCGAGTTGCTCGAAGGCGTCAACACCCGCGAAGCCCTCGACGATGTCAAAACCCGCGTCGACGCCATCGACACCTTCCCCGAAGAGACCGAGAAGCCGATCATCCAAGAGGCGATCCTGCGCCGGCAGGTACTTTCTATCGCCGTCTCCGGCGACGCCGACGAACTGACGTTGCGACGGCTAGGCGAGCGGGTGCGCGACGAGGTTGCCGCCATCGACGGCATCACCCAGGTCGAGCTGGCAGCCGCTCGCCCCTATGAGATTTCGATCGAGGTCTCCGAGGACGCGCTGCGGCGACATGGCCTGACCTTCGACCAGGTAGCGCAAGCGGTGCGACGCTCGTCCCTCGATTTGCCCGGAGGCTCGGTCAAGACCGCTGCTGGCGAGATCCTGCTGCGGACCGACGGTCAAGCCTACCGTGGCCGCGAGTTCGAAGAGCTAGTGCTACTCAACCGCCCTGACGGCACCCGCCTCACCCTCGCTCAGGTCGCAACGGTTGTCGATGGCTTCGCCGACACCGATCTCGCTGCCCGATTCGACGGTCATCCGGCGGTGCTGGTGCAGGTCTTCCGGGTCGGCGACCAGGACGTCACCGAAGTCGCTAAGAGCACCAAAGCCTATGTCGAGCAAGCGCGTCAGCGGATGCCGGAGGGGGTCGCTCTCACCATTTGGCAAGATGACACGGTGCTGCTGCAGAGTCGACTCGACACCTTGTTGAAGAATGGTCGCGCGGGTCTGCTGCTGGTCTTGCTGGTCTTGACCCTATTTCTTCGACTGCGACTCGCCTTCTGGGTATCCCTTGGCATCATGGTGTCCTTCATGGGAGCGTTTTGGTTGATGCCGCCCCTCGACTTGTCGATCAACATGATCTCCCTGTTCGCCTTTATCGTGGTGCTCGGCATCGTCGTCGACGACGCCATCGTTGTCGGTGAGAACATCTACCGTCACCTGCAGATGGGCAAGAAGGGCATTGACGCGGCGATCGATGGCGTACGCGAAGTATCGGTACCCGTGGTGTTCTCGATCCTGACCACGGTTGCCGCTTTTGGGCCGCTACTGCTGGTTACGGGCAATACCGCCAAAGTGGTGCGCAACATTCCTCTGGTGGTGATCAGCGTCTTACTCTTCTCCTTGGTCGAGGCACTGCTGATTCTGCCTGCCCACCTCAAGCATCTCGACCGACGGCCGCGGCTGCTCGCGCCCCTTCTCACTCTCACCGAGCGGCTGCAACGGCCGACGGTCCGATTGCTCGAGTGGCTGGTGACGCGGTCCTATCGACCACTGCTCAACGCGGCACTCGAGTGGCGCTACGCAACCGTCGCAGTCGGCGTCGCAATCTTGCTACTCACCGTTGGAATGGTGGCCGGTGGCCGAGTCAAATTCTCGTTCTTTCCCCCGGTTGAGGCCGATAACCTGGTCGCTTACCTGACCATGCCGCAGGGTACCTCGGTCGAAAAGACTGCTCGTATCCTCAAGACGGTCGAGGAAAGCGCACGGACGCTCGAAACTCAGCTCGCCGAAGCTGGCGAGAAGGAAGTTTTCCGCCACAGCCTGACGACGATCGGCGACCAGCCATTCCGTAGCCGCCAAAGTCGTTTCAATTTCCGGAGCAGCGTCGCGTCGTCCCACCTCGGCGAGATCAATATCGAGCTCGCCCCCGCCGAGGACCGCACCGTCAAAGCTTCAGAACTCAACCGCCGCTGGCGCGAACTGACCGGGCCGGTTCCCGATGCCGTTGAACTGGTCTTCGTCTCGTCGCTGTTCTCAGCCGGTGAGGCGATCAACATCCAGCTGGCCGGCCCTGACCTCGATCAGTTACGGCAGGCCGCCGAAGAGCTCAAGGGGGCGATTGCTCAGTACCCCGGGGTCGAAGACATCACCGATTCCTTCCGTGCAGGTAAACAAGAAGTCAAGCTCAGTGTCACGCCGCAAGCCGAGACTCTCGGGATCTCGCTCTCTGATCTTGCGCGGCAGGTACGCCAGGCTTTTTACGGTGAAGAGGCGCAACGGATCCAACGTGGACGTGACGAAGTCAAGGTCATGGTTCGGTATCCCGAGGGTGAGCGGCAGTCCCTCGCCAGCCTGGAGCAGATGCGCATCAGGACCCCCACGGGCGACGAAGTGCCGTTTTCTGTTGCCGGCAAAATGGACCTTGGCCGCGGTTACGCCACCATTGTGCGTACTGATCGAAAGCGCACCGTCAACGTCACCGCCGACGTCGATCTCGATCAGGCCAACGCCAACGAGATCCTGACAGCCGTCCAACGCGAGGTTCTGCCGCGTCTCATGGCCGACTACCAAGGCTTGACCTACACCCTCGAAGGTGAGCAGCAGCAACAGCGCGAGACCCTCGGTGGACTCAAGCAGAGCTTCACTCTCGCGGTGATTCTCATCTATGCGTTGCTGGCGGTGCCCTTTCGCTCCTACGTCCAGCCCTTGATCGTCTTGAGCGCGGTACCCTTCGGCATCATCGGTGCGGTCGCCGGTCACATCATCATGGGTATCGATCTGGCGATCTTGTCGGTCTTCGGCATGGTCGCGTTGACCGGCGTCGTGGTCAACGACAGCCTGGTGTTGGTCGACTTCATCAACCGTGCCTATCGCTCGGGCACTCCGCTCTTCGAGGCGATTCGTCAGGCTGGTGAGACACGGTTTCGGCCGATCGTCCTTACCTCGCTAACCACCTTCGCCGGTCTCACGCCACTGCTGCTCGAAAAGAGCCTACAGGCCCAGTTTTTGATCCCGATGGCCATCTCCCTGGCCTTCGGCGTTCTCTTCGCGACCGGCGTCATCCTGATTTTTGTGCCCGTCGGCTACTTGATCTTGGAAGACGCCAAGTCGCTGGGACGCCGGCTCTTTGGCCTCGGAGAGTCGATTCCAACCACCGTGGTGCAGGAAGCTTAGCTCTTCAAGGTTTAGTGCCTAAACGTGGTGCGTCTCGACGGCACAGATCGCGGAGATCCGAGCAGCGAATCTCCGGCCGACATCAATACGTAGTGAATGAGGCGAGATCGTCCAGATGGAGCATGCCACTAGAGGCACGGAACTCCCCGGAAATCACCAGGTTGGAAACGCCGAACGCCACACTCTCGATACTCTGACTGGAGTTGTTGATTCCCAGTTTCTCGCCGACTAACGACCCGGATTCCCACAGTCGTATCTCACCATTGTTGTCGCCGGAATCGGCGGCTCGCCATTGGACCGCCAGATCTGCCACGGAATCAGTCAGGGCAACCCAAGACGTCGCATGGATCCAAGAATTGTCGTCGATGGCAACCAGCTGCACCCAGTACTGGTGAGCCCACCGCCGTAAGACCAATGCCAGCTGGTGACCCGACGCTGGATCATTCGACTCCGAGGCGAGCAGAACTCGCATCATCGTACCGTTGCCCATCGATAGGCTCGAGGTATCCAGTCGCATGAAAGAGCTGACTGACCGGGCGCCGGACGGACTCTGGTCGATCAAGACCGCATCCTCGACTCCATCCCGGGTAATGAGATCTTGGAGTCGAATATCCAGCCCCTCTTGGCCAGAAATCGCGGCCGAACTCGTGACCTGCGACGGCCCTTGCACAACCCAGTCACCACGCATCCCGCCTTCGAAACCGTCGAGAATGTTTCCCAACGGCACATAGGTGTAGAGCTCGCGCCAAGTGACAAAATTATCGTACATACCCGCTAGGCCGGTGACGCCATTGGAGTCGAGGACTCCCAATTGCAGACCACTGGCGTTGAACTTGCCATCCAGGCGATCAATTGTGGCGAGCTGCCCCTCCGCTTGGACAGTGAAACGTAAACCTTTAGGGTGGGCAGTGCCATCGTCTGGCCCGGTGACTTTGTCACCAGCCCAGATGTTGTATTCGACCCGGGTGCCGTAGGGCACTGTGCGCCATGGCGTCTCACACGGCGTGCAGCTAGTGTTGTTCGGGGCGGCAACCCGCATGAAGTAGCCATTGACCGAATAGCTGAAACCGCTGGTGCGGAGCGGAAACTGGATCTGGATCTCGATCTCGCCGAGACTCGCGATCACAGCGGTACCGAGATTGACGTACGAGTCGGGCGGCTCGACCCGGTGTTCGCCGGTGCCCTGGGCACCCGTACCACCACCCCCGTGGAGCGGCAAGGGCGTCTCTTCGACGTAACCCACGGTGCCCCCGGTCGGAAGCCAGAAAGCGAGACTCCGCTCGCCGGAAAGCGGATTGGCGCTGTCGATCGTCACCAGATTCTGTGGATCCTGTTCGGTCCAATTGAAGGGTAAGCAGGTCGAATTCGGGCAGTATTCGAAGTCTGCCACCGACTGCGGCAGCTGGGTGATGTGCAGATCCGGAATCAGAGCCGTCAAGAAAATGGTGTAGATCAGCGGATTGGCCACCCCCGCTACTTTCAAGCTCATCCGATCACCACCCGCCTCCCAGAATCCCGGCAGCGGAGAATACTTGCCGCCAGAGATCGTTCCCAGAGTGGGGGGTGTCACCACCGTGAGCCGGTCGTTCTGTTGTTGAGTCAACCACGGCAAGATCAGCGGCGTGGATCCGACTCCGGGATAGATGTGAAGCTCGTGAAACTGTTGGGTTTGCGCCGACAGGATGCTGGCAGGAAATGAGAGAAGATAAACGATGAGTGGAACAGCGGCGATGATTTTTTTCATGACAATCCTCCTGGTGAATGACGAAACGGCGTCGTCAGATCGAAAGGCGACAACAGGCCGAGGATTCGATCACCGAACTTTCGTGACGATGTGAATCGCTAACTGTGCCAGCTAGGATTCGACGTCTACCGAGACTCCCCGCCCGGATCTGAACTACCCTGTCCCGCCCCTGGTGCCGTCAACTTCCGGCTGCGGGTAGTCGGATCGCGCTTAGCATCCCGACAGTATGCCAAGAAGCAATACGAGTCATCCCCAATTTCCACGAACAGTAACTCTGTAGGGACTCATCGCTTGATTTATGGTTTGGGCAGGTAAGATGTATATAACGAGCAGAAAATGCAGTCATATAAGATGATTAGTCAGAATGTGAGTACCGACTGCCACCGATCTTTCTTGGTCCAAGCCCCGTCAATAATATGATGCTGAGGCATCACTCTGAGGAACTCGAGGGCCACGGATTGATATCTTAGGGATTGGGCATCGATTTATCATCGTGTCCCCGAGCAACGTGCCGGGGTTTTGTTTTTGGGCTTCGGCGAGTCGTGTGAGGAACGGCTTCGGAGCCAAGCAAGCACACAGATCTGCGCTTTCTGAGAGGAGCCCAATATAGATATCGAACGCTGGCAGGCCGTAAGGCGCGTGATCGACGGCGCTCTCGACCTGGCGCAGGAAAAACGCTCCGCCTATATCGCTCACGCTTGTGGTGACGACGGAGATCTGCATGCCGAGGTCGAGGCGATGCTGCGTTCTTACGACCAGGGCGGCACACTGCTGGAGCATCCCATCGCCCGCCTCGGCAAAGTCGACGACTTCATGCAGGAGACCCTCACCAACGCTGGACCGTATCGGCTGGCCGAGGCGATCGGGGAAGGCGGCATGGGTCGGGTCTACCTGGCACATCGCGACGACGATGCCTATCGCAAAGAGGTCGCGATCAAGATTCTGCGTCCGGGCCGGGAAAGTGGCGAGTTGCTTCGCCGCTTTCAGCGCGAGCGCCAAATTCTCGCCAACTTGGAGCACCCCTATATCGCCAAGCTGCTCGACGGCGGTTCGACCGAAGATGGCCGTCCGTATCTGGTGATGGAGTACGTCCGCGGCCTACCGATCGACACGTTCTGCCGCCGCCACGGATTGAACATCGAACAACGTCTGGTGCTGTTGCTGAGGCTCTGTGCAGCGATCCAATTCGCCCACCAGAACCTGGTTGTCCATCGGGACCTCAAACCGAGCAACATCTTGGTGACCAGCGACGGGACCCCTAAGCTGCTCGACTTCGGCATCGCCAAGATCCTGCGTCCAGAGAGCTTCCCGCAGACCATCTTGCCAACCCGCACCGGCGTCATGCCGATGACTCCCGAGTACGCCAGCCCGGAACAGGTCCGAGCCGAAGCGGTCACCACCGCCGCTGATGTTTACGCCCTCGGGATTCTGCTCTATGAGCTCCTTACCGAGCGCAGGCCCTATCCAATCGATGGCGGCAGCCTGGAATCGATCGTCGAAGCGGTCTGCCGGCACCAGCCGTCAAAACCTTCGACCGTCGTTCTCAGACCTGACGCTCCGAGGCGTGGCGACAGCGACTCCCAGCCTTCTCACTTGGACGATCCCACGCTGCTCAGTCGGCGCCTGTCTGGCGACCTGGACGCCATCGTTTTGCGGGCGCTGCGCAAAGAACCGGTTGAACGGTACGCTTCGGTGGCTCAGTTCGGTGAAGACATCGAGCGACATCTGAACGGTTTACCGGTCGAAGCACGGCGCGGTACGTTCATTTACCTCGCCACCAAGTTCGTTCGCCGGTATCGCGTCGCGGTGGCCGTCACGGCTTCGGTCTTTCTCTTGCTCATCGGCTTCGTGCTGACGTTGCTGATCCAGCAGCGTCAGCTCCGCGACGAGCGTGATCGCACTCTGCTGGAGCGCAATCGCGCCGAAGAGGTGTCGAGTTGGCTGCAAGAACTGTTCGAGCTACCGGCGCCGAGTCGCGCTCGTGGCGAACAAGTGACCGCGCGTGAGCTGCTGGGTAAAGCTCAAGACTCGATCTCTCGGGATTTGGAGGATCCCGAGCTCAAAGCCGAGATGCTCAGCACCCTCGGCCAAACCCATGTCCAGCTCGGGTTGTTGAGCGAAGGCGTCGAGCTGCTCGAGCAGTCGATTGCCATCACCCGGCGACTGGAAACCGATGGCGGCAAGCTGGAAGATCGTCTGCAACAACTGACTAACGTGCTCACTCTTCAAGGTGAGTATCAAGGCGCCGAGACCATCGGACGGGAGGTGGTTGCGCTTTATCGGCAACGAGGGGAGAAAGGAGCGCAGGTAGCACTCGCCGTGGCCCAAATTGGCCATCTGCGCGATTTGCTGGGCGACCCCGAAACGGCTGAGAGACTGCTGACAGAGGCTTTGACGGAGGCTAGAAACAGCGGCGAGGTGCTGGCGCTGGCAAAGGTTCTCGAGTTTTTCGGCGACGAGCGGATGCGGCGCGGAGACCTCGCCGACGCGCGGGCCAAGTTTGGTGAAGCGCTGGCGATCTTGCAGACCGCCCACGGCGAGATTCACCCCGACGTGGCGCTGATGAAATCGAACCTCGCCCGGGCCGAACAAGGCTTCGACTACGACCGTGCCGAAGCGTTGTTTCGAGAAGCCATCGCGACTCAACGACAACTCTTCGACGAAGCACACCCCGTGTTGGCCACAGCCCTCAACAACCTCGGCATGTTGATGTTCGAACGCCTGCGGTTCGACGAAGCGAAAGCACTTTTCGAGGAAGCAATCGCCATGCAACGCGAGCACTCCGGAGAGCAGAACCTCAAGTTCGCCAACATGCTGGGCAATCTTGGCACTGCCGAGCAACGGCTCGGCGAGCCTCAGCGCGCTGAAGAGCTGTTTCGGCAAGCGCTTGGAATCTTGGAGAGCGAGCTCGGCGACGAACACGCAGATCACGCCATCACCCTCAGTAACCTGGCCGAGCTGCTGCTCAGTCAGAAACGGCTCGACGAAGCTGCAGAGCTCGCCGATCGGGCCTTGGAGGTGACCGAGAGCGCTCTTGGCCCTGAGCATCCTCGTATGAGCACAGTGCTCAACACCCGCGGCCAGATCGAGCTGATGCGCCGCGACTACCCAGCCGCCCGCACCACTCTAGGGCAGGCGGTCGAGATCGCCGACAGCTCCCTCGGCAACCACCACCCAACACTCGCCGCCACCTTGGCCAACTTGTCGGTGGTGTTGACCCGACTGGAAGACCTCGAGCCCGCGGCCGACGCAATGGGCCGAGCCTTGGCGCTCATCGAGCAACATGGCGCGGAGAATGAACGGCGCTTGGAGTGGCTGCCGTGGCTCGCCAATCTCGAGCTCAAGCTAGGCCAGTACAAGAGTGCCGAGGATCACGCGCGGCCAGCTTTCGAGGGGTGGCGCGAACGGGTTGGAGAAACCGACATTTGGACACTGTCGTCGCAGTCGATCCTCGGTCGAGCCCTGTTGGGACAGGGCCGGCTCGACGAAGCCGAGGCCTTGCTCGAAGATCTGCTGCCTAAATTGGAGGCCACCATGCCCGCGGGCTCGAGCCGTATCGAGCGAGCCCATCAGAGTTTGGCAAAGGTCCGCAAAGCGAGGGAGCAACAATGAGCTTTTGCCAAGCCATGACGTCTGGGCGACTTGTTATCAGGGCGAAGCTGCAGAGTGATTTTGATCGAGAAAACCAACAGATTCCGCCTTTAGAGACAGCAACTAAAAGACCCTGTTCGGGCTTTCGGAAGTTGGATGTTGTCAGGCTGTTTCGCTGTTTGTCCATATGGACGGGCGGAACTTTTCGACGCATCGAGCTATGATGTGACGATGCCCGAAGACATCACAGAGTTGCTCTTGGCCTGGAACGATGGCAACAAAGATGTGTTGGACCGCCTAGTGCCCCTCGTCACCGACGAACTCCACAAGCTCGCCTCGATCTACCTCGCTGACGAAAGCGCGGCCAAGACCTTACAGCCGACCGCCTTGATCAACGAGCTCTATGTGAAGCTCGTCGACCGCCAACAGGTTAGCTGGACCAGCCGCAGCCATTTCTTCGGTTTTGCAGCCACCACCATGCGCCGGATCCTGGTGGACTACGCTCGAGCCCGTCGCACCGAGAAACGCGGCGGCGATCGAGTGCCGGTGACCCTCGAGAGCGCCGGTCTGATCAGCGAACAGAATATCGATGTACTGGATCTAGACCGTGCCCTCGAGGCCCTCGCTCAGCTCGACCCGCGATTGGTGCGCGTTGTCGAGCTACGCTACTTCGCGGGTTTGACCCTCGACGAGACTGCAGAGGTTTTGGCCGTCGGCTCCGCGACCGTCACCCGCGATTGGCGGGCGGCGCGGGTCTTCCTACTGCACCAGTTGAGCCGATAGCCACACACCGCGCCTTTCAACTGTGCGATACACCCGTCATTTAGACGGATCGCCTGCTGTTCGTCGCCCTCGAGCCCACCAGGCTTGCGCTGCCGCAATGGTTGTCGTAACAATGCTCTGTCACCCTGCAACTTGATTCATCCACTCTCCGGTTTGCCGCGGAGCCAGAGGAGTCCTTTGTCGAATGATGTGTCCGAGCTGGCCGAGGAGAACCTCGGATGACTAAGGTTGTGGCGCCGATTGTGGCGGTGATTCTTGGATTGCTGGGCGCTGTCGCCTTCGTACAATCCAAGACACCGGTCGAGACGAGCCGTCCGATCACGGCAGATCCGCTGGTGCGGGTAGTGTCGGTGCGGACGGTAAGCGTTGCACTCAGCGTCACCGCTCAGGGCACTGTGCTGCCGCGCACCGAGACCACCCTGGCGAGCCAGGTGGCGGCCGCGGTTGTTTCGACCTCCCCCCACTTCGAGGCCGGAGGTTTTTTCGAACGTGGCGAGGCATTGGTGCAACTCGACCGACGCGAGTACGAGCTCAAGGTCGAACGGGCGTCGGCCCAGGTTGCACAGGCGGAGTTGCGGTTGGTGCAGCAGCAAGCCGAGGCCCAGGTGGCGGCGGCCGAGTGGAGCGAGTTGGGTGAAGGCCGACCGGATCCTCTAGTCTTGCGGGAACCACAGATGGCGGAGGCGCGCGCGATGTTGAAGGCCGCGGAAGCAGAGCTCGGCATGGCGCGTCTCGCCCTCGATCGGACCGTGATCCGCGCACCCTTCAATGGCCGTGTGCACAGCACCCGCGCTGGGGTCGGTCAGTATTTGACCTCGGGTCAAGAGGTGGCGACGATTCACGCTATCGACTTTGCCGAGGTCAGATTGCCGGTCCCTGACCATCAGCTGGCGTATCTGGATTTGCCGTTGGCGTTCGGCGACGATATCCGTCACGGCCCTGCGACTCTACTTTCTGCTCGTTTCGCCGGCCAGCGCCGCACCTGGCCTGGTACGATCGTTCGCGCCGAAGGCGAGCTCGACCGCCGCAGCCGTATGATGCACTTGGTGGTTCGAGTCGAAGATCCCTACAGTCGTCACCAACCGGATCGGCCGCCGCTGGCGATGGGCCTGTTCGTCGAGGCCGAAATCACCGGTCATACGGTGGT
Organism: Acidobacteriota bacterium; assembly: GCA_029263355.1. Classification (GTDB taxonomy): domain Bacteria; phylum Acidobacteriota; class Thermoanaerobaculia; order Multivoradales; family J023; genus JAAELT01. Next base: position 6,807 of record JAJCXQ010000897.1, on the reverse strand, counting down.
CGGATCGCTGTTGCCGCGCTCGGCCTTACGCGACGACGGCCAGGTGCTGGTGGTGGACGAAGACGAGCGCCTACGACTCCGCGATGTCCACGTCGTACGCATCGAACGCGATATCGCCATCGTCGACCAAGGCCTAGCCGACGGAGAGCGGGTGTGCGTATCGCCATTGGAAGTGGCGGTTGACGGCATGCAAGTGCGGACGACGGAGGTTGAAGCACCGGAGCTACCGAACACCCAAATCGCCACTGCTGAGCTGCCCGCCGACGCGTTGGGGCCAGCCGATCCACCATCCAGGAGCAGTCGGCTCTTGGCAGTGAGCTGGCTAGAGGGCGACAGGCAAACCGCACTCGACGTCTCTGTCGGCGGTGACTTCACCTACGCAACCTCGAGGCTGGATTCACCGGAGCGATTCGTGATCGATCTGCTCGGCGTGATCAAAGCCAGTCCGCGTTCGGCGCTGGAGATGGCTGAGGGGCCGGTAGAGCGAGTGCGCATCGGCCAATATCAGGCCGAGCCCGAACCGATCGCCAGGGTAGTGTTCGATCTGCGCCAACAGAGCAATCCGATCATCGAACAGGGCGGCGGCGGTCTCACGATTCGGTTTTGAGCCCGACTCGCGTTCGACGCTGGGTTTCAGCTATTTCGACGATTCGATCTCGAGGCTCTTGATACGTCGATAGAGAGTTGGCCGACTGACCTGGAGGCGCTCGGCTGCCGCGGTGGTATCTCCACCACAGGCGTCGAGGGCGGCGACGATCTCATCACGTTCGACGGCCTCCAGAATCTTGGCCAACGGCAGGCCAGCTTTGGCCTGCTCGTCACCACGGATAGCGGCGCTCAATCGACCGGTATCGAGTAGCTCACGATCTTCCAGGAAAAGCACCGCCCGCGAGAGCTCGTTCTTCAGTTGCCGGATATTGCCCGGCCAGCGATAACGCCGCAGAGCACGCAGCGCCGCCCGGGAGATACCACGCACTCGGATACCGTAACGTTGTGCTTCGTGGGTCAAAAAATAGGCCGACAGATTTGGGATATCGGCGCGGCGGCGACGCAGGGGTAACAATTCCACCTCCCAGGTGGCAATGCGATGATAAAGGTCGGACCGGAACGTGCCCTCGGCCAACATTTTGTGAATCGGACGATTGGTCGCCGCCACCACCCGGGCACGTGCTCGCCGCGGGGTGTGGCCACCGAGGCGGAAAACTTCCTTCTCTTGTAGCACCCGCAAGATCTTGGCCTGGGTTTCCGGCGCCATATCTCCAACCTCGTCGAGAAAGATCGTGCCTTTATCGGCGGCCTCGAACTTTCCCGGCCGCGCCTCGACACCGGTCGCGACGCCCTTTTCCACTCCGAAGAGCTCGGCTTCGAGCAGATCGCGAGGCAACGAGGCGCAGTTGATCGTCACCAGAGGCTGCGCCACCCGCGGCGAAGCATTGTGGATGAAGCTCGCCAAGACTTCCTTGCCGGTACCCGACTCACCATAGATCAGAACGCTGACGTCACCCCTCGCGACCCGCTCAGCCTGGTCGTAAATACGCTGCATGCCACTGTCAACGGTCAGGGGTTGCGGCCGCCCAGGAGGCTTCGGTGGCCTGACGATGGCGGTCTTCGATGCTCGGTTACGCTCGGCCAAGGTGAGCAGGAGTAGCGCCGAATCGATCACCGGCCGGTAGTGTTCACCGGAGCTCGGGCGGTCGAACCGTGTCCTGATCTGGCATTCCGGTGACGCCGCCTCAACCCAGTGGGCGTCGTGTTCATCGTCGATCGGCCGCTCAGCAGCGTAGAGAACACCTTTATCCTGGTTGCTGGTCTCGATGATCTCGACGGCGGTGATCGGCATGGTCTCGAACAGCGTGTATCCCACCTGTTGAGCCAAACGTTGGCGGTCGGTATCACCGCACAACGTATCGAGGAGACGTGGCAGGTGATCCAGGGCAAAACGATCGAGCGGACTGAAAGACTCGGTCAGCTCCCCGACATCGAACGTCATCGAGCCACTGGGGTCAAAAAGCTCCCGCGGCACCACAATGCCGACCTCCAGGTCGTCATCGGCGAGCTCTTCCAGAATAACGACCACCCGGCCGATCACAAAGATGTCGCCGACCTCGAGTACCGCCTTCTCGGTACGTTGAGACCGCAACAAGGTTCCGTTGGTCGAGCCTAGATCTTCGAGCTCGATCCCGGCCTTGGTCACTGTGACGACGGCATGACGACGCGAAACCGTGGCATTGGGCAAACAGACTTCGCAGCTGGGATCCGAGCCGATGGTATTTCGACCGCGATGCAGCGTGGTGCGAATGGTCTGGTCGTCAAATTTTGCAAGAAGCCTGTATGCCATTGAGAGTCTCTTACCGCAGATGCTATTTTCTCACAATCGAGACAGCTTTCGCTGACATGAAGCAGAGGTCGTGTCATCGTCGATGATCGGCGAGCCAGCCTTCGATGGTGGCGAGACGCTCGGGATCGTCGTTGTGGTCGAAATAGTAGGCTCGTAGCCACTGTAAATCATGACGAACCCGTCCCGGCTGCCGTTGGGAGAGTTTGGAAATATAGTGCCCTAGCCAGAGTTCAAAATCGATGAAACGGATCTCCGGCGCCTTTTCCTTGACCCGGCGCATCAACTCTCGATCGTAGTGCGTGAGTTGCCACCGACTGTTACCCACCGACGGGTCGAGCTCAACCTGCACCAACCGCCACCATTGCTGCGGATGGAAGCCACGCTGACCAGCGTGTTGGCGTAATAAATGGACCCTCCGCTGTAAGAGGTAATCTCGGGGAGCAACCTTCTCGTGCCCGGGTCGACCGCGTTTACTCAGGGGTTGGTGGGCCACGAACGCGTCGGTCAACCCGCGGGTGTCGACCACCTCGAGTCGTGAGTAGTAGGCGACCGATCCCGTGCCACCGGTCCCCAGAATCAGGTCGAGGCCACGATCTTTCAGCGCCTGGCCAAAAAAACGCCCAGTCCGCTCCTTCGAATTCCCAACAACCAACGGATGGAAGCTCTCGATCAGATAGTAGGTCGATTCGTCGGCGAGCCCCCAGCGGACCTCGCGGGGCGCAATCAGGCGCACCTCCTGCGTCGAAGCCAACAGCAAGCCAACGGTGAGCCCAGCGAGGGTTCGACGCAAGGTCTCCCGGCGCAAGCCGTGTGAGCTCCGACTAAGCTCGTGTGCAAGAGCCTCGGCGCCGAGCAAATAGAGGGGTACCAACGAGACATAGAAGCGCCCAAACATGAAGTCGCCGCCAACCTTCGCCACATAGAAGTTGTAAATCATGAAGCTACCGGCTACAAAAAGCTTGAAGCGCCGGACTCCAGCACTCGCAGAGGGCCGGCAGAACCAAACCAGACAGAGAAGGACTACCAGCCAGTCTTGGGAGCCTAGATAGAAGCTCGCCGCATAGATGCGACCTTGCTCGAACCAGACAAGATTTGCCGACTTGGCATAGTAGGTGTTCGGCAAGATGTTGCCGTAGTAAAACAACTTCCAAATCAGATAGAGCCCGTAGACAGCAAACGGAATGCTGTAAGCCACGAGAGCGTCAGCTCCAGCAGGCCACAAGCGTTGCGGGAGCCCCGGGCGCCGTTCATCAGCTCGCAGCGCGGCGACTAGCGCCGGCAGACGATCGAGTAGGACGACGATACCGCCGACAGCGTAGAACAGCCCGTGGTCTGGACGCATCAGGGTGGCGAGAATGAGTATCGTACCGGTCGACGCCGCCCCCTTGGTGTCATCACATCGGATCAAGAACAGAGCACCAAGAGTGACCAGCAAACTCGCCGCCCCGGTCTCGAGACCACTCGTGCCATAAGATGTGTAGACCCCGTGGACAGCCAACAGCCCCGTCGCCAACGGCAGATGCCATTGGCCTTCGGCGGGTTGTGAGCACAGCAGGCGGCCAACCCTCGCCACCAGCAGCAGATTGAGACCAAAGACCACCAGGCACAGAACCAGGCCGATCGCTGGCGCTTCGAACGGGGAAAGAGCATGCAGGACGCCGATCGTCAGCGTCCATAAGAAATTCGTATAACCCTCGACCCGTTCGCCGATATTGAACACCAGGCCATGCCCCTCGGCGAAGTTGCGGGCATAGTGAAATGTAATGAAGGCATCGTCGAACAAAGCGGCGCGTGCGACGACCAGCTTGTAGCCGATCGCCAACAACGCGACAAGTATCAACCTGCGCCAACACCAAAACCCGGGTCCGAGCGCGGGTGATGCTCCGACCTCACGAGTTCGGTGTTGGGCAAGCTGTCGGGCGCGGGTCGACACGGCCAACGTCAACGCCACTAGCGACGACGACACGATCAACCCCACGATCCGAGCGACCGGCAGCTCGCGCCACCACAACTCAACGAGACCGGCCATAACAGGGCTCACCGGCTCGGGTCCCCGACGCCCCTCACGTACCCGCCAATACTTCCCGCTGACCGTCGAATTGCAGCTGATACAACTTATGGTAGATACCGCGGGCTGCGAGCAGCTGCTGATGGGTGCCTTGCTCGCGCAGTTGGCCTTTATGCAACACCATGATGCGATCGGCCCGTTGGATCGTCGATAACCGATGAGCGATGATCACGCTGGTACGGCCGGCCAACAACCGATCGAGAGCCATCTGGATCTGCTGCTCGGTTTCGGTGTCGATCGACGAAGTAGCCTCGTCGAGAATCATGATGCTCGGGTCATAAGCCAGAGCGCGGGCGAAGGCGATGAGCTGCTTCTGACCCACCGACAGCCCGACGCCGCGCTCTTGAACCTTGGTGGCGAAGCCCTCCGGCAGCTGTTCAATGAATTCGAGGGCATGGACCTCTTGCGCGGCGCGGCGCAGTTTGTCGTCGTCGATCGTGGTGTCACCGAGCCGAATATTGCTCTGGATATCGCCGGAGAACAAAAAGACATCCTGCAACACCATGGCGAAGCCACGGCGTATCACTTCGAGATCCCACTGCCGGATGTCGACGCCATCCACCAACACCCGGCCCGAGTCGACCTCATAGAACCGCTGCAGCAGGTTGACCAGCGTACTCTTGCCGGCCCCGGTATGACCAACGATCGCCACCGTCTCCCCGGCGCCGACCTTGAAGGAAATGTTCTCGAGCACCGGCTCGCCAGGTTTGTAACCGAAGGTCACGTCATCGAGCTCGATCTCACCGCGCACCGAGTCGGGCCGGTAGGCATCAACCGGTGAGGCGATATCGATTTCGGAATCGAGGAGCTGAAAGATCCGCTCCGAACTCGCCATCGCGGCCTGCAGAATATTGTATTTCTCCGAGAGGTCCGCCAACGGTTCGTAGAAACGACGAGCGAACTGCAGGAAAGCAACCAAGGCTCCTATGGAAAGCGTGTCCTGCAGGACTTCGCCACCGCCGTACCAGACGATCAGCGCCAACCCCAGGGAGGTGATCAGCCAGACCGCCGGGTAATAAACCGCGTAATAGAAGATCGCTCGGATGTTAGCGTCACGATGCTCGGCATTGATCCCCGAGAACTCGCGCATCGCGGGCTCTTCGCGGCTGAATAGCTGAACCACCGACATGCCAGTAATGTGCTCCTGCAAAAAGGCGCCGATACGGGCAACCTTGACCCGTACGGTGCGGAAACTCTGCCGCGCTCGAGTCTTGAACCAAACGCTGAGGCCGAACAACAAGGGCAATATGGCGAAACTGACCAGCGCCAGCTTCCAGTTGAGGAGAAACAGCACGCTGGCGATACCGACCAACAGACCCACATCGCCAAAAATCGAGACCAGTCCGGCGGTGAATAACTCATTGAGTGCTGCGACATCGGTGGTGGCACGGGTCACCAGACGCCCGATAGGGTGACGATCGAGGGTGGCGACCGACAGCCGCTGCAGTTTGGCGAAAATCTCACGCCGCAGGTCGAACATGATCAGCTGCCCTAGCATCTGCATGAGGTAGCCCTGCCAAAAGATCACCACGAAGGTCAACACCAAAGAGGCGGTGAAGATAAAAACCGTCACCGCGAGACCGGTCTGCGGCTCCACCACCAGACCGCTTTCCAAGATCCACGAGTCGACCCATTGGCTGACGGTGGCGCGGGTCGCGCGGGTCGCCTGGGTCGCCTGGGTCGCCTGGGTCGCCATCGGTTGAATGAACAGATCGAGAGCAACGGCCGTCGCCAACGGTCCGGTCAACTGCAACGCCGACGACAACAGAATCAGGACAACAGCGCCCACAGCGCGCCCCCGATAGGGGGCGATGTAAGCTAGCAGCCGACGCATCAAACGACTGTCATAAACCCTACCGACGTCGTCTTCGTCGTGTAAATCAGTGCTCTCGGACATCGCGGTTTACCATATCTCACCTGGTGGGCAACAGCCGCGACCTCGCACTTCTGGTCAACCGCCACTGAGGTAGATTTGTGAGCGACCGAATGATCCTGTAGAATCAATTGGTAGATCTACGAAAAGAATGGTCGAAGAGAGCGGTCGAAAACAGCGGTTTTAGGGGATTTTCGCGCGTGGCACCGACACTCAATGCCCTGCTCAAAAGCATGGTCGAACAAGGCGGTTCTGACCTCCATATCACGACCAATTCGCCGCCCCAGATCCGGGTCGATGGCAAACTGCGGGCACTCAACGTCCCGCCGCTGACTCCGACTGAAACCAAACAGATCGCGTACTCGATCCTCACCGATATCCAGAAGCATCGTCTGGAAGAGGATCTCGAACTCGACTTTTCGTTTGGCATCAAGGGGTTGTCGCGCTTCAGGGCCAACGTCTACCACCAGCGCGGCGCGGTGGCGGCGGTTTTTCGAACCATTCCTTACGAGATCCTGACCTTCCGCG
>JAJCXQ010000896.1 GCA_029263355.1 Acidobacteriota bacterium | reverse complement strand
GAGCTGCTGCCGGCGAGCTTGAGGATGTCTACCGACGCCTCGTCGACCGCCGAAGTGATAATCGGTACGTCCTTGGCGAGCGCTCGCACAGTGAAGGCGACACTGGTGTTGGTGACGTCGCTGGCGGTGCTGGCGACCAGCGCGGCGTCACCGACCCGCGCCCGCTCCCAGGTCTTGGGATCGTCCAGATCCCCCACCATGACATTCAACCCCTGATCATCGAGGGCCAAGGCGTCATCAACTTCCGCCACCAACAATGCATAACTGTATTTGTAACGTTCGAGGCGACGGATCAAGGCGCTGCTCACCGTATCGTGATGAGCCAGTAGCACATGGCCGCGGGTTCCGGCTGGCAACTGACGCGGCGCCCGCAAGGCCGCCTGGGCATTCATCCACGGCACGAAGAAGAATTCGATGAATGTGAACGGCAGCAGCACGAGCAAAAAGATGGTGCCCGAGAGCAGAACGACAATCGAGAACAGCCGGCCGAGATCGGTGTGGAACGTGATGTCGCCGAAACCGAGTGTCGACATCACCGTCAGCGTCCAATAGAAACCTGTGAGCCACGTATGTTCTTGCCCTTCCCGCAGCATCAACACATGAAACACCACCGAGTAGACCACGATCATTGCGGTCAGCACGAAGAAGAAACGCAATAGGGCGCCAAGATTGCGGTGCCCGCGCTGGCTGCGGAGCACGGTAGAAATCTGAGCCGGGAAGGTTTTGAACATTGTGCTCTGGGTAGATTTTCTGGGTAAGTGCTCTGAGTGAGGTACTCTGAGACAGCGGGTTACGGCGTCAAATCAAAAAGATCCTGCACCCGATCGAGGGCTGCTGCGGTGTCGTCGTCGAGACGCAAGTCGAACCGCGCTTCGAGCTCGCCGACCAATTCGACCCGGGTCAGGGAATCAACCCCGAGATCAGCGAGTCGGTCACTGGCGCGCAGCAGATCCGGGCGGGCACGGGTGAGACGGGCCAAGGCTTCGACCACCACCGCTTCGGACGCGCTGCGCTCTTCCTCGGGAGCTGGTGTCGCGACCGGCGTCGCCGTGCCGGCGCCGCGCTCACCGGCCAGCACCGCGTCCCTCAGCACCGCCCGTTTGACCTTCATCGTTGTCGTTTTGGGCAGGTCGCCGCGCCAAAACTCGACACCCACAATCTGCTGGTAACTCGGCACCTCGGCGGAGCGGGCGTTGATCGCAGCACGGATCATGTTGTCGTCAGCGTCCACCATCGGTACCACCAGCGCGGTGACGCGCTCGCCACCGCTCTCCCCTGGCAGTCCCAGGATCACCAGCTCGGCCACTCCCGGCAGCTCGCGGTAACGCACCTCAACCTCTTCGGGGTAAACGTTCTTGCCTGCGCTGGTGACGATCACATCCTTGGTCCGACCCGCCAAATGTAAGTATCCATCGTCGTCGAAGAAGCCGATGTCGCCGGTGTTGAGCCAACCGTCTTGCATAACGGCGGCGGTGGCTTCGGGGTTCTGATAGTACCCCGACATCAGGTTGGGGCCCTTCACCCAGACTTCCCCAGCACCTGGGGCGACCCCGTCAGCACCGTCAGTGGGTGGCCGTAGGTCGATCTCGACACTGGGCACCTTCTGGCCCACGGAGCCGAAGCGAATCCCCTGCCACTGATTGACCGACAGCACCGGGCTGGTCTCGGTCATGCCATATCCTTCGCCGACCTTGAAACCCATCAGTTGGAAGCTGCGGCCGAGGCTGGGCTCGAGGGCCGAGCCACCGGTCGCGATACGGCGCAGCGAACCGCCAAAACGCTGATGCACTTTCTTGAACAACTCATGACCATTCTCACCATTCTTGCGTCGACTGAGGGCAAAGAGCACCCGGAAGACACCTTTGAGGAATGGACCGCCAGCCTCAACGTTCTTCTGGATCCCGTTGTGCAGCAGTTCGAGTAGACGCGGCACCGCAACCAAAACCGTCGGCTTGGCGGTGTTCATCATCCAGCTGATCTCGGCGGGTTTGATCTCCGCCACGTAGCTGAAGGTGCTGCCGCCGGTCAGCGGCACCAGCCAGCCGACCATTTGTTCGAACACATGGTGGATCGGCAGCACAGACAACAACCGCTCGCGGGTGAGGTGCATGAGGGGCACCAGATCACGCACATTCGCCAGGTAGTTGGCATGGGTCAGGGGCACCGCTTTGGGCGCCACCGTGGTACCACTGGTGAAGATAATGCTCGCCAAGTTGTCGGCCAAACCGACCGAACCCACGTCCGGCAGCAGGTCGACCCCGGACATCAGGTCGACGTCCGGCCCCGGCACAAACGGCGCCGCCAACGCAACAACCGGGCAGCTGAAACCCTCCCCCAACGTCAACGCCGTGGTCAATGCCGCAACCAACGGCGGCGCCGCACAGATCAGTTTGGCGTCGACCAAGGCCGCCCCCTGCACCACTTCGTCCGCCGGCCACTGCGGATCGATCGGCACTGTTGTTGCTCCCAGGCGGTGGACCGCGAGGGTCGTCAGCACCCACTCGGGACACCCCGTCGAGAGCAGCACCACCCGGTCACCGTGCCCGATGTTGTAGTCGTCCGCCAGCCGCGTGGCGAGGTTGGCAGTGGTGGTGAGCGCCTGGTGGTAGGTGTAGCGCAGCCATTGACCCTGGCGGCAGATCTGAAACGCCAGCACCTCCGGATAGGCTTCGGCGGTGGCCGCGAATAGCTCGAACACCGTGTTGGCTTTCGCCGCATGGGTTGCCGCCCGCGACAGGATCACGTCGGCGCTCTCACGCTCCTCCTCTGGTACCGGCACCGGCGCGCCGGTTTCCGCCTTCAAGGCGAAACGCACCAACCCCGGAACGTGGACGCCAGCGATATAAGACGACCAGTCGAGCGCCCCGATGTCGAAGGGGAACGTCTTCTGGTCGACGGCGGACAAGCGGCTCCACAACTGCTGAGTTTGGGTATCGTCGTAGCTTGCACCGTGGCTCAAATAAGGACGGTAAACAGCGAGTAGATGTATCAGGTGGTCCATCGTCCGCTCAGCACTGCCAAGCGCCAATCGTTTTGACGACGTCCGTCGACGCGGTACCCAGCGAGCCAGGGCCCGCACTTTCTTACGCTGAGCCATCAGCCCTTCGCGGTAACGCTCGGGCTCGGTGAATCGCGCTTCTCCGACCACAATCGGCGCACCGTCCGCGTCCCGCAGTGGCGATCGTGCAAAACCCTGGCGGGCGTGAACCATCAGCTCGCCGAGGGTGATCGGATTGCGGCTGGAGCCCAGTTGGTAAACCGGAATCGCTGTCCCGGCTTCGACACTCGTCGGCAAAGACGCTAAAGCCACAATCAATGCATGCACAACATGATCGACCGGAATCAGTTCGAGTGGGACATCCGCCGCCCCCGGAAACTCGTTGGTGCGGCCGCGGCCATAGGCTACCAACAACGGATCGGAGACTCGGACCGCTTCGATCCAACCCGGGATCGGCTGTTTGGCCGCACTCTCGACAATCGCCGGTCTTAGGATCGCCAGTGGCACCGTGCCAGTGTCTCTATCGCGATCACGATCCAGAAGGCGCTCGCCCAGCGCTTTGGTCAAGGTGTAGATATCGTTGAAACCAAAACGTTTGGCCTGCGCTGCACCAGCCGCGACCCAATCACCGTCGCTGGAACCCTCTCCACCACCGAGCTTGGCCGCCGCCGCCTCGAGTGCCGCCAAGGCAGCGTCGAGGTCAACTGCCTCGGCGTCCACGACCTGCTCCGGAATCAAGCCGGTGCGCTGCCCGCTGACAAAAGCGGTCGAGACATGCAGCAACGGTACGTTGCCGGCGTCGCGGGCCAGTTGCAGAGTGCATAGCGCTCCCCGAGCGTTGAGCTCCAACGCTCGGTCGAGACGCTCGTCGAAAGTCACAGTGGCAGCGCTTGCCACCACCCGATCGACTCGCTGGCTCAGCAGCCCGTAGGTCTCGTCATCAAGCCCGAAACGGTCCTGCCCGAGATCCCCTGGTACTACCTCCACCTTGCTTTCTAGCCAGGACAACCACGCGTCTTGATGACGCGTCCGCAGCCGGGCCATGATCGGGGAATCAGCAATCTCGTCACGAAACCTCTGGTCCACATCGCGACCGGAGCCGGGCCGGATCAGCAGCACCAACCGGCCGAGATCGGGAATCGACCAAAGCAGCTTCTCGACCAACACTTTGCCGACAAAACCGGTCGCGCCAGTGATGAAGATGCGCTGGCCCCGGAGAACCGCTCCGACCTCGATCTGCTTTGACGTCACGTCTGTTGAGTTCACGCCTGATCCTCCTCGGTGCGCGGGCTTACCCGCGGGGAAGCGCCTCGAGCTCCTAGCAACTCGGAGCCATCGAGGCTACCTGAAGTTGAATTTGGGATCTGTGACCTAAAGCGATCGTATCACCTGTGCCAACTCGGCCGTCTCCGACGGTTAGAATCATCGGGGAGGATCGAAATGAGTTATCAAGACGTCTACACCAGCTGGCAGGCTGACCCCGAAGGCTTCTGGATGAGCGCTGCTGAAGCAATCGACTGGACCAAGCCGCCGACCCGAGCACTCGACGATTCCGCCGCACCGTTTTACCGCTGGTTCGCGGACGGTGAGGCCAACACTTGTTGGAATGCCGTCGACCGCCACGTCGTGGCCGGTCGCGGCGAGCAAGCCGCGATCCTCTACGACAGCCCGGTCACCGGGACACAACGCACGATCACTTACGCCGAACTGCAAGATCAGGTGGCGCGGCTGGCCGGGGCGCTGGCGGCGCGGGGAATCGTTAGAGGTGACCGCCTCATCCTCTACATGCCGATGGTGCCGGAAGCGCTGGTCGCCATGCTGGCGTGCGCCCGACTCGGCGCGATTCACTCGGTGGTCTTCGGTGGTTTTGCCGCCAACGAGTTGGCAGTCCGTATCGACGACGCCAAGCCGAAAGCAATTCTGTCAGCCTCCTGCGGTATCGAGCCGGGGCGGATCGTGGCCTACAAACCTCTCCTCGACAAAGCGATCGCCCTTGCCTCCCATCCGCCTGAGTTCTGCGTCGTCCTGCAACGCTCCGAGTTGACAGCCGATCTCGTCGCTGGCCGTGACCATGACTGGCAGACCTTCCAACATGGCGCCAACCCTGCCAACTGCGTCGCCGTCGCTGGCAACGACCCGCTCTACATCCTCTACACCTCCGGCACCACCGGGCAGCCCAAAGGTGTCGTGCGGCCGAGCGGTGGCCACATGGTGGCGCTGTGCTGGAGCATGCGGAATGTTTATGGCGCCCTACCTGGGGACGTCTACTGGGCGGCTTCCGACGTTGGCTGGGTGGTCGGTCATTCCTACATCTGTTACGGGCCACTGCTCGCCGGCTGCACCACCGTGTTGTACGAAGGCAAGCCGGTCGGTACCCCAGACGCGGGAGCTTTCTGGCGGGTGATCTCCGAGCATCGAGTCAAGACCTTGTTCACCGCGCCGACCGCGTTTCGCGCCATCAAGCGCCAGGATCCGACGGGTGATCACGTCAGTCGATACGACCTCTCTTGCCTCCAGACTCTCTTCCTCGCCGGTGAGCGGGCCGATCCCGCCACCCTGCTGTGGGCGGAACGACAGCTCGGCGTGCCGGTCATCGACCATTGGTGGCAGACCGAGACGGGTTGGGCGATCGCCGGCAACCCGGTCGGCATCGAGCTGCTGCCGGTCAAACATGGCTCAGCGGGTGTGCCGATGCCGGGGTACGACGTCCAGGCACTCGATGAGAACGCTCGGCCAGTCACCGCCGGCAGTCTCGGGGCGATCGCCATCAAACTACCACTACCCCCGGGCAACCTGACGACCCTGTGGAACGCTGATCATCGCTTCGAACAGGCCTACCTCACCACCTTCGCCGGCTATTACGAAACCGGTGACGCCGGCATCATCGACGACGACGGTTACCTCTACATCATGGCTCGCACCGACGACGTCATCAACGTCGCGGGGCATCGTCTGTCCACCGGCGCGATAGAAGAAGCCCTGGCGTCGCATCCCGACGTCGCGGAATGCGCCGTGATCGGCATCCACGACAATTTCAAGGGCCAACTACCCCTCGGCTTTCTATGTCTCAACGCTGGCTGCGACCGGCCACACTCGGACATCGTGGCCGAATCCATTCAGCGGGTACGTCAAGAAATCGGCCCGGTCGCTGCGTTCAAACTTGCCGTCGTCGTCGACCGTCTGCCCAAGACCCGCTCCGG
>JAJCXQ010000895.1 GCA_029263355.1 Acidobacteriota bacterium | reverse complement strand
GGGAGGCACGGCGGTGCGGGTGGTGAGGGCCGGCCCTGGTGGCGGTGGTGATGTCGAGTTGTTCCACGAAGCTCGAGTCCTCTTCAGTGAGCAGGACGGTGAAGTACGCGTCTTGACTCAGTTGATGGATGACGGCGATCTTCACCAAGGTGACGTCCTGGTATCGGTCGACGGTAAGGCGATCGCGACCCTTGCCGATTTTCGGAAGATCTACGGTACTGCGTCGATCGGCGACCATTTGAAACTCGAGATCCGCCGCGGTGACGCGACCCACAGCCTCGATGTCGCCAAGACCGAACAGCCCGCGGGTATGGTGATCCGTTGAGGCGACTGGTTAGCCGTCGCTTCCGGTGCGATGGCTGGTCGACGCCGGGGGTCTGTGGGTTGGTGCTGCTGGTCGGGTTGGCGGCCGCCGCGGGGGCACAGTCCGGCACCTTCTTCAACGAGCGCGACGATCAATACCGTTTGTTGGGCCTGAAGCGGGCCAAGGACGCTTTCGACTTGGCTCGCAACCAACTGCAACGCCAGCAAGAGCTCTTCCAAGCCGACGTGCTGTCGCAGAGCCGCCTCGACGAGGCGCAGCGGGCGCTGTCCGAAGCGGAGGTGAACTATCAACAGTCGCTCCTGGCGGTGCTGTTCGAGCAGCAGTACGTGGCAGTGATGGGGGCGGTGAAGTATCAGGCGGACGACGGTCGCAAGCATGTCCGCCTGCAACTCGAGAATACTTCCGGTGGCGGTGCCGAGCTGGCCCATCTGATCGAGACCGAAGATGAGCTCTTTAGGTCGCTAAAACCCGACGTGATCCACGATGTTTACGTCTCGCTGGCCAACGACGAGGGCGCCATCATTTCGCAGCCTTATGAGGCCAAACTCGAAGAGTTGCGTTACCGGCAGCCGGGTGCGATTGATTTCTCGCTGCTCCAGGATGTTGATGCTGCGACGGTGCGTCTGACTTACGGTAACAGCGGGCAGCGCTCGGTGAAGATCTTCCTACAGAAGGATGCTTCGGTCGATCGCGTCGTGGTGCAGTCGGAACAGTTCTCCCAAGAAGTTGAGCTCGGTGCGTCAGCGTCGTTTGATCTCACGTTGGAGCTGTTCAGCGGGCGCACCGACACCTACAAGTTGGAGGTGGTGGGTCTACCCTCGCAGATCCACCGCTACTTCAAGGATCCGGCCAGCGGCGCTCGCCTCAGCCAATTCAAGTTCACCGAATCGACCCAGACCCGAAGCGCCGCGCTCGAAATTTTCCTGCCCGACCGCGACTCGTTGGACGTTTCGATCAATGAGCCGATGCCCTTCTGGGTGCTGGTCGTGCCTGGGCAAGGGATGGATGCCCTGGGGGAGCTCGACGGTCGGTCGTGGAGCGCTCAGGAAGTCGCTGAGCTCGGCGTTGGCCATGTGCGGCTCGAGCTGGTGCCGCGAGGAATCGGTCGGCTGCGAGTCAAGGCGCCGATCCTCTACTTCCCGACCGTCGCTGGCGAAGAAGTGGTGGTCAGCCTCGACCTGATCAACGAAGGTACCCGCCGGCTGGACAACGTCGAGGTCACCGCTGATCCTCCGCTGCGGTGGACCAAAGTCATCGAGCCGACGCTGATCGAGCGGCTCGATATCGGCGAAGAGCGCACCGTCCGCTTGCGGCTGCTGCCACCGATCGACGCCACCGTCGGCAAGTACGAGACGCGCATTCGTACCACCTCGTTTTCCGACAATCAACCGATCGAAGCCGAAGACAAGACCGTCAGCGTCGAAGTCCAATCCGAGGTCCGGGTCGCGCCGTCGCTGATTCTGATCTTGGTGTTGATCACCGTGGTGCTCGGCATCGTAATTTTTGGCGTTCGATTGGCGCGACGGTAGCGATTCAGGAGATCCATATGAATCTCGACAGGACTAATCTCGACCCCACGACCGAAGCTCAACCGTTCCTCCAAACCGTTGAGCTCACCAAACGTTACGAGGACGGCACACTGGCTCTCGACCGGGTGAGCTTCGAAGTTGGCCCGGGGCGAATCTACGCCATGTTGGGAGGCAATGGTGCCGGCAAGACGACAACCCTCAATCTTTTCCTGGGCTTTATCGAGCCAACGTCGGGGGAAGCCCTGATTGACGGTATCGCGACCCACGTCGATCCGCTGCGCGCCAAAGAGCGGATCGCCTATGTGTCGGAGAACGTCGCGCTCTATCCCCATTTCACGGCATTGCAGAACCTCGACTTCTTTGTGCGTCTGGGCGGCCGCAACGATCTCGACCGGGAGCAGCTGAGCGCTGCCCTCGACCGCGTTGGGCTCGAGCGCCAGGCTCACGGAAAGCGGCTCAAGGGTTTTTCCAAGGGCATGCGTCAGAAGTGCGCCTTGGCCATTGCCATTCTCAAGGATGCCCCCGCGATCTTGCTCGACGAGCCGACCTCGGGGCTCGATCCCAAAGCCGGCATGGAGTTCACTCAGCTGCTGGGAGAGTTGCGCGATGAAGGCAAGGCGATTCTGATGTCGACCCACGACATCTTCCGCGCCAAGCAGATCGCCGATCGGGTCGGCATCATGGATCGTGGCCGACTGGTCGCCGAGCGCCAGCAGGCTGAGCTCGAAGGCGAAGATCTCGAGGCGCTTTACGTGCGCTACATGGCGGGGCCTTCGGCGGAGGTTGCATGTTCAGCTTGATCGTGCGCAAGGAGTTGCGCGAGATCTTGGGTACGCCACGCTTCGTGGCGACTTTCGGGGTCGTGTCCCTTTTGATTCTGCTCGCCTTCTACCTCGGTGCTCGCAGCTACGTCCACGCCCGTGCCCAGCACGAGGCGGCGGTGGCCGAAAATTTGCGGCAGATGGAGGGACTTACCGATTGGCTGCAGGTCAGGCCTTCGATCTCCCTGCCGCCTCGACCCTTGGCCAGCCTGGTGACCGGTATTTCGAACGACGTCGGCCGCAACGTCTCGGTCATGGGCCTCGGCACTTTGCGGGCTTCCCAGAGTCGCTACAACGAAGACCCGGTGCTGGCGGTGTTTCGCTTCATGGATTTGGAGTTCATCTTCCAAGTTGTGTTGTCGTTGTTTGCCATCCTTTTCGCCTTTGACCTGATCAGCGGCGAGAAAGAGCGCGGTACTTTGCGACTAGCGCTGTCCAATCCGGTGCCCCGGTCAACTTGGATCCTCGGCAAGCTATGCGGCGCGGCGGCAGCACTGACCTTGCCGCTGTTGGTGCCGCTGGTCCTCGGCGGATTATTGCTGGTGATGAGTGGCGTGCCGATGCAGAGTGAGGATTGGCTCCGCTTGGGCTTGGTGGTGCTGGCGGGTCTGCTCTACGTTGGCGCAAATCTCGGATTTGCGGTTTGGGTCTCGGCCTTGACTCACCGGTCATCAACATCGTTCCTGGTCCTGCTAGTGAGTTGGATCTTGGCCGTGCTAGTGGTGCCACCCAGCGCTGTAATGCTGGCGGCGCGGTCGGTCGCGGTACCGTCGGTGGACGAGAGCTTGTCTCAACTCGGCCGATTGCGAACCCAGCTGTGGGCGGAGGATCGGAAGGCCATCGATACCTACCTGCAGGACAATATGGCGGAAGAGCCCGACAGAATCGAGACCGCGGCGGCGATCGTCGGGCGCTTCAACGAATTCTTTCAGCAGCGCAGCGAGGCACGTAGCCAGGCCTTGGAGGAGCTCGAGGCTCGATTGGCCGAACAGCGCGCCAACCGTCAAGCGATCCAGGAGCGCTGGGCCTTCTCGGTGGCGCGGTTGTCGCCAGCCGCGGCCTTCTCGGTCGCCGCCACCGGTCTAGCTGGCACCGCTTTGGATCTGCCGCGACATTTTATCGATCAGGCCAGGGCCTACCAGGAAGTTTACGAGCGCTTCCAAAAAGAGAAGACGGGAGGTCGCAGCTCGGGAGGCATTCAGATCGCCGTGCGGGTCGCTTCTGCCGATGGCGAGGAGCCCCGAGAAGAAGAAGTCGCGATCGATCCCCTAGAGTTGCCGACGTTCGACTACCAGTCGCCACCGGTGGCTGAGGTCTTGCGCACAGCAGCCTTCGATCTCGGGTTGTTGGCATTGTTCAATGTGCTGTTCTTCGCCGGTGCGTTTGTTGCCTTTCTGCGTTACGACGTTCGCTGACGTTGACTTCCTGACGGCTGCCTGATCGTGAAACTGGAGTCCCTTATGTTGCGAGTTTTGATCGAGAAAGAATGGAAGTCGGTGTTGCTGAGCCCCAAGTTTGCGTTGACCTTCGCCGTCACCACCGTGTTGATTCTGCTGTCGGTGGGAATCGGACTGCGTGAGTATCGGGTTTTCGAGTCGCAGCAAGTCGCGGCCCAGCGCCTGTTGGCCGAAGAGCACCTCGAGCAGACCAGCTGGAACGATCTTTCGTCCCGGGTCTTCCGGCCAGCGGATCCACTGCAGATTTTCGTCGGCGGTGTCCACAACGATATCGGCCGCCTGGCGCGCATCAGTTCCCGGCAGGCAGCTCTGTTGGAGCAGAGCATCTATTCTGACGATTCGATCTTGGCTGTGTTTCGTACGTTCGACCTCAGCCTGGTGGTGCAAGCCGTCCTGTCGCTGTTTGCGATCCTCTTCACCTACGATGCGATCAACGGTGAGCGCGAAGCCGGAACACTGCGTTTGGTTCTGTCTAGCGCTGTGCCGAGAGCGCGCTTCGTGTTCGCCAAGTTTGTCGGCACTTGGTTGGCTCTGGCGGTGCCGTTGACGCTACCGGTGCTTCTGGGTTTGCTAGCGGTAGTTCTCGCCGAGGTGCCTCTAGACGGCTCCCACTGGCTGCGGCTGGGGCTTTTCCTGCTCGCCTCCGGGCTCTACTTCACCGTCTTCATGGCGTTTGGTATCGCTGTTTCGGCCCTGACCCGGCGCGCCTCGACGTCGTTTCTGGTCCTGCTGGTCAGTTGGGTGCTATTGGTGCTGGTGATTCCTCGGGTTGGCCTGTTGGTGGCGGTGCATCGGGTGCCGGTACCGACGGTCGCGGAGCTCGAAAGTCAGAAAGCAGGTTTCGAAACCCGCCTGCGGAGCGACTATCGTCGCAAATTGGAGGGGACCTGGGTGGCGCGTCAACGCGAGATGGCGAGCCTTGACGAGGCTGAGCAGGAGGCATACGAGGACGCCAATCTGTGGCGCTGGTTGGAGCAGGACGACGCTGCCCGCCAGCAGCTCGACACCGAGCTGGCGCGTCATTCAGCGCGGCTCGACGAGGATCTGCGGCATCGCAAGGCCGAGCAAGAGCGGCTGGCCTTTAGCCTCAGCCGGCTGTCTCCAGCGTCGGCCTACCGCCTCGTCTCCATGCGGTTGGCGGGCACTGGCGTCGACCTCAAGAATCGTTACGAAGCCGCTGCCCGCGACTATCAGCGTACCTTTGCAAGCTATGTTGAAGAGAGCTCCGGCGGTGGCAGTGGCATGATGGTACGGCGTCGCGGTGGTGGCCACACCGGTAGCTTCATGGGGGCCCAAGAGCCGCTCGATCTCAGTGGCATGCCAGCGTTCCAGGCACCTCGTGCGGACGTGACCGGGATCGCCGAGGTGCCTCAGGATCTTGGCCTGTTGGCGGTCGAGATTCTGGCCTGCTTCGCGGTTGGCTACGTCGGTTTCTTGCGTTACGACGTGCGTTGAGCGGATCGACGACTCGGGCATCCGTTTGGTCACCGCCGGTAGGCCCTTGGGACCTATCCAGAACCCACTACCGATCTCGAACGTAACATAGGATATTCTTCTTCGCCCAAGTCCTATTTCAGACCAAGGAGCCCGAAATATGTCCTCCAGATTCATCCGTGTCGTTTCGCTCGCTCTGTGCGCCGCCTTAGCGAGCACCGCTGGCGCCGCTGCCCAGACCAAGCTGTTACGCTTTCCCGATATCGGGGGGCACCGCGTCACTTTCTGTTACGCGGGTGATATCTGGACCGCCCCGGTCGCAGGTGGAACCGCGACGCGGCTCACCGCCCATCCTGGCCAGGAGCTATTCCCGAAGTTCTCCCCCGACGGTAAGTGGATCGCCTTCACAGGCCAATATGACGGTGATGAGCAGGTTTACGTGGTCAGCGCCGACGGCGGAGTGCCGAAGCAGCTGACCTACTACCCTGCGCGTGGACCGTTGGCGCCACGGCACGGTTTCGATCACCAAGTTTATGGTTGGACCGTCGACGGCTCGGGGATCCTGTTCCGCAGCTTACGGGACGCCGGCGGCGGTGCTGAGACCAACCTCTACACGGTGAGCCCATCAGGCGGCCTCCCGGCCCGTCTACCGATGCCGACATCGGGTGCAGGTGACTTTTCGCCCGACGGCGGCAAGATGGTCTATTCGCCGCTGTTCCGTGACTTCCGGAGCTGGAAGCGGTACTCCGGTGGCTGGGCGCAGGATCTTTACATCTTTGATCTCGCGACCCACGATGCTCACAAGATCGCCGACAGCGATCGCTCCGAGCGTGACCCGATGTGGATCGGCGACAGCATCTACTTCTCGTCCGATCGCGACGGTACCCTCAATCTCTACTCGTTCGACGTCGCGTCCGGCAATATTGCTCAACACACCCGCAGCGAAACCTGGGATGTGCGTTGGCCGAGCTCCGACAATACCTCCCGCATCATTTATGAGCTCGACGGTGAGCTCGAAGTCTACGACGTTGCCAGCAACAGCTCCCGGCGTCTCGCGATTCAGGTTCCCAACGATGGCGTCGCCATGCGGCCCTCCCGTATCTCGGTGGCGGACGATATCGAAGACTACGCTTTGTCCCCCAAGGGCGAACGCGCGCTCTTCGTGGCTCGTGGTGACGTCTTCACGGCTCCGATCAAGAAGGGATCGACGCGTAACCTGACCCACTCGTCGGGGGCCCATGACAAATGGGCGCGCTGGTCGCCGGACGGCTCTCAGATCGCCTTCGTCTCGGATATGAGCGGTGAG
>JAJCXQ010000894.1 GCA_029263355.1 Acidobacteriota bacterium | reverse complement strand
GACCGAGTGGCTCGGTGACGAGCGCTACACTGGCGACCGCGAGCTCGAGAATCCGCTCGGCGCCGTGCAGATGGGCCTGATCTACGTCAATCCAGAGGGGCCGAACGGCAACCCGGATCCGCTTGCTGCCGCTCGGGATATCCGAGAGACCTTTGCCCGCATGGCGATGAACGACGAGGAGACGGTTGCCCTCATCGCTGGCGGCCACACCTTCGGCAAGATGCACGGAGCTGCCTTGGCCGATCACCTCGATCGCGAACCCGAGGCTGCCGGCCTCGAGCAGCAGGGCCTCGGCTGGAACAACAGCTACGGCAGCGGCAAAGGCGGCGACACGATCTCGAGTGGGTTGGAGGGCGCTTGGACCCCCGAGCCAGTGAAGTGGAACAACGACTTCTTCGAGGTCATGTTCCAATACGAGTGGGAACTGACCAAGAGCCCAGCCGGCGCGCAACAGTGGGTTCCCAAGGATTCAGCCGCCCAGGGTACGGTGCCCGACGCCCACGACCCTGCGAAGAGGACCACCCCGGTGATGCTGACTACAGATCTCTCACTGCGGTTTGATCCAATCTACGAGCCGATCTCGCGCCGTTTTCACGAGGACCCCGACGCCTTTGCCGACGCTTTCGCCAAGGCGTGGTACAAACTGATCCACCGTGACATGGGGCCTCTTTCGAGGTACCTCGGCAAGTTGGTTCCCGCTGAACCGTTGCTGTGGCAGGACCCTGTTCCCGAGGTCGATCATGAACTGATCGGGGAGCAGGACATCGCCACTCTGAAGGCCAAGATCCTGGGCTCGGGACTGTCCATCTCCCAGCTGGTCACCACCGCCTGGGCGTCGGCGGCAACGTTTCGCGGCACCGACATGCGTGGAGGGGCGAACGGGGCCCGTATCCGTCTGGCCCCTCAGAACGGCTGGGACGTGAACAACCCTGCCGAACTGAGCCAAGTGCTACAGACGCTGGAGGAAATCCAAAGCGGCTTCAATGGTTCGCAGTCTGGCGGCAAGAGGGTCTCGCTCGCCGACGTGATCGTCCTCGGTGGGTGTGCAGCCGTCGAGCAGGCGGCGAAGAACGCCGGACACGACGCGCAGGTGTCGTTTTCCCCGGGCCGCACCGATGCATCACCGGAGCATACCGACATCGACTCGTTCGCCGTCCTCGAGCCGAAGGCAGACGGGTTCCGCAACTACCTCGGAAAAGGCCACGTTAGGTCGGCCGAGGAGCTGTTGGTCGATCGGGCTCAGATGCTGACGCTGACCGCTCCCGAGATGACGGTGCTCGTCGGCGGTATGCGGGTCCTGAATGCCAACACCGGGCAATCCAAGCACGGTGTGTTCACCGACCGGCCCGAGACATTGACCCGTGATTTTTTCGTCAACTTGCTCGATATGGCCACCGAGTGGAAAGCGTCCTCGGCATCCGAGGATGTATTCGAGGGGCGCGATCGCCAGACCGGGGAGGTCAAGTGGACCGGTACCCGTGTCGACCTCGTGTTCGGTTCGAACTCGCAGCTCCGAGCCATCGCGGAGGTCTACGCCTCCGACGACTCACAGCAGTCGTTTGTGAGTGACTTCGTGGCTGCGTGGGGCAAGGTGATGCATCTCGATCGTTTCGACCTCGCCTGATACCAGCGGATAGGCCTTCGTTGGAGGGCTCTCAGATCAGGTGATGACCGGCGATGACCTGATCACATCAACGTGCCGGTATGACCATCGCTATCAACATGGCGATGGTCATGCTGTGTTTGTGTTCATGCTGTATTTGTGGCTAGCGGAGTTGTCCCCGATCAATCCTTGCTTTGGATATCAGTCTTGACTAATATAAGAAAAGACTTAAATAAGGAGCTAGCGATGGACTACAGCCGCGCGTTGGGCACGGAGTTTCGAGAAGTTCGGGACGTAGAGCGTGAGGGGAAGCCGGCGCGGGCGGTCGAAGGTTCGCGGTTCTACACGACCGAGGCCGACGATCTCTGGGACGCACTCACTAATGCTGAGCGTCTTCCGCGGTGGTTCTTACCGATCCGCGGAGACCTGAGGCTCGGCGGTCGTTACCACCTCGAAGGCAACGCGGAGGGGACCATTAAACGGTGTGATCCACCGGATGCCCTCGATGTCACTTGGGAGTTCGCCGGCAACGTGAGCTGGGTGAGTGTACGGCTCGCGCCGGAGAACGACGGCGTACGTCTGACTCTGGTACACACCATGTTGAAGGACGAGGCCGGCGAAGCGCATTGGGCGATGTACGGCCCCGGTGCGACAGGGGTGGGCTGGGATCTGGCGTTTGTTGGCCTGGGGCTGCATCTCGAGAGCGGCGGAGGGACCATCGACCGCGAGGCCAGCGACTCGTGGCTGGTCTCGGACCAGGGCAAGGCCTTTCTGAGCGCCTGCGCCGAGTCCTGGGGACGCGCGCACGCCGCGGCCGGAGAGGATACGCAGTCCGCTCAGGTGGCCGCAGCGCGGACGGCAAGCTTCTACGCTGGCGATTGATGCATGCCTTCGACGTCCTCGGCGATCCGGTCCGCCGACGTATCCTGGAGATCCTTGCAGAGGATCGTCACGCTTCGGGAGAGATCGTTGCGATCGTTGGACAGGAATTCGGGATCACGCAGTCCGCTATCTCCCAGCATCTGAAGGTGCTACGCGACCATGGCTTCGCGACGGTTCAAGCCGAAGGACCGCGTAGGATCTACAAGATCGATCCTGCTCCGATCGTAGAGGTGGACCAGTGGCTCGAGCGTTTCCGCTTTTGGGAGCCAAAGTTTGAGGCCCTGGCGGTTGAAGTCAAACGCGGGCAGCGGAAACGTCGAAAGTAAACTGGACTCTGCTCCGACGTTGTGACGCGTTCGCCATAGAACGATACCATCGACTCGGCTAGGACCTGGCGAGTGCTCAACTTTGTTGCGGCCTCCGGGCTCGGCGTGTAATTCTGAGCCCGAGCACCGCCAGCAGCAACAGGATCTGGGGCAGGTAAACCAGTGACTCAGAGACCAGACGACCGTAGGTGGCGAGAAAAGTCAGGAAGATCAGATTGCCTCCGATCGTATGAACCGTCTTCCACACCCGAGGCCCGACCCACGCCGCCGTCCGGTCGAACGACGTCGCCAGCATGAAGAGGATGAAACCATAGATGACGCCAGCACCGGCCAGACCGACCACTCGCGCTGTGAGTGAGCCCCCGCCAGTGCGGACCGCCAAGGTCACGATCGCCGCACCATGGATGAGATGCGAGAGGGCAAACGAGATCCCGAGGTAGCGACGGTTCGCCAACTGCCACTGAGTTACTTTCGACGGTAGGTGCATCGCCAGCGCCGATGCCGAGAACGCCGCCAGGAAGAGCATGAACGAACTCCGCGCGGTCACTCGAATCGCACCCCGCAGGCCTTCGTCACTCCAGCCGTAGCGGGTGTAGACATAAATCAGGCTGACGCCGATCACCGCCGACGCGAGGCCAACGACTTGCCATCCGTGTGATTTCCTGTCGTTCATCAATGGTTGTTGCAGACCTATCGAACCGGATCCAACGAAGTGACCAGCATCGGCCTATTCACCTCGGCTGGTGCGGTGAGCCGGAATCGTGTGCCGTGCCTCGTCACGTGGGTCTCGACGAGCGCACCGTTCTCAAGATTGAGCAACCGCAGCACCTGACAGTCGCTGCTTCCTACGATATCGATCTCCCTCAGGGTAAAAGGACCTTTAGGCGCGATCAGCGTCATGAACCCTTCAGGAGTTTCGGCGGTCATCGCTCGACCATAGGACTTCTCAACGAGGGAAGTGGCTCGAGCTCCTCCGGTGCCATAGTGTGCCAACGCCGAACCCAGGTGCCGCACAACATTGGCCGCCAAGCGAGGATTGTAGCGCCGGTCGACCAACCCATGATGCACGAAGTAGCCTCGGTCGATATCCTCGAGAGTGTCGAATGTGAGATCGACGCTCTCGGCGAGAGCAGCAGCCAACAAGGACTCGGCCACCCGGTTGGCGGTGCTCAGATCGTCGACCATGCGCTCAGCCGTAAGGTTGCCGGAAAACAAGATGTGCGCCTGATGATGCATACCTTGCTCGCGCCCCATCTCATCAATGGCGCGAATCGCCTCCCAGGGTGACAGTTCGCGCTGACCAGTCCGACGCAACCGAAACACCAGGCCTCGGAACGCTTGGTTGACGTCGCTCCGCTGAATCATCTCGTCGATATTTGCCCGCTCGTGCACTTGAAAGCCGTAGACCGCCTCATGTTTGACGTTGGCGTCATCAACCTCCGCTCGGCTGAGGTCTCGAACCTCATTGAGGTAACAAGGCAGTGACTCACCGCCTGCGGAAGGGACGATCTTCGCCAGGCGTCGGGCTGTAGCAGCGACTTGATCGGGGGTCAGGATCAGCTCCCAGCCGGCCATGAGGGCTCGGTGTTCTCGGACCAGGCGGTATGCCTTCTCCCCGGGGATACCGTGTGAGTAAACCAGGAATTCGAATCCTGCCTCTTGCAAGGTCGACATACGCTCGATCACATCTTCGTCAGCCAATTCCTGAACAAACAGCCTAATTCTGGAGATGCCCATTTCGCTCAAGGCGAGCACGGCCCAATCGTTTCGTGCCAACCGGCGAGTAAATGGGCTCACCGAATTGTTGGCGCTGAGTGCGAAACGAGACATCCAGTTTTCCCGCATCTCAATGCCGGCGAGTGTGTTACCCGTCCGGACTCGCAAGCCATAGCCGGCTGCTGGCCGTTCCGGTGTTCCTGGCGCCCGAATCTGACCTAGAGTTCGCTCGATGTGATGCGTATGGCCCCGTTCGAAGACATCGACTCGACAATAACCGAGCTTTGCCAGATCCGCACGACCACCCTCAGGATCCTCAGGCGCGACACGGAAGACTTCGCTGTAGTCCTGGCGGACAAAGCTGGTCGCTGGGATCGTGATCAGATCGGTACCGGCGTATCGATTGTAGAAATAGTTGTGAACATGGCCTGAGAAAGCCGCATCGATATCGAAGTTCTCGAGCAAGCCCAACAACCACGAACGTCCCGGTTCATCGAGGTTGTCGTAGCTGCCACGCTCGTCCGGCGCCGCAATGTACGGCGGATAGTGCATCATGAGCCAGACGCGTTTCCCGGCTCGGTTAGCCGTCGAGAGTTCCTGTTCTATCCAGGCACTTTGTTGCCTTTCGATCTCCAAACCCGAACCGATGAGGAGGGAGCTGAGGATCACGAAATGGCAGGGGCCGTGGTCGAATGAATAGTATTGCCGACCATAAACTTGTTGGTATTGAGTCAGGGCTTCGATGCTAACCCGGGGCACCGGAACCCAACCTCCCGGCTTGTCGCCGATGCAATGATTGCCGGCCACCAAGTGGAGCGGCGCCTGCAGCCCGGAGACGATCTCCATGAATCGGTCAGCAGCCGGCATGTAGCTGGCCAGCTCGGGCAAGGGATTACCCATGTCCCCGAGATGGACGACAAAGGCGAGCTGTTGCCGATTCAAGGACTCGACGACATAGCGCAGCCGACGGTTGGCGAGCTTGTTCGAGGCGAAGGGTGAGGCAGACCGGTCTTCTTCTTCATTGACGTGAGAGTCTGAGATCACCGCGAAAGAGAACAAGTGATTGCCGAGGTCACCGCTCATGTCTTATGACTCCGCTAACGGGTCGCGATCTTGTTGACTGACAGAGGCGATCGACATCCTCGCCTCATTACAAGGCGTAGTCAATCCTCTTTGCGCGAAGTTTCGTTTGGCACTGCCGCAGCGTTCTACCCCGATCTTGCTGAGTTATCTTAATGAAGGCGTTTACTATGCTGAGATAGGATCTGGCCATGGTGTCATGGCTGCAGTATTGGGCAATCTCCAGCACTAATTGCTGAGGACGGATCGGGAAAAGTTCACATGATTTTGCCTCCCGGCTATGAGCTGGTGTCGGTCGTGCGCCAGGGATCTTTGCGTGTGGTGTGCCGGGCCCGCGAGGTGGCAAGCGGTGACCAAGTCATCATCAAGTCCTTGCTCGATCGCCGCGCGAGCGCCCAGGCTCTGGGCCTCCTGCGCCACGAATATCAGATCCTGAATCGGTTGGATGTGCCGGGAGTCGCCCGTGTGCGTGAGCTGATACACCATGACGGGCGGCCCCACCTGGTGATGGACGATCTGGGCGGACTCTCGCTCAGCGCATGGGTGGAGGCGGGGCGCCCCGCGCTGGCCCAGTTCTACACCATCGCTCGATCTTTGACCGAGAGGTTGGCCCAGCTGCACGGGTCGCAGGTGATCCACAAGAACATCAATCCGCACCACATCATCATCAACGCCGAAACCCTCACAACCCATCTGGTCGACTTCAGCATCTCCTCCCGCCTGCAGAACGAGATTCAGAAGTACGCCAGCCCGGGCGTCCTCGAGGGCGCGCTGCCGTACATCTCTCCAGAGCAAACCGGTCGAACGAATCGAACGATCGATGGTCGCGCGGATCTCTATTCCCTGGGGATTACTTTCTACCAGCTCCTCGCCGGCCACCTGCCCTTTGATGCTAGCGATGATCTGGAGTGGGTTCACTGCCACATCGCCCTGACTCCGCCTCCGCTGCGAGAGGCCTGCCCGGCCTGCCCTCGTGCCCTCGGGGAGGTGGTGATGAAACTCATCGCGAAAGCTGCCGAGGATCGGTACCAGAGCGCGGATGGCCTGCTGCGCGATCTCATGGCATGCGAGGAATTGACCTCTGGTGAGAACGAAAGTTTTGTCTCAGGACGCTGGGATCGCTCGGAGCAGTTTCTGCTGCCTCAGGCCCTCTACGGCCGGCAAGCCGAAGTCAATGCACTGCGCGCTGCTTTCGAAGCCGTGAGCGAGGGTGCGACAGCGATGATGCTCGTCGCGGGTCACCCGGGGGTCGGCAAGACCTCGCTGATCGCCGAAATCCACAAGCCGATCGTCCGTCACCGGGGCTACTTCATCTCAGGCAAATTTGATCAGTACAAACGAGACATTCCCTACGCCTCCTTGATTCAAGCTTTCCGAGAGCTGGTCCGGCTTCTGCTGACGGAGAGCGAGGAAGCGCTTCGAGCATGGCGGCAACGGATCCTTGGCTCCTTGGGTGAGAATGCGCAAGTTATCGTTGACGTGTTGCCTGACATTGCCCTGATCATCGGCGACCGGCCGCCGGTGTCGGTGCTCGACCCCGCGGAGGCCGACAATCGCCTGAATCGCGTCCTCCAGGACTTCGTGCGGATCTTCGCCACCCCGCAACATCCGTTGGCGATCTTCCTCGATGACCTGCAGTGGGCCGATTCGGCGACTCTCAAGCTGCTCCACCTGCTGTGCACGGATCCGGCTAGCAGCCATGTATTTTTGATCGGCGCCTACCGGGACAGCGAGGTCGACGCCGCCCACTCCCTCAGTCTGACTCTCAAGCGAATCGAAGAGAGTGGGGCGCGGCTCGACTCGATCCACCTCGAGCCCCTCGACCGGTGTGATGTCGAACGCTTCGTCTCCGACACATTGCGCCAAGAGGGAGAGGATACCATCGAGCTGGCTCATTTTGTCTACGAGCGGACTTTGGGCAATCCGTTCTTCGTCGGCCAACTGCTCCGGGAGCTGCATTCCTCTCGCCTGCTGACATATGACTCGAAAGAGGATGGATGGACCTGGAACCTCGGACGGATCCGGACTATCGGGATCACCGACAACGTGGTCGAGTTGATGGCGGAGAAGATCCAGCGCTTGGCCAGGCCGAGCCAGGACATGCTGACCTTGGCGGCCTGCATCGGCAGCACGTTCGATATCGAAACCCTTGCCATCGTCGCTGCGCGGCCCGCGAACGAGGTCATGAAGGGGTTATGGCCGGCCCTGCGGGAGGGGCTGATTTTGCCCCGGGACGACGCCTTCAAGGTCCTGCACCAGGGCGGCGGAGATATCGAGGGCGGCGGGGATATCGAGGGCGGCGGGGATATCGAACTCTCCGGTGCCGAGGATGTTTCGGTGATTACTTGTCGCTTCGTCCACGATCGCGTTCATCAAGCGGCCTACTCGCTGATCGGCGAGAGTCAGAGGCAGAGAGTGCATCTCAAAGTCGGTCGCCGCTTGTTGGAGACCGTCGGCGCAGTGGATGACAGACTCTTCGACATCGTCAATCACGTCAACCTCGGCGCCGAGTTGGTCGACCGTCCAGACGATCAGCTGTTTATGGCCCGGCTCAATCTGTTGGCGGGCATCAAGGCGAAGAGCTCCACGGCTTACGATTCGGGACTGGCCTATCTGCGAGCGGGCATTCGGTTCTTGCCGGAATCAGCTTGGGAGACGGCCAACGATCTGGCATTCGAGCTCTATAGGGCCGAGACGGAATGCGCCTACTTACTCGGCGATTTCGACCATGCCGAGGACCTGTCCAGCATGCTCTTGCACAGGTCCCGTGATCGGCACGAGAAAGCTCAGATTTACAACCTCCGAATTGCCTTCTACTCGAGTGTCGGGCGTTTCAATGATTCCATCGCCGCGGGGATCGAGGGCCTTGAACTCTACGATATTCACCTGAGCGAGGAGGCCCACGATCTCCAGGGAGCCATCGAGCGTGAGCTGGCTGAAATTCAAAGCCAGATCGGCGATCGCCAACTGACCGAGCTGCTGGACCTACCGCCGATGACAGATCAGGCGGTCGAAGACTGCATGCGGCTGATGATGAATCTGACGACCCAGACCTACATCGCCGACCAGAAGTGGTTTCCGTTGATCGCTACCAAGATGGTCAATCTGACGCTACGGTATGGGAGCTCGCGGGTGTCGGCATTCGCCTATGGCTACCTCGGCGTCATCCTCGGCACCTTTCGGGGTGACTACCAGACCGGACGCGATCTCGGCGACCTATCCTTGGCGCTAGCCGAAAGGCAGGAGGAGCCGAAGCTCTACTGCAAGCTCTACTGGATCCTCGGCGGTCTCAACAACCACTGGGCACGCCCTATCCGCTCCAACATTCCGCTGCTACGCAAGAGCATCGAGTACGGCCTGGAGTCGGGAGATTATGTCTTTGGCAGCTGGGCCTACTACTACTTGGTGATCAGTACTCTGCTTTCGGGGATCCGTTTACCGAGGGTCCTGGAAGAGGCCGACGATGCCCTCGCCTTCTTCCGGCGGACCAAGAACAAGACCTATGCCGATCTCGAAGAGATCGTGCGCAACGTGGTGCTGAACCTCCAGGGCGCCACCGAGGACCGGGCGTCCCTGAGCTGTGAAGGATTCGACGAGGACTCCTGCATTCGAGACCTGCAGGCGCGCAGTCATGGCGCCGGCGTCGCCCGGTACCACGTGCTGAAGATGATGGTGCTGTGTATCCACGAACGCTACGACGATGCCTGCGCTCTCGGGGCGCAGTCGGAGCAGACTCTGGGATTTCTGACTGGCCAACCCTTGCTGGCTGAGCATTTCTTCTACTACTCCATCTGTCTCTGCCGCCAGATGGAACACGAGGACGCCGCCAGTCAACAGAAGTTTCGTGCCACCCTTTCACGCAATCTGGAGCGTCTGGGGGAGTGGGCGCAGTCCTGCCCGGAGAACTTCCTGCACAAGAAGTTCTTGCTCGATGCTGAGCTTGCGCGTCTCGAAAACCACTCGGGGATTGCCCTGGCGTGTTATGAAGAAGCGATCGATCTGGCGCGTGAGCACGGGTTTGTGCATAACGAGGCGTTGGCACACTTGCTGGCTGGCCAGTACAGCGTCTCTTTGCGCCTCACGACCGCCGCCAAGGCCCATCTGCGCAATGCGCGTGATCTCTACTCCCGCTGGGGTGCCGGCAGTCGCGTCCAGGATCTGGCGGCGACCTACCCGGAACTTCGGTCCGGAAGCAACCAGGACCAAGTCGCGATGGGTGGGGATTCACCGACGGTTCGTCTCGATGCCATGACCTTGGTCAAGGCGACTCGCGTGATCTCTGAGGAACTGCACGTCGACTCCCTCTTCCAGACGATGCTAGAGATCATGCTGGAAAGTGCTGGGGCCCAGAGTGGATATCTGTTCCAGGAGCTGGACGGTCGGTTGATCTTGCGGGCGCGTGCCTTGGCCGATATCGGCTCAGGTACGACCTCGGAGCCTGTACCGGAGCAGATCCTGAACTATGTCCGGCGGACCGGTAAGCGGGTCGTCTTGAGCGATGCTGGCAAAGACACCACGTTCATGTCGGACCCCTTCGTCGCGTCTCGGCAGGTCAAGTCCCTGCTCTGCATGCCGATGTATTGGCAGGACGACATTGTCGGATTCTTGCTGTTCGAGAATTCACAGCTAACAGATGCCTTCACTGAAGCGCGCCTCGACATCCTCGATATTTTGGCGGCGCAAGCGGCTGTATCGTTGGAGAATGCGCGGCTCTACAGCCAGCTGAACGATCTGAACGAAGAGTTGGAAGGCCGCGTTGAGCGGCGAACGGCAGAGCTCGCGGATGCTGCCAGGCAAGCCCAGGAACATCGCCGCACGGCGGAGGCGGCCAATAAGGCTAAGAGCGAGTTTCTGGCCAAGATGAGCCACGAGATCCGGACGCCGATGAACGCGGTCATCGGGATGACGGAGCTACTCCTCGGCACTGGCCTCGAAGGCCAGCAGAAGCGCTTCACGGAGACCGTGCGCAGCAGCGGAGAGACGTTGCTCGCTCTGATCAATGACATCCTCGACTTCTCGAAGATTGAAGCGGGTGAGCTGATCCTCGAACGTGCCCCGGTCCGTCTGCGTGAGTGCTTGGAAGAGTCGGTCGAGGTGTTGGCGGTGATGGCGGCGGAGAAAGGGATCGAACTGGTGTCTCGAGTCGACACGGATGTACCGGTCGCGATCGTCGGCGACGAAGCTCGTCTGCGTCAGATCTTGCACAACCTGATCGGAAATGCCGTCAAGTTCACGGCTGAGGGTGAGGTCTTCGTCACTCTGTCGTGCAGGGTCGCGCCAGAGGGGCGCAAACGAACCCTCTCGGACGACCGGCCCGAGCATGTCGAAATCGAGTGTTCGGTCCACGATACCGGTATCGGGATCGATCCCGAGGCAGTCGGCCGCATCTTCGAAGCCTTCTCGCAGCAAGATACCTCCACCACCAGGCGGTTTGGTGGTACTGGCCTGGGACTATCCATCTGTCGACATCTGGTCAGGGCGATGGGCGGGGAGATTTCAGTGCAGAGCGAGCCCGGTGCCGGCTCCACGTTCTCGTTCACGATCGAAGTACCGATCGCGCAACATCCGCGCCCACGTTACCTGGATCCTGAGCGTACGGAGCTCAGCGAGCGTCGAGTCCTGGTGCTTCACGAGCTGGCGATCTACCGCGATTTCTTTCGCTATCATCTCGGTTCGTGGGCGATGCAAGTGGAGGCGGTGGCGAGCGCAGAGGAGGCGACGGAGCTGGTCACTTCGTCGCTGGACACCTTCGATTGCATCATTGCTGAGCGATCTGATGCCGCTTTCGGCGCTGAGTTACAAAAACGGCCGGCTTGTGCCCAGGCGGCGATGATCACGCTGACGACAATTGTCGATCAGCCCCAGACAGTAGGAGATGTGAGACCGTTTCTGACCAAACCGGTCACGCCTGCTCACCTCTATGCCCTCCTCACTGAAGTTCTGGGGCCAGTGGAAGAAATGCCTCGGCGACAGCCCGATGAGGCGCCGCTGGCGACCGAGCTACCGCTACGATTTCCCCGCCGCATTCGAGTCTTGCTCGCTGAGGACAACCCGGTCAACCAGGCGGTCGCCGAGGCGTTTCTCGAGCGATTGGGAATTCAGGTCGAGATTGTGGCGAACGGTATCGAGGTGATTACTGCCCTGCGCCGCCACCCCTATGACCTGATCCTAATGGATGTCCAGATGCCCGAGTTGGATGGGCTCGAAGCGACCCAAAGGATTCGCTCCGATACCCGTATGACGCAGCCCTATATCATCGCGATCACGGCCAACGCCACCATTCAGGATCGCCACCAGTGTATGGCGATAGGCATGGACGACTACATCCGCAAGCCCTTTCGGCTAGAGGATCTCAGGCACAGCCTGGGACGCTTCACCGCTACCTATCCTCTAGGCAGAGCCGGAGATAGCTTTTAGGGAGGGACCATGCGGCCTTGGTCAATACTGCGGGCGATGATGTAGAAGAACTGCCGGTCCCGGCACGACGAGCAGTAGCAATGCAGCACCGACGAATAGAGCTAGGGTCGTTGGATCGGGCATGGCGATAGGCTCCTGGGCAACAAAGAGCACAGAGGTCGCTCCCTATGTTTCACTGATTCTACGCATTTCGCTGACGTTTACGTCATGCAGCATGACGGGGTTCAGGCGTCATGTTGCATGACGGGGTGGTGCTGAGCCGGACTCTTCCTGAGCACGGTGGGTTGGTGGATGCCGGACAGGACGGAGTCGCGGAGACGTGGATACCATTTTTTGTAAGAGCTCGAATCCCAGCCAGACCACACCACCGAGGAGGCCGGTGGCGAGCCACAAGGTGGTTGGCCCCCAAGCTTGGTAGATCCAGGCTCCGGCTGCAGGTCCGATGATGAAGCCGACGCCCCAGGCCATGGTGTAGAGCCCCATGGATTGGCCCCGGTACTTGGCGGCGGCACGATTGGCGACCCAGCCTCCCGCAGCCGGCGCGACCAGCATCTCTCCAAGGGTCCAGATCAATACTGAGACGATCGCCAGGCCCCAGCCACGCCCGGTAACGAGGATGGCCATGCCGAGGCCAAAAAGGAACGTTCCTGCTCCGATAACTGAAAAGGGGCGGAAGGTTTCGGCGCGGTGGGTGAGCACCATTTCGAAAGCAAGGATCAACAAAGCGTTGAGGGTCATCAGCAGACCGAACTCTGATTCAGAGAGTCCATAAACCTCGTTGAGGAAGACCGGGTAGGTGCTCCATCCTTGAAAGAAGCACAAGGTGAAGAGGACAACCAAGGCAAGGAAAGCGAGAAAGACACGGTCGTGGAGGGGGTGGACGGGTGGAGTCGCGGCGTCGTCCATCGTGTCGTTGGAGACGACAGGCTGGCGACGGTAGAACAGTGCCGCCAGCAGAAAGGCCGCCACAATGCAGGTTGCGCCGTCGAACCGAAAGAGCAAGCCGTAATCCTTCATCGCTAGCCAGCCGCCGATAGCAGGCCCGAGCGAGAACCCCAAGTTGAGTGCCACGCGATTCAGCGCCACGGCGCGGGTCCGCAGATGGGGTGGCGAGAAAGCAGCCAGGGCCGCGCCATTGGCGGGCCGGAATGCCTCCGCAGCGGTGGCGACCAACAGGGTGGCGATCATGACACTGCTCACCGATCGGAGGTGTTCGAGAACCAAAAAACCGATTCCCGAAAGCAGCAAGCTGAGGAATTGAATACGCAGGGCGCCCACTCGATCACACATCCAGCCACCGATCAAAGCGCCACTCAGGTGACCGACGCCGTAGATGCTCAAGATCTGGCCTGCCAGAGTGAGGGACCATCCCAGCTCCTGGGTCAGGTAGAGCGTCATGAAGGTCAACACCATAGTGCCGGCACGGTTGACTAAGAGCACTGCGGACAGCAGCCAGACATCCCGCGGCAGTCCGCGGAAGGCGTCGAGGTAGATGTTGAGGATGATCTTCATGATGTCTCTCCGATGCCGGATGTGATTAAAGTAAGTCCATGCTTTGCTAATACGATGAATAAGTCAACATGTTTCTTTCTTTAATCGCGGCGTTGAGTTATGCTGACGGTATGGAGAGCGAAGTCCTCAGCGAAGCGAAGCGGCGTGTCGTCGATCAGTTGAAGCTCGAGGGCCCGGTCACTGCTAATACCATCGCCCGAACTCTCGGGCTAACGACGGTGGCCGTGCGACAGCATCTTCAGGGATTAGAAGATCAAGATCTAGTGGAAGCTCATACACAGCCACCGCAAGGGCGTGGACGTCCGGCAATTTACTGGTCGCTCACGCGGGCAGCCGATAGTTTGTTTCCGGATGGCCATGCGGAGCTGACGGTCGGACTCATCGAAGCAGCGCGTGAAGCCTTCGGCGAAGTTGGCCTACAACGTTTGATCGAGGTTCGGGCTCAGGCTCAGTCTGCTGACTACCAGCGGAAGATTCCACGAGATCTTCCACTGCCGGAGCGTCTCCTGCGTCTCGCGGATCAACGCACGGCTGAGGGGTATATGGCAGAAGTTGTCGAGACTGTTGCCAACGATTGGTTGCTGGTGGAGCACCACTGCCCGATTTGCGAAGCCGCCCAACAGTGCTCTGGGCTCTGTGCTGGCGAACTACGAGTCTTCCGTGAGACTTTGGGTGACGATGTCGAGGTGGAGCGCACGCGACACCTGCTGAAAGAAGATGATCGCTGCGTCTATCGGGTGCGGATGCGGACCGAAGAAAGAGAGCAACGGCAATGAAACGAAGTACCGTGTCTGTATTCGTCACCATATTCTTGGCCACCGTGGCCAGTACGGTTTGGTGTCAAGAGGAGACAGCCGAGGAGACGCCTGCGGTTGTTCCTTTCCAGGATTATGATCCGCCATCCACCTTGGTAGTGCCCGGTCAAGTGGTGAAGCGGGCGAAGTATCCGTTCATCGACGTCCACAATCACCAATGGCAGATGCCGGATCAAGATCTGAGCTTAGTGACGGCGGAGATGGACAAGCTGAACATGGCGGTCATGGTCAACCTCAGTGGGCGGGGGTTCCGGCGTGTCGAAAATAAAGACGGGAGTCTGCGATTTGCTCTCCACGACGGGGACTTCCTGCAGCGCGCAGTCGGTAACGCCAATCGCTCAGCTCCGGGTCGTTTCATCGTCTTCACCAATGTCGATTTTCAAGGCATCGAGAATGACGACTGGGGGACGCGCACCGTGCGTCAGCTCGAGGCTGATGTCGCGGGTGGGGCCCAGGGCCTCAAGGTCTACAAGAGTCTTGGGCTCGATCTGAAAGATGGGAATGGCAAGCGCGTCGCGGTTGACGATCCTCGTATCGATCCGATCTGGGCTCGATGTGGCGAGCTTGGGATCCCGGTGCTGATCCACTCCGGCGAGCCTTCAGCCTTCTGGAAGCCCAAAGACAAGAACAATGAACGCCTGCTGGAGCTCATGCAGAAGCCAGAGCGTTACCGTGAGCCGGGAAAAGTTGCGTCCTGGGAACAGATCATGGGTGAGCAGCAGAACGTGTTCCGCAAGCACCCCGGGACAACGTTCATCAATGCTCACCTCGGTTGGATGGGCAACGATCTTGCCGCTCTCGGCCGCCTGATGGACGAGCTCCCCAACATGCACACAGAGATCGGGGCGGTGCTGGCCGAGTTAGGCCGTCAACCCAGGTTCGCGCGCGAGTGGTTCATCAAGTACCAAGACCGCGTGATGTTCGGCAAAGACAGCTGGGCCCCGGTCGAATACCACACCTACTTTCGGGTACTGGAGTCCTCCGACGAGTACTTTGACTACTACCGGCGGCGGCATGCCTTCTGGAAGATGTATGGCCTTGCATTGCCAGACGAAGTGCTGAAGAAGTTGTACTACAAGAATGCGCTACGGATCATTCCAGGAATTGATGCCTCGAAGTTTCCGGATTGATCCAAGAGCCGGCGAGACGCCGGCGCTCCCAGTATGTGACTTCTTCGAGTCCGGGGGGCCAGAGCCGGCGAGACGCCGGCGCTCCCAGTATGTGACTTCTTCGAGTCCGGAGGTCCAGAGCCGGCGAGACGCCGGCGCTCCCAGTATGTGGCTTTTTCGAGTCCGGAGGTCCAGAGCCGGCGAGACGCCAGCGCTCCCTAGCCTCTCCGGTTCCTCCTCGCCTGGGATGAAGGGGGGGGGCTAGGTGGCCCCGGCGGACAGGGGGCTAGGGGCTCCAAAGGCCAACACGCCAAGCAAGCCAACAAACAAAAAGGGCGTCGCACCGAAAGTGCAACGCCCTCTTCTTTTCAGCGGATGTGCTAACTAGCCTTAGACGCGGCGCGTGCGGGCCAAGAAGAACATCGAGACGGCGGCCAAGAGACCGATCAGGAGGAGCAAGCCCCAGCTGTTCAAGGTCGGGATGGCGATCGTCGGAGTCTCCGGAGCGAGGCAGAAGCCATCGATCGCGAAGGAGAAGGCGAGCGCCGGGGGTCCGATGACCGCATCGACCGCCGTCCAGACCGGGACACCGGCATCAGGCGCAATGATCTGACTGTTGGCAACTGTGCCAGCCGCGCCGAGAGACGAGGCGAAGAAGTTGTTGAAGCCACCGGCGTTGGCAGCACCATCGGTGCCGAAGGGGGCGACCCAATAGATGGTGTCGCCGTTCAAGATCGTGCCAGCGCCAGCGAACGCAACCTCGAAGAGGCTCGTGGTGGCGCCAAACGGACCGAGGTTGACCTGGCCAGTTTCGGCCAAGGTCGCGATCGGCACAGCGGCGTTAGTCGGCAGCGGCGAGGTGGCGTCACCATCATAGAAGTCAAAGCCCCAAGCTTGCGGAGCAGCGTTCTGCTGCGTGGCCTGCACGCGGACCTCAGTGATCTCAAACATGCCGGACTCACAACCCTGCGCGGCGTTGTCGATGGTGAAGTCATCCGCCGAGCGGGCGAAGAAAGTGCCATCGGAGTCCTGAGTAGCCAGGGAGGTGATGCCATCGGAGACATCGTTGTCGTAGAGGTTACCCGGAGGCATGAAGTCTTCCGGAATGGTCAGCGGTCCTGCCGCATTTTCTTGCAGCTGACCGGCGGCAGGCAGCGCTAGGAATAGAGTCGCGATGGCGAGGCAGACAAACGATTTCGAACGCATTTCCGAGTTCCTCTTGGTAGAGATGAGTGAAGAGCTTTCGGGATTCGGAGCAAGTTCACTAAGCAATTTAAAATTTGGGTGCCGACAGGTTGTGTGTCTAGCGCTGGTTTCCTTGAAACTTCTGTATCTGAATTTCGCTAACTCTTAAAGAAAAGTCGCGAAGAGACTCTGTGGATTGAGCGCTGCCAATGATATTGGGACGCGATTGAGGGTGTCAACCCCTATTGGAGGGATCCTATGGCCATTTTTCGATGAGATGAGCGCATGTCAGGATCCTGTGGCGATCCCGACAGGGCAGCTGACTCCAGTGCCGCCCAAACCGCAATAGCCTCCAGGGTTCTTGGCCAGGTACTGTTGATGCTCAGCTTCCGCATAGTAAAAAGCGGGGGCTTCGAGAACCTCAGTAGTGATGCTGCTGAAGCCTAAGCTTGCCAACTCCTTCTGGTAAGCGTGGCGAGATGCAAGAGCACTCTGTCGCTGGGCCTGAGATGTGGTGTAAACGCCCGAGCGGTACTGTGTTCCAACATCGTTTCCTTGGCGCATACCCTGGGTCGGATCATGACTCTCCCAGAAGATCTTGAGTAAGGCGTCATAGCTGATCGTGCGGGGATCGAAGACCACCTGCACCACCTCATTGTGACCGGTGAGGCCGCTGCACACCTCTTGGTAGTTTGGGTTCGGGGTCTTCCCTGCCGCATAGCCGACAGCAGTGGAGTAGACCCCTTGAGCTTGCCAGAACTTGCGTTCGGCGCCCCAGAAGCAGCCCAGGCCAAAGATCGCCAGCTCCATACCTTCAGGAAAGGGTGGCTCGAGAGGGGCGTCGAGCACGAAGTGGCGTACGGGAACCGGCATCTTTTGATCACGCCCGGGAAGGGCGTCCTGCGATGACGGCATGTTTGTTTTCAGTGTGCCAAGAAGACCCATGATGTTGCTCCGGTGAGGTCCGACCCTGTCCTGGGTGAGGGCTCGAGTCGACCGATGTTGGATCATCCTACCGAACGGGCACGTGAAGATATCGTCAAACGATAGCTCGGGGGCAAGTTGGAGTGAGATTTTTGTGGTTTGCAAGGGTGCGATCGCAGGTCAGCGGCAGTCCATGGCCTCGCCGTCAAAGATGCAGGTGGTCGCGGGAGGAGGGCCGTGTTCCAGCTGCCGCGCACAAAAAAGCCCGGGCTGCCGCCCGGGCTCGACGATCAGCGATGTTGATAGAGCTTCTTAGAAGCGGAATCCCACCGAGAATCGGAAGGTTCTCGGACGCTGATAGTCAGTATCGGTACTGGGTTGGCCAAATTGATCACCCAGATCCCAGTGGACACCCCGTTGAGGCGTCTCAGTAAAGGGGTCGAACGTCGCTAGGCTCGAGTCCGTGGTGGCATCGTTGACGTCCGCGACGTTGACGCGGGTGACGGTGTTTTCGTCGAAGATGTTCAAGACCTCGGGCTGCACGAAGATCTCGAAGGCCTTGCCGAAGAGATTCCAGCGAAACGCGTAGTTCAGGGCGAAGTCGGTCCGGGTGACATCGTCGAGCTCGAACTCGTCGGTCGCGAAGAAATAGTTGACGGTCGACGGAGGGGTCAGGTACGACGGCGCGTTGTTCACGAACGGCCGTGGGTCGACGCTACCCTGCGCCGAATAGGTCCCGCCGGAGGTGAAGCTCTGAAGCACGCTGACGTTGAGATCGTGGCGGTCGTTGGCCAACAGCTCATACAGCAGCCAGAGGCGAACTTTGTTGCGGACATCAACGGCGAGGTTGCGCCGCGGATTGACCTGCTCGAAAGCTCGAAATTCCGGATATTCGCCCAAATTGGAAGTCACCGGTCCGGTGCTGGAGAACTCTCCGTTGAAATTGCCGCGGGCGTGGGACCAGGTCCAGTTGCCGCCGAGATTCATCCGATCGCTCAGGCGGTAGGTGAATGAGGCCAAGAACGCGTCATATTTGCGCTCGAGAATGTCGTCATCGTTGCCGATCTCCTTGAAATCGAACATCTGCCCCTCGGAGTCGCTCACCTGGCCGGTGTCGCCGTTGATCCGTGAGAAGTAGAAGTCGTGGAACTCACGGCTGATGTAGTCGCCACGGACGACGCCGCGAGACCCGAGCCGTTTGGTGAACCCGATGGTGAATTCCTCGGCATTGGGGGAAACCAGATTACCGTCGATGGCGGAGGTGACCCCAGGGATGTTCGGACTGAAGGCCAGGAAGCTACGATTCGAAGGTCCGCCGACGCTGTCGAACCAATCGAAGACGATGCGTAGGGCGTCGTCCTGACCCACCAGTTGACTGGCTGGCAAGTTCGGATCGGTATTGATCGCCGGACCGAAGTACTGCCAACCGAAGAATGCCGGATTACCACCCGCCGCCGCTGAATCGCCGACGTTGCCGCCGGTGATCTTGGCGACATAACGGCCTGCGGAGGCGTTGATCACCAAGTCGCCGTCGCCTTTGATGTCATAAGACGCGCCGAGGCGTGGACTGATGTTGTCGTCCTTGGCTACCGGGTTTTTATCTCCGTCAACACCGTCGTTCTTGTCGTAACGCACGCCGACGTTGAAGCTCCAGTGATCGTTGAGTTGCCAGCTGTCATTGACGTATATCGCGTTGGACTCGAAGTCGGTACCCTGGCTGGCGGAGAGGATCGGCCGATAGAGGAGCCAGCTGGCGCCGTTGGTCTGGAACACCGGAAACACCGAGCTGCCTTCGATTCTCACGTTGCTCGACCAGATGTCGTAGTCGCCGTCGGACTGGACGTTGTTCTCCAGTGAGATGTCACTGAAGGTGTCGATACCAAAAGTGATGTCGTGGGAGCCCCGATTTTCGGTGGGGAGGAAGTAGTTGCCTTTGGCGATCAAATGGTCCGACTCACGGGTGCGCTCACCTTCGCCGAAAACCGGAGCATGATAACGCTGCGCGCGGCCGCCGCTGATTGGGATCATCTGCGAGCCGGCAATACGATCGCCGGCGGCGCCGTCACGGTCGTAGATGAATTCGAGACTTCGATCCGAATACTGGACCTCGGCCAGGAACTTGTCACTGAAGACGCCGGTGTAGTTGCCGAAGAACGATGATTCCGGCTCTTCCTTGCCGCCCGCGGCCCGCGGCTCGAGCACGCCGGAACGAGGATCAGCGCCGATCGAATCCGATAGATCGAACGCACCGATGCGCAGCGAATGGCTCGGCGTCATCGCCAGGGTGAACTTGGCCTCGAGCCGCTCCTCTTTGCGGTCGTTGGGGAAGCTGATGTTGGTCAGCCGGGTGGTCAAGGTCTCGGTCTGCTCGAATTGGCGACCAGACAAG
Organism: Acidobacteriota bacterium; assembly: GCA_029263355.1. Lineage (GTDB taxonomy): Bacteria > Acidobacteriota > Thermoanaerobaculia > Multivoradales > J023 > JAAELT01. The sequence continues at coordinate 196 of JAJCXQ010000894.1, read as the reverse complement.
AAGTACCACAATCGATCCTTGAGAATGAAGCCGCCCAGAGTCGCTTCGAAGACCTCGACGTTTTCGTCGTTTTGCTCCTCTTCGATCGGGGTCGTCTCTTCCCACGATTCATTGGTGAAGCTGTCGCGCAGCGAGCCGTGGAGGTCGTTGCCGCCAGATTTAGTGACCACTTCCACCACACCGCCGGTGAAGCGGC
>JAJCXQ010000893.1 GCA_029263355.1 Acidobacteriota bacterium | reverse complement strand
CTCAGGCGACGCCGGTTGCAGTGCCCCGGGTTGGGTGACTCCCATGGGAAGCGCCCCGGAGGGGCGCAACGTCCCGTTTTCGAGCAGGGTTCGGCGGGGCCTTCCGACACACGACGCTTTCTCCGAAAGCCCGCTTCGCTCGGTAAGTTCGCCTACTCAGCGCAAATTGTGAGCTGCCCGTCACCTACCATGACTTGATACTTCTGCCCGAGCTCGAACCCAGCGTTCCGCAACCATTTGCCGCACAGCCGTAGGTCTGGCACTCGGGTTTCGTGGCGGTAGCGACCGCAGACAGTACCGCGACGGAAGGTTTGAAGAGTCGTGTCTTCCGAGCCGTTGGGCGACTGGGATGTCTCCTGGCTCAGCCGGCTGGCAGCTTCCTCCAGCTCCGTCGCCGCTTGGCGAAGGCTGGCGGCGGACGCCATCATGCTGGCAGCTCCGGAAGCGCGCAGACCTTTCTCGGTGATGAACCAGCGGTCTACGGTGTCGAGGGAGGTGGTCGGGGTGAGGGTGGTAGAGTCGAGAGTACGATTGCGCATGGACGACACTCCTTGCGTGGTTGAGGGCGCGGTGGGGGTTCCAGCCCCCGTCGTGCCCGTTTTAGAACTTACGACCCGGAACGTAGCAGAACGCGATACGTTCTCAGGCCACGATCTGCGAGCGCTTACGCTCGATTACCGCTATTTTATAGGGGCTGGGGTCTGCCGGTCAACTTTGACCTCGCGATACTGGTGGCAAGCGCCTATAGGAGGCAAGTCAGAGATTCACGAGGCAAGTAACGGCTAGCATGACGCGTGCGGCTTGCCGCGTCGAAGTCGATGCAATTGTTCGATGTCGGCCTGTAGGCCCTGTCGCCTCATCGTCACGAGTAGCTTCCTCTATCACTGATGCTATTTGATTTTCACAATAAATCCAACTCGCACAAGCTCTCAACTCGACCCAGCTTACTTGACTGCAAAGACCACAATCTTCCGCCATCCGACTTCTCCCCAAATGAAGAGAAACAACTGATAGGCTAAAACCACGCATACTTGCCATGGCCTTGCCTCGGTTTGGCCCCAGGTGCTAACGCACAGCAAGCCAGCGAGCAGCGCACCTACTCCGTAAGACAGAGGGTTACTCCATTTATGGGAGCCGAGAGCTGTACAAATCTCGCTGTTAAGCGCGTCTGCTCCCCATCGCTCCTTGAAGATGTAGCCGTACATCTTCAAATAGACGACAGAACCACCGAGAAGAAGCAAAGCGAATGAAAGAAACCAGTATTGAGGCTTTAGGTCTATAGCCATAATTAAAGCAAACTGCAACGCTGCGATTCCGAAGGGGATCACAGTATCGATCCAGGTGGATATCCAGCGAAAGCACATGAATATTGGGCGAAGCTCGTTCCAGATGGCTAAAATCACAAGAAAAGTGGAGGCAACTAGGATTATCTGTATAAAGCCGAACGGCAGCTTGTCATCTCTTAGTCGATCCATCACCTGGCTCACGAAGAGCAGCCCAAGAAGGACGCTTTGAAGTATGCTTACGAGCGAGAGATATGACGGCCCCATTGAGCTGAGAATACGTTCTCTCACTGCGCTCTTGTCCTCACTCTGCTCGGTGTTACTCATGAACGATAGTCACCTCTCTGCCGTCGAACGGTTAAGGTGAACGGGCGGCGTAGCCGGTACGCTCGACCGTCTCGTTAGGCGGACGATTTCCGCCAAGCGTACCCTCGGTGAACCGGGAAACGAGTAATTATCTGGTAAAGGGCTACGTTGATTCGGTCGAGCAGGACCTCCCCGTCCACTCTCCCAATCAGCTCTGCTTCTGCGTCTCCCATCTTACCCTTCTCCTTCATGTAGGTTTGCGCCGCTGCATCTGCAAAATAGAATCTCGTCCGCCCCATTGTGCCACCGCGAGAGACCAGTGGCTCCGCTCCTTCCTGCTGAAAGCAGGCTTGGTACGAACGCGAGATTTCCTTGGGATCATAGTGGAAGGCAACCTTGTTTCGCATGAACATGAGTGCCTTCGCGAGAAGACTACTTTCATCCTTACCAAAGGCGACAGCAGCAAGAGCCTGCCAAGCCTCGCGGGCCTCGCGACTCAACTTGCGTACGATACCGCTGAACGAATTATGCGTGATCGCAGCTTGGTTACGCTTGACTAGGTCAAGCAATTCCCTCATGACCCCTGCCTGCAGACGTAGTATTCCCGTTTCCATCCCGTAGTACTGTCCGAGCTCAGCGCTCGGAGCCTCAAGATTGGAGGGCACGACTTCTTGTATGAGCAAGCGCATTAGCATTATATCTCTTATGTCATTATAGACCAATGCAAGTGCCAGTACGAAGTCGCAGACGTTCTGTGGTGTATTCTGGTCCGCAAGAAAGACAGCGCTGTCAAATGACTCTAGCGGAACTAGCTCTCGAACACGTTCTGAGTATGGCATTGCTTGTGGCGCCTAACGATTGGAGCTGAACGGCGCTCTGCGCGACCGGTCGAGCGATGGGTTAGCTTCCACCGTGTAGTCTTTCCAGAAGCTCTAGGCTTGAACCGATCTGCATACTTGCAGATCGCAGCGTACGAAAGAGGTTTTCGATTGAGCTGACAGCGTTACGCTTGGCCCGATTGAATCTCGTAGTGACACGCGGCAGGCCCACAATAGTTTTCTTCATGCTTTCCATGGTATCCATGCTTCCGTCAATTGCGGCCTTCAAGCTTGCCAAGCCGGTTCGCGACTCATAGATGCTGTCTACCCCTTCCTTGCCAAAATCTGGGGCGATCTGAATTGCCTTGTCAAGGGATCCGATAGATTCCCGAAATGCCTCCTCAAGCACAGGGGTATCTGTGCTCAATACCTCCGCCAAAAACTCAAGCCGGTCAGCAATCGAGTTCACGACTCTCTTCGCGGCCGTACGGTCTGTCTTGACATCGATCCCCTTGAGTTCCTCTGTGCCGCGCCCCATTGAGTTAGTGAGTCTTTCAAAGGTGCCAGTGAACTTACCCGTAATGGCCACAACAACTTCCATACCCTCACCCCAGTTGTCCACAAGCTCAAAGAGGCCTTCGTGATCATCGGGGTCTTCTGCTTCGCCTTCACGCTCTAGAGCTGCCGAAACATCAACAACTCGACCCAAAGAGTCAGTCGGAGGCTCCCTCTCGGGCTTTCCCGCTAGATCCTGCACTGCCAAAGAAAGGTGCTTTCGCACTGAAGCCCGAAACTCTTCAGCAGTATCAAATACCCAAGAAAGCCCACCTCTTGCAGGGAGACTCTTCTCGAAATTCCTCACTTTGGAGAGTTGCTCCGGGTCGATCTTGTCCAGTGCATCAGGCACACTCTTCTTAAAATAAACTAATAGGCGAATACTGTCTGGATCCTCTTGCCATTGCGCATAGGCGGTCTCGAACTCCTCGAGCGTTCCAGACTGGGCCCGCTTTGTCGGCGTCCCTATTCGAGTCCAGAGAATACCGACGAAGATATCTACCTTTTTAGGCAGGGCCTTCGAGACAACATCTTGAGCATCTTCTCCGAAGCCTGGATAGACGCTTGTTTCCCATCGGATCAGATTCAACAGTACCCCGAGGCGCCTTTGCCAGGTTTGGTTGAGTTCACGGATCGCTTCCTCGAGGTAGTCTCGTTCCTCACTAACATCGGCAGGAGAAGCGACGAAGACGTCAAATACTCTAAGACTACGTGGCATCTACTGTTTTCCGCTTCAGTGATTCTGTGATTTCGGACACTAGGCTCTCAGTCTCTTCCTGAGTCTCGACACGTCGTGCTTGACGTCGGCCGATAGGCTCTATCAGTTGATCTGCTTCTACAAACATCAGGCAAGCTACCAGCTTCTTTTCCAGGGCCCAAGCTGCACCTGCCTCCGCAGCCACCCAGAGACTATCCTTAGATCGAGGTGTGATCAGGAGAAGGACTCTCCTAGCAACCTTCAACGCATCGCGAACCCGAGGTTCCCAGAGATCTCCTGCGGCAATATCCTTGTCGGCAAGGAAACACCGCAAGCCAGCAGCTTCCAGCTTCGCGACAAACTCAGTAGCAACGCCCCTGTCAAGGTGGGAGTAGCTGAAGAAAATATCGTAGTCCATCGTATTTACGGCACCACAGAAAGCTAACAGTGCAGTTCAACTCCAATCACCTATTCTACAGACCCGGATAACACGATAGTCCTGGTAGTCGGCAAGGGTCCTAAAGCCCCAGTTTCAAGCATCCAAGTGACTCTACACTTGCATCGCATCAGCGCCAAACACGACTTCTGTGGGTCCGCATAACACGGTTGAACTCTGTGGAAGAGGCCACCCGAAGGCCCGCACACGGTCAACGCGACAACACGACGTCCGTGTAACGTCTGGGCCGACCTGATCCAACCTGTCGTAAGTAGCTATCAACATTGGAACATCTTCCACCCTCCAGAAATGATGCTGCGGTTCATCCGAACAGCAGTGAGTCCGTATAGCTCACCAATAGGCTACCACAGCTCCTATCCAGCTCATCGACCCTTCGAATATGCGGCCCAGCGACATCTGCCGACCCTGTGGTCTTGCGACTTTCGGTGGATCAGCTCGAAAGCGCAGCCGGCGACCGCGGAGACGTCTCGTTCGTGCCCGAAATGACCTTCGATGCAGAGGCCGGACTCGACGAGTCAACGTAAGTCGTCTGGAAAGAAGACTTGAAGCCCTCCGCAGCAACTTGCGAGCCGGTTTTTCGCTTTTCCGAGGGCCATCGATCGGCTTGCGAGCCCCTTTTTCGCTTTTCAGATCGCCCCTGGAGAGCTTGCGGACGCCTCTTCCAATTTTAAAATCGCCGAAGAACAGCTTGCGAGAGGCTCTCTCGATTTTCCCCTGGACGACTTGGACCGCCGGATCGCCCTTCTCCACACTCGCCGACGCACCCCTGGACGCTGTGACGCGGTCTGTAGCCTCCGGGACCCCTTGCATCGAACCGGGCGCAGAAGGCTCGACACGGCCGTCACCCAGCATCCGCTCGACGAGATCGGGGTAGGCGTCAACCGGCTGCCGCTTGGGCGGGCGACCGCGACGCTGGACGCCGGGGCCCACGGTGGATGCGAGGGACGGCAGACCGAGGACGTCGAGGAACGTTTCGAGCACTCGGGCGCCGCGTAGATGCACCTGGTCGAAGGCCGTGATGGTTTTGCGTTGGGCCTTGACTATGACCTTGCAACACGTTTTTTATGTGGGTATCATACCCACATGAAAGCTGTACAGGTCATGTTCGAGGAAGAATTCCTAGACCGACTGGACGCCGACCAGGAGGTCCAGGCCGAGGGACGCTCCGCTGTCTTGCGGCGCGCGGCGGCCGCCTATCTGGAGGGTCGCCGTCGGACTGAGATCGCCAAGCAGTACCAGCAGGCCTATGGAGATGGTCGAGGGCTTGGTGAGGAGTTCGAGGGCTGGGAGAAGCAAGGCGAATGGCCTCCAGAGTGAATCGCGGCGAGATCTGGCTTTACTCTTTCAATCCTCCCGACAAACGCCGACCGGTTCTGGTCTTGACGCGCCCGGACGCCATCCCCTGGCTCCACACGGTGATGGTGGCGCCCATCACGTCAACGATCCGAGGCGCCCCAAGTGAGGTCGCCGTCGGCATCGACGAAGGTCTCAAAGGAGACTCGGCCGTCAATCTCGATCACGTGCAAACGGTGCCGAAGCGGCAACTGAAGCATTTTGTCGGCAGCCTCGGGCCGGAAAAGATGTCCGCGGTCTGTAGAGCTCTGATCATCGCAGCTGCTTGCGATCTCGAGGCGAATCGCCCAACTCGAAGCTGAAGAGCGCCAAGAGAGGGTAGGTCTCTTGCTTGGTCTGCCCGGGTTTGCCATCGACGCCTGGAGCCGCGGTCATTCAGGGCCCTGAGTGTAGCCCCGGCGCAGCGTACCGTAGCCCCGGCGCTGAGCACCTCCAGAGTTTCTAGTTTCGGTTCAGCCTGGGCCGGCCGGCGACTGTGGCGTCGGTTTTCCGTGCCTTTCGAGTCGGGATATGACAGTCGTCATATCCCCCCAACCCGCACTTCTGATCTTCTTCTTGCGTTGAACATGAAGAAGTCAATTAATGCTGTCAACCACAACCAGTTACGCCGTCCGCGCGCTCTCTTGCTTAGCAAAGACCGGGGACAACAACGCGATCTTGGGACGCGAGTTAGCCGAGATGGCGGAAGTGCCGGCCAACTATCTGTCGAAGATCCTTCTTGTCCTCAAGCGCGCGGGATTCGTCGAGGCGACACGCGGTACCGGCGGTGGCTACCGGCTCGACCGATCGCCTCAGGACATCTCGCTGATGCAGATTGCCGAGCTCTTCGATCCCCAGGGCGCGTTGCATGGATGTCTGTTCGATGCCAGCAAGCCGTGCAGCGAGGACCATCTGTGTCCGGCTCACGAGGGCTGGTACGAAGTCAAGCGTGTTTACCGAGAGTTTCTCGAAACGACCACCCTCGCAGCGCTGGTGGAAGCCGGGCCAGCGAGGGAGGAGGTAGGCGATGATCGACCATCGCAGTAGCGTCAGCAGCCGCGTCACAGTGCGGCACAGGCCAACCGGCCAGTGGCTCCGAGCACTGGCTCGAACGCTGGCGCTGGCGCTGGCGTTGACCGGCGGCGCGACAGCGGCGCTGGCGCAGGAGACCGCCGAGTTCTTCCGCCAGAACTGCGTCAGCTGTCACTCGATCGGCGGCGGCCGGCTGGTCGGCCCCGATCTGAAGAACGTCACGGCGCGCCAGGATCGCGAATGGCTGGTGCAGTTTGTGCTCGACCCCAAGGGCTTCCTCGACCGCGGCGACCCCTACGCGCTGAAGCTCAAACGTGAAGCTGGCGGCGCTCTGATGCCGCCGGTCGCGGGCATGAACCGGGCGCGAGCTGAAGCACTGATCGACCTGATCGACGCTGAGTCCGTCTTGCCCGAGTCCGAGTTCGCTGGCCTCGACATCGGTGACGAGCCGTTTTCCGAGCTCGATATCGAGC